>NZ_VFEB01000080.1:0-219574 GCF_007858795.1 Vibrio sp. T20
AGTCGGCACACTAAATTCTTTATGCTTTTGTCCGTGCTGCTACTCCCTGTTAAAGAGTTTCGACACCAACAAATCAAATTGTGGTGCCCGGAGGCGGAATCGAACCACCGACACGAGGATTTTCAATCCTCTGCTCTACCGACTGAGCTATCCGGGCAACGGAGCGCTATTAAACGGATTTTCTGCATAACCGTCAACACCTTTTTTGAAAATAATTAAAAAAAACGTTCGTTAGTTGTTTTTTTATTCAAAAGTGAGGCTTACGTTTTGCCTTGGTTAAAATCTTTCTTGAATTTTGTTACTTTTTCTAAGTATCGGCGCGACTCTTTGTTTGGGTGTTTCTTAGTAAGTGCCCAATACGCTTGGCTAGGTTGCAGCGAGTTTAAGTCTCGCATTGCTCGTTTTCTGTCCTTACTGAAGGTATTGAGCACGCCACCAGTGCCGCCGTTGTATGCTGAAATCATACTGTACTCGAGCGTTGTCGGGTGTTTTACATCTTTCAAATAACGATTTTTGAGTATGTAAAAGTATGCGGTACCAGCATCAATGTTGTTTTCTGGATTGAATAAATACTCAGGGCTGGGCTCTCCTGGCTTGTTCTTTACTAACTTAAAGACATCTCGACCTGCGGTTTTAGGTACCACCTGCATAAGACCGTATGCATTCGCCCAGCTCACTGCGTAGGGGTTGAAACTACTTTCTGTTTTGATAATCGCGTAGATCAAGTCTTCAGGAATGTCATAACGTTGAGATGCTCGTCGAACGATGTCGGCGTATTGATAACTACGCTGACTGGCGTGATCGGCCACCATTGGGATCTCAACGTAGTAGGATTTTTTAAAGTCGACTTCTTTGGTTTTTAGGTTGTTAGCGATCAGGTAATCAGCGAACTGGTTAGCGCGCCATGTCCATTGAATGGGCTTTTTATCTTGGTCAACAACTTGATTGTAGAGGAAAGGCTTACCTTCTAACTTGATGCTTTTGGAAGAGAATAGGTCAACATGCGCCGGATCATCTGGCGTCAAAAGCGTTGTCATGATCGCGTTTTTGAGGTGTTTTTTAGGCTCAGTAGAGGAGACGGTTTCTACCGTTATCAGGCCTTTGCTAAAGTTAACTTCGGAACGGCTTAGGTAATTGTCTATGTATTTCACATAGTTACTTTTACCTGCCATCTTTACTTCACTGCTGCCCCAACGCTTTTGGATGTTACCAGAAAAGCTATTAATCAAGGAATCTAGGGCACCCGTGTCTTTTTCAAATTGACCGGGTAGCTCCGCCAAATTACTTACAAATCGGTTGGTCGGCTCGTAATTGACATCATAAATGCTTTCGACAAATTCACGGCTGCAGCCAGTTAATAACATGGCTGTTAGGAAGTAACTTAGCTTTTTCATAGTTCCTCATACAAAAATGACATCGCAGCGTTAACCATGATGTCATTAAAAATTGCTTAAATAAATGTCTTATTCGCTTGGTGGAGTATAGCCATCAATTACGACATCTTTACCTTCGAAAAGGAAGTTAACCATCTCGGTTTCAAGAAGTTTACGATGCTCAGGATCCATCATGTTTAGCTTCTTTTCATTGATAAGCATGGTTTGCTTGCTTTGCCATTGTCCCCAAGCTTCTTTAGACACGTTGTCAAAGATACGCTTACCTAAGTCACCTGGGTAAAGTTGAAAATCTAGGCCTTCAGCATCTTTTTGAAGGCGAGCACAAAATACAGTGCGGCTCATAGTGGTTCCTCTTATCGCGTTCGTTGATTCAAACGTCGTCGTTCAGTTCAAAGGGTAGGCTCTCAATAAGCAGCTTTACTGGAGCAGCTAGGCCAATTTCTTCCGGTTTTGATAAGTTATACCAGAGACCTTTAGTCCCTTCCATTATCAAATCTGGTTGTTTATCTAATTTCACCAATACTGGCGTGATATCTAAGTGGTAGTGGCTGAAAGTGTGCCTAAACGCAATCATGGTCTTTATCGAATCTGTTTCAGTGTCTTTGACCGAACGAAGATCTAGTTGATGTTCGATCTCTGCGTTTTCATTTTGAGGGAAACAAAACAATCCACCCCAGATACCAGACTGAGGACGCTGTTCGAGCCACACTTGGTTGTCGTGGTACAGAATCACAAACCATGTTTCTTTTACTGGTTTTTCTTTCTTAGGTTTCTTGCCCGGGAAATCGAGTTGTCTATCAAGTTTCTTGGCTTCACACATGCTTTCAATCGGGCACAGAGTACATTTAGGCTTGCTACGGGTACAAACCATCGCGCCCATGTCCATCATTGCTTGGTTGTACTTATCGACATCTTTCTTCGGAGTATGTGCTTCGGCATATTCCCAAAGCTGGTTCTCGACTTTCTTTTGTCCCGGCCAACCCTCAACGGCAAAGCTTCTCGCAAGCGTTCGTTTTACATTGCCATCAAGAATCGCATGAGGGAGCTTATGAACGGAAGACAGCACTGCAGCTGCAGTTGAGCGACCTATTCCCGGTAGCGCGTTCATCTCTTCGATAGAAAGCGGAAATTCACCCCCATACTGCTCAGCAACGATCTTGGCTGCTTTATGTAGATTGCGAGCTCGTGCGTAATAACCAAGCCCTGTCCATAAGTGGAGCACCTCATCTTGTTCGGCGTTCGCTAGGTCGATAACCGTTGGAAAGCGTTCTAAGAAGCGCTGGTAGTATGGGATCACCGTGGCGACTTGAGTCTGTTGAAGCATGATTTCAGATAGCCAAACGGTGTAGGCGGTTTTGTTTTGTTGCCAAGGTAATTCTTTACGCCCGTAGGCGTCATACCATTTTAATATGGCGGTTGCGAAAGGAGTCACGACATGCTCTATGCTTTGCTATTATTAGAAGCGAAATTGCACCACACTTAACGTTGGATGTAAAACAGACAAATTGTGTGGGAATTTATCCACGGAAAGACTTGCACCGGAGGCAATTCTTTGGATAATCCCCGCTTTGATTAATCAATGTGCAGGCAAAAATCAATGAGTGAAGTGACCACTAACGAATATACTGAAGACGGCAAACTGGTTCGTAAGATCCGTAGTTTTGTTCGCCGCGAAGGCCGCTTAACAAAAGGCCAAGAGAACGCGATGAACGAATGTTGGCCAACAATGGGTATCGACTACAACCCAGAGCTTCTTAACTGGAAAGAAGTATTTGGCAACGATAACCCGGTTGTACTAGAGATTGGCTTCGGTATGGGTGCATCACTGGTTGAAATGGCAAAGAACGCACCTGAGAAAAACTTCTTAGGTATTGAAGTTCATAGCCCAGGTGTTGGTGCGTGTTTAGGTACAGCTCGCGATGCTGGCGTAACTAACCTGCGTGTAATGTGTCACGATGCTGTAGAAGTATTTGAACACATGATTCCAGATAGCAGCCTGCATACACTGCAACTGTTCTTCCCTGACCCATGGCACAAAGCACGTCACCATAAACGTCGTATCGTTAAGGCTGAGTTTGCAGAGATGGTTCGCGGTAAGCTTCAACTTGATACTGGTATTTTCCATATGGCAACAGACTGGGAAAACTACGCAGAACATATGATTGAAGTGATGAACGTAGCTCCAGGCTTCGAGAACATCGCTGAAGATGGTGATTACATCCCTCGTCCGGATGAGCGCCCGCTAACTAAGTTTGAAGCTCGTGGCCACCGTTTAGGTCATGGTGTTTGGGACATTAAGTTCAAGCGTACTAAGTAACTTCGAATCAAATTGAGTGAAGGGTAATCCGACTTAGAATTTAACCCCTATACTTTATGGGATTGATTAAAGCCAACATTATTGTAATGTTGGCTTTTTTGTCCTTAGGCTTTTATTTCAGTAAAGGCTTAACGACAGAAAGTAATACCAATCACAGTAAGTAAGTGACCAGAAATAGCGTAGGAAAAAGGCTTGAGAACAAGGCAGCATTTTTCGATAAGTAGTTACTCTACAATCAAAAATTCTAACGCAGTTATCGAGCATTTTAACAAGCTAGAGTGAGCAGTTATTTACTACGATTGGTATATGTTACACCCCTACAAAAATAACAATATAGAAGTAAGCGCACATGAAACCAACTCAAGCTATTTTGGCCGAGATCTTAGACGAAGTTCGTCCCTTAATTGGTCAGGGAAAGGTCGCTGATTATATCCCTGCATTGGCACGCGTATCGAACCAGAAACTGGCGATTGCAGTATACACAAACGAAGGTGAGGTGATTCAAGCGGGTGATGCAGAGGAAGCCTTTTCTGTGCAATCCATCTCTAAAGCCTTGAGCCTGACCTTAGCTATGGTGTTATATAAGCCTGAAGAAATTTGGCAACGCGTAGGCAAAGAGCCTTCTGGCCAAGCCTTTAACTCTATGATTCAGCTTGAGATGGAACATGGTATCCCCCGTAACCCGTTCATCAATGCGGGTGCTATTGTCGTAGCTGATCTACTACAAAGCCGCCTGTCAGCACCGAGACATCGTTTGTTAGAGTTTGTGCGTCAGCTATCGGGTGATACTCATATTGTGTATGACAAGGTGGTAGCGGCGTCAGAAATGATGCACAGCGATCGTAATGCTGCCATTGCTTATTTGATGCGTTCATTTGGTAATTTTGAGAACGATGTTATTCCGGTACTCAACAATTACTTCCATGCTTGTGCACTTAAAATGACGTGTGTAGATTTGGCGAAAACCTTTAGCTATTTGGCGAACAAAGGTGTGTCGGTTCAAACCAAGAAAGAGATCATCACATCTGTTCAAACTAAGCAGTTGAATGCTTTGCTTGCAACTTGTGGTTTGTACGATGGAGCTGGTGAGTTTGCTTATCGTGTTGGTATGCCGGGTAAGTCGGGTGTGGGTGGCGGTATTATCGCTATCGTTCCGGGAGAGATGACAATTGCTGTATGGTCTCCAGAGCTTGATCCTTCTGGTAACTCTCTTGCTGGTACTAAAGCGTTGGAATTGCTTTCAGAGCGAATTGGTCGTTCTATTTTCTAGAAGAAAGGTGCGAGATGCGAGTACAGATTTCGTCCTATAGAGCGCTTCGTTTCGAGAGGGGTTCATAAAACAAAAAGGGTTGACTCTAAAGCCAACCCTTACACAATAAATCTCGAATCTATTCGTCTTCTTCTGCCATAAAGGCTTCCAGCAAATCGTTGAGGAATAGCTTCCCTTTTTCTGTGATCTGCCAGTGCGTGTCGGTTTCATTCAAGTAACCTAGCTCTTTTGCCCACTCAATCGTTGAATGGACAGCGTCAAAATCAAGCCCCGTTGTATCAACGAAATCTTGTTTTGGACACGCTTCCATTAACCTAAAGCGGTTCATAAAGAATTCAAAAGGGCGGTCTTCATTTGGCACTTCAAACTCATCAGATAGGTAAGGCTTCACCATGTTCTGGTAAGCCGCTAAATAGCCTCTAGGGTGTTTAATCTTAGTCGTGCGAACAATGCGACCATCAGCAAAGCTTAGCTTGCCATGAGAGCCACAGCCAATACCTAGGTAGTCGCCAAAGCGCCAATAGTTAAGGTTATGCTGACACTGATAGCCGGGCTTGCTGTAGCCTGAAATTTCGTACTGCACATAGCCTGCGTCTGCGAGTTTCTTATGACCCAAGTCGAAAATATCCCAAAGGTCATCATCGTCAGGTAGCTTTGGCGTTTTGTAATAGAACATGGTGTTAGGTTCTATTGTTAGCTGATACCAAGATAAGTGTGGAGGATCGAGCTCGATCGCTTTGTCCAAATCAGCCAAGGCCTGATCAATGCTTTGATCCGGTAAGCCGTGCATTAGATCTAGGTTGAAGCTATTTAATCCGATTTTATGTGCTAAATGAGCGGCGTTAACCGCTTCATCTTGCCCATGAATACGGCCAAGTCTTTCCAGTTTCTCTTGCTCAAAACTTTGCACGCCCACCGAGATTCGACTAACCCCTGCTTTTTGATAACCAGCAAAACGCTCAGCTTCAATGGTGCCAGGGTTGGCTTCCATGGTTACCTCGATTTCCGGTTTGAACGGGATGCGTTGTTCAATACCTTGCAGCAATCGACCAATTCCTTCTGGAGAGAATAGGCTCGGAGTACCACCACCAATAAAGATCGAGTGCAGTGGACGAGGTGCGTCATTGAGTTGGTATTTTTCGATATCAGTATCGAGATCCTCAAGCAGAGCATCAATGTATTCTTTTTCAGGAATCTCGGCTTTCAGAGCGTGTGAGTTGAAATCACAATATGGACACTTTTGTACACACCATGGGATGTGTACATAGAGACTAAGTGCTGGTGGTATAAGCGCTGTATCGTGCATTACAGAGCTTGCTCTTTGATTGCTTCGAATAGTGAAGCAAGGGCTTTACCGCGGTGTGAAAGCTGCTTTTTACGTGTAGATTCGAGTTCAGCAGATGCACAGTTATCTTCTGGTACAAAGAATACAGGATCGTAGCCAAAGCCATTCTCACCGTGCTCTTCCGTCAGAATACGACCTTCCCATTTACCGTGACACACCAATGGTGTTGGATCGTTTTCGTGACGCATGAGTACCAACACACAGTGGAAACGAGCGGTACGCTTTTCAGTTTCCACACCTTGCATGGCATCAAGCAGTTTTTCAATGTTTTGCTTATCCGTAGCCCCTTCACCTGAGTAGCGCGCTGAGTAGATGCCCGGAGCACCCTTAAGGAAATCAACCTCTAAACCTGAGTCGTCAGCAATCGCTGGCAGTCCTGTCTCTTTCGCAGCATGGCGAGCCTTGATGATGGCGTTTTCAATGAAAGTTGTTCCTGTTTCAGCGACTTCTGAAACGTTAAACTCACTTTGTGCGACAACGTCAAAACCAAACTCAGACAGAATATCTGCCATCTCGCGAACTTTACCTTGGTTGCCTGTGGCTAAAACAATCTTACTCATGGGTATGTGGCTCTAATAAGTTAGTGAACAGAAAAGTGACGGTTGAAGCTACTCTTCTATATAGAATTTTTGTGTGAAGCGCAGTGGACCTGTGCCTTTCAAACCTGCGTTAACATCGATACTAAAAGTGATGTTTTCTTCGTGTGTTACAGGGAACTCAGCTAGGTAATAAATCGCATCACCTTCCTTTATCTCGCGGAAGTTAAGCGTGCGAGTGTTACCTACAAGGTTCTTCGCTGTTCCCGTGATTTTAGCGGTTGTTGCAGGCTTGCCAAGGGAAGCTTTGTCTAAAACGCTGATGTTCAGAATCGCTGAGTAGCCATTTCGCTTAAGCTTGTATTGCTTAGCTACCTGAGCCGTTAGAAATGTCGAGTTAAAAGCCGAGTAGTGAACTTCGACATCCTTAATGTTTTTAAATTGTCCTGCTGAACTTGGTAGGGCAACAAGAGCGGTGAGTAGTGCTGTAATCCATAGACGCATAGTGACTCCAATAAATAGCAAAAAGCCATCATAGGATGGCTTTGACTTCGGTTGGGATTTGGCTTGGCGAGCATATTCGAACTTGCTTATGCCGACCGAGTTCTCCCTTTTCTATCTTAATTTGCCCTTTAGCGACCTTAAATTGTTTCGCTAGGTATTTCGCTAAGTGGGCATTGGCTTTGCCATCTACTGGTGGAGCAGTAATGGCAATTTTGAGTTCCTCACCGTGCAAGCCAACAATCTTGTCTCGGCTTGCTTTGGGTTGGATATAGAGCCTAAGAATAATATCGTCTTCTTCGGCCCAAACTGCTTTTGGCATCGTCAAAGTACCTAATGTTCGTACTTGAATTATAGCTGATACCAAATAGGACCAATCATGTCGCCCATTAGGAAGTTCGCAAATTGCAGAACAATGAACAGAACCAACACGCTTAGGTCGAAACCACCCATGTCTGGAAGGATACGGCGGATAGGTACTAGCATTGGCTCAGTCAGTTGGTGGAACACGTACTCGATTGGGCTACGACCTTGGCTTATCCAACTTAGGATTGCACGGATAAGTAGAACCCAGAAAATTAAACCACCAGCCGCTTTGAGCAGAGAAAGTGCGCCAAAGATAAGGAAGCTAATATCGAAAACGGCAGCGCCGCCAGAGATAATAAGGTTTAGAGCAACGAACTTAAGTACACACAGCACATAAGCAAAAACAACCGTCGCCAGGTCAAGGCTGCCAATTGATGGAATAACTCGGCGTAGTGGGGCAACAACCGGTTGTGTCGCTTTTACGATGAATTGTGAGAATGGGTTGTAGAAATCTGCACGTGATGCTTGTAGCCAGATACGCAAGATCACAACCATGATGTAAAGATCAAAAACGGTCGAGATCAG
Source organism: Vibrio sp. T20 (assembly GCF_007858795.1). Taxonomy (NCBI): domain Bacteria; kingdom Pseudomonadati; phylum Pseudomonadota; class Gammaproteobacteria; order Vibrionales; family Vibrionaceae; genus Vibrio; species Vibrio sp. T20. The sequence continues at coordinate 8,255 of NZ_VFEB01000080.1, forward strand.
AAAGCTCATCGAGTTCATATTGTTTCCTTTTTCGGATTTACTTGTCGCTTAGGTATAAATTGAGCGACAAAATGCTTAAAACAGTTTTTCCATCTCTTCAGCTCGAGCAACCGCCGCTTGCATGGCTTTTGCTACGATGTCTGATAGTTGATGTTCGTTAAACGTGCGTAGCGCTTCTGCGGTTGTGCCGCCTTTTGATGTCACTTGTTCACGCAGTGTAGATAATTCAGTATTTGGATTCGCTACCACCATCTCTGCCGCGCCTAATGCAGACTGCTGAACTAATTTACGAGCGGTTTCTTGGTCGAAGCCTTGGTTGACCGCTTCTGCTTGCATCGCTTCCATAAACAGGAAGAAGTAAGCTGGAGCACTCCCCGCCGCCGCAATGATGCTGTTGATGCCAGACTCTTGTTCAACCCAGCTTACCTCACCTACAGCTTGCATTAGTTGAGAAGCGAAGTCTTTATCATCTTGGCTGACCGTTGAATCAGCATAAAGACCGCTCATCCCTTTACCAAGCAGTGATGGCGTGTTTGGCATCACACGTACAAGGTTCAGTTGGCAGTTTAACATCTCATTGAGTCGATTCGCACTAATACCCGCGGCAATGGAGATAACCAGTTTGTTACTGAAGTCGATATCTTGTAAGGGGTTACATACATTAGCCATCATTTGTGGTTTCACTGATAACACCACAACGTCTGCTTGCTCTGCTGCTGTAATATTATCGCTGGTGGTATTGATGCCGTATTCTTGTTCTAACGGCAGCCTTCTGGTTTCTGAAGGTGCTGTAGCAGTAATCTTTTGCGCTGGGTAACCACTCGCTACCAAGCCCGCTACAATTGAGCGAACCATGTTTCCCGCCCCAATAAAGGCGATGTTTTTATGTTCCATATATAAAATCCTGAGCGTGTCGCTGCGCGGATAAGGCGAAGCGGTATCAATACTTGTACTTATCGTTGGTTGGTTACAACGGCTATTTCGCGTAATCACGAGCGCCGAAAATAGCCGTTCCAATGCGAACCATTGTGCTACCAGCCTCAACTGCTGCATCCATATCACCACTCATCCCCATCGAAAGGGTATCAATGTCTGAATACTTCGCGGCTAGCTTGTCTTTAAGCTCTGCCAGTTGAGAAAATGCATTAAGCTGAGATTGATAGTCAGATACGTTTGCAGGAATCGACATCAATCCTCTTAAAGTGAGGTTGGGGAGCGATGAAATCAACTCCGCGAGTGCAAAAACTGTTTCTTCTGACGTTCCAGACTTGGACTCTTCACCACTGGTGTTTACCTGAATCAAAACTTGCAAAGGTGGAAGTTCGCTTGGACGTTGATCATTAAGCCTTTGTGCGATCTTATCGCGATCGATGGAATGCACCCATTGGAAGCTTTCCGCGATTGGGCGGGTTTTATTGGATTGAATTGGACCAATAAAATGCCACTCTAAATTTAGGTTAGAATGTTGTTCTGAAAAGTGTTTTACTTTATCAACACCTTCTTGAACATAGTTTTCACCAAAGGCAACTTGGCCTCCAAGTGCGGCTTCTAGAATTGCATCAATAGGTTTAGTTTTGCTGACGGCTAAAAGTTGCACGGAGTCTGGAGCTCGTCCGCACTTTTGCTCAGCACTGCGAATCTGTGAGGTGATTTGTTCGATATTTTGTTGAATACTACTCATAGCTGACTTTACTTAAGGGAAAATAAATGGATATCACTGAGTTACTAGATTTTAGTGTAAAGCATAACGCGTCAGATCTACATCTTTCTGCGGGTGTATCTCCAATGGTACGTATAGATGGTGAAGTAAGGAAGCTTGGAATCCCAGCTTTGAGTCATGCTGATGTGCATCGTTTGGTTTTTGAGATCATGAGCGATTCACAACGCGGTGAGTTTGAAGAAAAATTGGAAGTCGACTTCTCTTTTGAATTACCCAATGTTGGCCGTTTCCGTGTGAATGCTTTTAACCAAGCACGTGGTTGCTCAGCTGTCTTTCGAACAATCCCTGTAGAGATCCCAACTTTAGATCAGTTAGGTGCACCTGAGATCTTTGAAAAGATTGCTAACTACGAAAAAGGTTTAGTGCTTGTCACTGGCCCTACTGGTTCTGGTAAATCGACGACTCTCGCAGCGATGGTTGATTACGTAAACCGCAACCACAATAAACACATCCTGACGATCGAAGACCCAATTGAATTCGTTCATACCAACAATAAATGCCTTGTTAACCAGCGTGAAGTTCATCGTGATACTCACAGCTTTAAAGCAGCGCTGCGCAGCGCGTTACGTGAAGACCCAGACGTTATTCTTGTGGGTGAGCTTCGTGACCAAGAGACCATTAGCTTAGCGCTAACCGCAGCAGAAACTGGTCACTTGGTTTTTGGTACTTTGCATACCAGCTCCGCGGCTAAAACTATAGACCGTATTATCGATGTATTCCCGGGTAGCGACAAAGACATGGTGCGTTCAATGCTGTCCGAGTCGTTGCGCTCTGTGATTGCTCAGAAGCTGCTAAAGCGTGTTGGTGGCGGTCGTATCGCGTGTCATGAAATCATGATGGCGACACCTGCGATCCGAAACCTGATTCGTGAAGACAAGGTTGCTCAGATGTATTCGATCATTCAAACGGGTGCAGCACATGGTATGCAAACCATGGAGCAAAATGCGAAGCAGCTAATGGCTCAAGGCTTGGTTGATTCGGAAGAGGTCGAGAGAAAGATCGAAATTGAAACCTCAATGTTTTAATCAAGGTGAACAAAATGGAATTGAATCAAATCCTTGAAGGGATGCTGTCTCAAAAAGCATCGGATCTTTATATCACCGTTGATGCGCCTATCCTGTTTCGTGTTGATGGTGAATTGCGACCTCAAGGAGGTAAGCTGAATTCGGCTCAGGTCGCACAGTTGCTTGACGCGATGATGGATCAAGATCGACGCGATGAATATCAGCAAACGCGTGAGGCTAACTTTGCTATTGTGCGTGATTTTGGTCGTTTTCGTGTCAGTGCGTTTTTTCAGCGAGAGCTACCAGGAGCGGTCATTCGACGCATCGAGACTAACATCCCAACCTTTGAGCAATTAAAGCTTCCTGATGTACTACAGGACCTTTCAATTGCTAAGCGCGGACTTGTGCTGGTGGTTGGGGCGACTGGCTCTGGTAAATCGACCTCAATGGCTGCAATGACAGGCTATCGTAACACCAATCGTTCCGGTCATATATTGACGGTTGAAGACCCTATTGAATTTGTCCACGAACATAAAAAGTGTATCGTGACGCAACGTGAGGTTGGACTCGACACCGAGAGCTATGAAGTTGCGCTTAAGAACTCGTTACGCCAAGCACCAGATATGATTTTGATTGGTGAAATTCGTAGCCGTGAGACCATGGAATACGCGATGACTTTTGCTGAGACTGGTCACTTGTGTATGGCAACCTTGCACGCCAATAACGCTAACCAAGCGTTAGAGCGTATTCTCCACTTGGTGCCGAAAGAGCAGAAAGAACAGTTTTTGTTTGATCTGTCGATGAACCTACGTGGTGTCGTCGCTCAGCAACTCATCCGTGATAAGAATGGCAGCGGGCGTCATGGTGTGTTTGAGATTTTACTCAACAGCCCCCGAGTGTCTGACTTGATTCGTCGCGGTGAACTGCACGAGCTAAAAGCAACAATGGCGAAATCGAAAGAGATTGGTATGCAGACCTTTGATCAAGCTTTGTACGATTTAGTTGTAGCAGGTAAGATCAGCGAAGAGGATGCGTTTCACAGTGCTGACTCTGCTAATGACTTACGTTTGATGCTAAAAACCAGACGTGGAGATGATGACTACGAGACTGGTGCTTTGGCCGGGGTAAAGATAGACATGGGTTAGGTTGAATGCCTAGTGTCTGGTGCAAATAAAAAACCCGCTTAAGATGCGGGTTTTTTGTAAAGTGAATAAATTAGTGATTAGCAAAACGGTTGTTGTCGTTCGAGTAGCCACGCTCTTTCTCTAATTTAATTTTAGTTGGATATTGTTCGCCAGTGTAACCCGCTGAACCACCCATTGAACTGCATGCTGAAATGGTTAGAGCGGCGAAGATTGCTAGAAAAATTTTCATTTGAACTCCCACGTTCTGATTTTGAATTGCATCGACATTACGACGTGAAATTCGCGCGGGATCACAAATTAGTTCAATTTTTGCTCACTTAATTTTCGTTAAGAATATTGTGCTTCAAACCAACTTTCTAGAATAACAACAGCGGACTGATTGTCCACATTACCCTTACTTAATGCTTTATAGCCACCCATGTCAAAAAGGTCAGCTCTTGCTTCTGCGGTTGATAATCTCTCATCATGTAGTTCAACATCGACACCAAAGCGCCCTTTTAGGCGGTTGGCAAACTTCTTTGCTCTAGGTGTGATGGTTGCTAGATCTTTACCATGAAGGTCGGTAGGAAGGCCAACCACAATAAGGTTCGGCTGCCACTCTTTTATTTGCTTTTCAATATCGTCCCAGTTGGGGATGCCATCTTTGGCTTTAAAGGCTTTTAGAGGGCTTGCGGTGCCCGTGATTTCTTGTCCTATCGCACTACCGATACTTTTTGTTCCGTAGTCAAATGCCATAATTGTTCGTGACATGGGGTTTCCCAATTAATCTGTGTTTGAGAGTTTATATACTGATTTGATCTAGGCGTGACCAGCGTCAGCTGAAAGCTGAGCCGCATTAATGCCTAACATCTGCACGGCGACTTTCCAGCGGTCAGAAATCGGTGTATCGAAGATGACCTTCGGGTCGGCTTCAACGGTTAACCATGAGTTCTCGGTAAGTTCGGTTTCCAGTTGTCCCGGTTCCCATCCTGCATACCCAAGTGCGACTAAATAATTCATCGGCTCATCTTCTGTGCCCAGCACCATCAAGATATCTTTTGAGGTTGTTACCGAGATTTGATCTGTCATGTTGATGCTGGATTGATAGCTGCCTTTAGGTTTGTGCAAAATAAACCCACGGTCTTCTGCGACCGGCCCACCGTTCAATACTGGCTTATCAAGACTTGCTTGGTTGGATTTCGGCTGCTCAGAATCAACCTCAACTTGTTTAAGCATGCTTCCGACAGTCACATCAATAGGGGCGTTGATCATTAAGCCCATCGCACCTTCGTCGTTGTGTTCACAAAGGTAAATTACCGAATTTTGAAAGTAGGGGTCTTTCATTCCGGGCATAGCAACCAGAAAGTGGTTCGTTAAATTCATAGAGCCTCCTGCCAGTGTGTTCCCAGTAAAGGAAAAAGAGCGGCGTTAAGCCGCTCATTGATTCTGTGCCTATTTACTTCGTGTTTGCGAATAGCTAAGGCTTTCTTTAGTTTAGGCTATTTAGCGTTAATGCGACGCTCGATAGCGTCCATTAATTTACCTGTTACCGAAATATCAAAAGCAGCTTCAATTTCACGGATACAAGTAGGACTAGTCACGTTAATTTCTGTTAGCTTGTCACCGATAACATCAAGTCCTACAAAGATTAAGCCTTTCTCTTTTAGTGAAGGAGCGACTGCTCGTGCGATAGCCCAGTCTGTTTCACTTAGCGGACGAGCTTCACCTGTACCGCCAGCTGCTAGGTTGCCGCGAGTTTCCCCTTTAGCTGGAATACGAGCTAGGCAGTAAGGCATTGGCTCACCGTCAACTACAAGAATACGCTTATCACCATTGCTGATGTCAGGAACAAAGGTTTGTGCCATTGCGTAGTTTTGACCGTGGTTCGTCAGTGTTTCAATAATCACAGATACGTTTGGATCGCCTTCCTTCACGCGGAAAATAGATGCACCACCCATACCATCAAGTGGTTTTAGGATCACGTCACCGTGCTTCTCACGAAACTCTTTAATCTTTTCAGCTTTACGAGTCACGATGGTAGTTGGTGTTAGCTCTGGAAACCAAGCCGTGAACAACTTTTCGTTACAGTCACGTAGGCTTTGTGGCTTGTTTACGATCAGTGCGCCGCTTTCTTCAGCACGCTCAAGAATGTAGGTCGCGTAAATGTACTCAGTATCAAACGGAGGATCTTTACGCATCAATACTGCATCTAAATCAGATAGCGCGATTGTCTGCTCTGACTTGAATTCGTACCAACCGTTTGGATCTTCTTTTAGTTCTACAACCTTAGTGTCAGCAATGGCTACGCCTTGATCTAAGTGTAGATCATCCATTTCCATGTAATGGATTTCATAACCACGACGCTGAGCTTCAAGCATCATGGCAAAGCTAGAGTCTTTTTTGATGTTAATGGATGAAATTGGATCCATTACGATGCCAAGTTTGATCATTTTTTTCTCCTAGCCTAGATCGCCAAAACGGACTTGTAAGGCAGTAATTGCGGTTAGAGCAGCTGTCTCGGTACGAAGTACACGTGGGCCGAGTAGTGTCTCTTCAAATTTATATTGTTCTGTCATGCCGATTTCTTCAGCGGACAGTCCACCTTCAGGACCAATCAATAGGCGCACCTTGTTGATGGGTTCCGGAAGGGTGTTAATCGAGTATTTTGCACGAGGGTGAAGGTTTAACTTTAGTGCTTCGCTTGGTTCGCTGCACCACTCTTCAAGCTGCATGATTGGACGAATGACAGGAACCGTATTGCGGCCACACTGTTCACATGCCGCGATAGCAATCTTTTGCCACTGTGCAAGTTTTTTCTCGAAGCGTTTTGTATCAAGCTTAACACCGCAGCGCTCTGAAATTAGAGGGGTAATGGTGTTCACACCAAGCTCTACCGATTTCTGAATCGTGAACTCCATTTTGTCGCCACGTGAAATAACTTGGCCTAAATGTAAGTCTAACGGAGATTCGCTGCTGCGCTCGATGCGTTCAGAAACATTAACGGTGACATTTTTCTTTGATACTTCAGCTATCGTGGCAGGGAATTCAGCGCCACTGCCATCAAATAGAAGGACTTCTTGGCCTTCTTTCATGCGAAGGACACGACCAACATGACCCGCGGCATCTTCGCCTAAAGCGAGTGAACCTAACTGATGAATGCGTTCTGGGTGATGGATACGAGGGATTCTCATGCTGGTAAACCTATAAATATGTTCATTTGGGTATTTTGTCTCTGCCTAACATGGATGCTTTTAGTTGAAAAAACAAGGGTAGAGCAAGAGTTTCAGGGGCAATTCTGAAACTCTTGTTTGAGATAGTTAGGAATGTTGATTGTACGAGCGACGTTATTTACAAGCAGGGTAAACAAATGGGTTGTGATTACCTTGGATGGCATAGATTCGCTCATCACGAGTACACTCCCACTTGTCGACAGGAAATTGCTTGTTCCACGCCATCATCAGGTTGGTTTGTTGCTTAGATAGCTTGAAGCCATACTCTTGGCTCATGTAAAGGTAGGTACGCGCGATAGAGCCTTTTGCTCTGTCTGGCGGCATAACCTTACGCTGTTTGAAGTTGACCTGCATTTCACACTGGCCATAGCTCACGCCATCCATTCCATTCCACTGGCTGAAGTTGTAGTTCGAACGGTCACCATTTACTTCACCGATGGCTGGCGTTAGGTTGTGGAGATCGGCTTCCATGGACTTGAATATTTTGTCATTGCGAGTGCAGTTCTTGCGCCCGCCATCTTGCCAGCACTGACGCTGGTGGCCGAATTGCCAAGCGGGAACCACATGCTCCCATTCAATTCGACTGGCACGTTTTTGCTGCTTTCGTACTTGATAGCCACAGCCCTCAAGGTCTGGAATGCCTTTCTTTTTGTCTTTCCATGTTATGTCACAGCCACAATAGAATGAAGTCGGGTGATCAAGGTAGATCTTCACGGCTTCTTTTTTTGCTTTAGAGAAGGAACTCGGTGGAGCGGCGAAAACGCTTTGGGTTACCAGTAGGCCAAATACTATCGATAAGTAAAAAGACATCGATAGGCCAAATGCTTTTGGAGTGGTTTTATGCATAGAAAAAGACTGATAAAAGTATGATAAATATCAGTCTAGCACTCAAGTGATAGATTTCTCCATTACATTTCAATCATCTAGTTGATGGAGTGCAATTTCCTGAAGAAAAACGAGCAGGCTACTAAATCTAACTTAGGCCGAGTATTGGGTGCTAGCTTAGTTGCTTGCCAGTAAAGGCCAAGGTTTGATTGCACTGTTGGCAACGATAGCTTGATTGGTTACGCAATACCTTGTTGTGACGTCTAATCGAAAGTGGGTAAACCGTGCAGTCGCAGCGGTACTCAAAGGTCTTGCCTTGCACTGAGGTTATCTCAAAACTGTGGGTTGTTTTGGCTGGTACATTGAATACCTTTTCCATCACGTATTTCCACTCATTCCCGTGAGGTCTCACTCGTCCAAATACTTGATGTGTGATCAGATGTGCCAGTTCATGAGGCACCACCTCGTTAACGAAGGCATCCTCATTTTCGGCGAAGAGTACATGGTTGAGCTTAATTTCATTGAGCTGAAGGTATGCCTTTCCTGCTGCCTTTCCTCTTAACTTATAAGTAATGGTTGGGCATGGGAATTCACGAGAGAAATGTTGATTAGCGATAGCTAGGCACTCGGCCAATTTCTTATTTGCTCGATGTTGTTGCGGGGTGTAAGACAAACGTTGTTAACTCCAAAAAAAGGCCTCAGCGTTTAAGCTAAGGCCTCATCATAACATTGCTTGTTGATCTAGCGATGTTTTACACGTGATGTTTTTTCTTAATTATCTCGTGATAAGCGTGCCATGTACCATAACCAAGTAGCGGCATGGTGACGATCATTCCGATGCCGTAGGTGGCAAAACCCACCAGAATACCGGCACAAATAATACTTGCCCACACCACCATTGCTGGAATGTTGGATTTCACTGCATTGAAGCTAGTGAAGATTGCGCTCATCACATCCACGCGTCTCTCCATCATCAAAGGGATAGAAAACGCTGAGATGCTGAATATTAGGCTAGCGATAACGAATCCAATCACAGAACCCGTGATCAAGAAGGGCGCAAACTCGGCCAGTGGCGCGCCTTGTACAGATGGATACAAAGCATGCAACAGAGCGGCGATTCGCATCCAGAATATCATCGCGACCATTAAGACAATCGCAAAGGCCCACTGATGGGTTGAGTTGCGTGTGATGGCTTTCATGGAATGCAGTAAGCTGGCGTTGTGTCCTTTTTCTCTTTCCCAGGCTGCGTCATACAAGCCCAGAGCAAGAAAAGGTCCTATCAGCATGTACACAATCAAGCTTGGCATTACGACTAAGTGTGTTCCTTGCCATTGGACGAGTTGAACAATGGCGATTGCCGCTCCCATAAAGCACAAACCGTAAAATGCGCTGATTAATGGCATTCTTACTAAGTCATGCAGAGCAAGCGACAACCAATGAAAGGGTGCGGAAATACTTATTTGGTTGCAAGGAATGGTACGAGCGTAATCCTTATCGCTGACCTTGTGTTTTTTATCGTTCAGTTCGGATGGGTGCGCGGTACGAGGCATAGATCCCCCTAGTTAAATAACGTCCTAGTTATAATTCCATAAAGCTCATCGGTGTGGCTTGTGTGAGAGTTATGGTGCAGAGCTAAATGGCTCTTTGTCATCCCAGTTTTTGTTCTAGCGTGCATTTAACGAGCGTTATCAGACTGAATTAATTTAAGTTAAATGTGAGCTTGATCGCCTAGGAGTTACCTTAACTATTGTCAGTAGTGTTAGAAAACACAAATTATCGGCGGCTTTTTATACTTAGTGGTTAACGGTAAAGAAGGGCGTTAAAGAAGGAAGTTGCGAGTGAAAGTTCGGTAAGTACATAAAAATAAAGCCCTTACTAAGCAGTAAGGGCTTTATAGAAACAAATCGTAGTGGCTAAATTATTTTAGGCCAGCGAAGTCTGCAAGGATTGCTGCTTTGTCAGTCGCTTCCCAAGGGAATTCTTCACGACCGAAGTGACCGTATGCTGCAGTCTGCTTGTAGATAGGCTGAAGAAGGTTCAGCATTTCTTGAAGACCGTATGGACGTAGGTCGAAGTTTTGACGAACAGCTTCAATGATGATTTCGTGAGCTACTTTCTCAGTACCAAACGTTTCAACCATGATAGATGTTGGATCTGCAACACCGATAGCGTAAGACAGTTGAATCTCACAACGGTCAGCCATGCCAGCAGCAACGATGTTTTTCGCAACGTAACGTGCTGCGTAAGCTGCAGAACGGTCAACTTTTGATGGATCTTTACCAGAGAATGCACCGCCACCGTGACGAGCTGCGCCGCCGTAGGTATCAACGATGATCTTACGACCTGTTAGACCACAGTCACCCATTGGGCCACCGATTACAAAACGGCCTGTTGGGTTGATGAAGAAGTTAGTGTCTTTGTTGATCCACTCAGCAGGAAGTACTGGCTTGATGATCTCTTCCATTACTGCTTCACGTAGATCCGGAGTTGTTACTGAATCACAGTGTTGAGTAGAAAGAACAACAGCATCGATACCAACGATTTTACCTTGGTCGTACTGGAATGTTACTTGAGATTTCGCATCTGGGCGAAGGAAGTCAAGTTTGCCGCTCTTACGTACTTCAGCTTGCTTCTTAACAAGAAGGTGAGAGTAAGTAATTGGAGCAGGCATTAGAATTGGTGTTTCGTTAGTCGCGTAACCAAACATGATGCCTTGGTCGCCAGCGCCTTGCTCTTTAGGATCTTCTTTATCAACACCTTGGTTGATGTCCGGAGACTGCTTACCAATGGTGTTAAGAACAGCACAAGAGTCAGCGTCAAAGCCCATATCAGAATGGACGTAACCAATTTCACGCACTGTTTCACGAGTGATTTCTTCGATATCAACCCATGCAGACGTTGTTACTTCACCGCCAACCATAACCATGCCGGTTTTAACGTAAGTCTCACAAGCAACACGTGCTTTTGGATCTTGTTCCAAGATGGCATCAAGAACAGCATCAGAGATTTGGTCTGCAATTTTATCTGGATGGCCTTCTGAAACAGATTCAGAAGTGAATAGGTGCTTAGCCATGAGAGCTCCACTTTTAGTTTTTGGTGTAAATAGTTTATGGCGTCGCAAGTCAGGAAGCGCCGCCATTAAATACAGTATATTTTGTAGGTGTTTCTACATCTAGACGGCTATTCTAAATTCCAGCGGTCGAATTACAAGCTCTTTTTTATGATATGTCATAACTAAACGTTTGCGTATTGAATAGGGTAAGCCATTGCTAAGTGATGTAAATGTTCGAAAATTGCGAAAAGTGACCGTTAAAATGCCAGTAAAACGTTTGCAGTAGCAATAGTCGTTTGAGAGAATACCCGCGCTAATAAAAATGAAAACTTTAGCAATTATCTCTTTTTTAAATCGCTTATGTACTCAGGAGCAGACATGCCTTCTCGTAAAGATCTAGCCAATGCAATCCGCGCACTTAGCATGGACGGTGTTCAACAAGCAAATTCAGGCCACCCAGGCGCACCTATGGGTATGGCTGACATCGCTGAAGTTCTTTGGCGTGGCCACTTGAACCACAACCCAGCAAACCCAGAGTGGGCTGACCGCGACCGTTTTATCCTGTCTAACGGCCACGGCTCAATGTTGATTTACTCTCTGCTTCACCTTGCAGGTTACGAGCTTTCAATTGAAGACCTTAAGAACTTCCGTCAACTGCACTCGAAGACTCCAGGTCACCCAGAGTACGGTTACGCTCCTGGTATCGAGACAACGACTGGTCCTCTAGGTCAAGGCATCACTAACGCTGTTGGTATGGCAATGGCTGAGAAAGCACTGGCTGCACAGTTCAACAAAGAAGGCCACGACATCGTAGACCACTACACTTATGCATTCATGGGTGATGGCTGTCTGATGGAAGGTATTTCTCACGAAGCATGTTCTCTAGCAGGTACGCTTGGTCTTGGTAAGCTGGTTGCTTTCTGGGATGACAACGGTATCTCTATCGATGGTGAAGTTGAAGGTTGGTTCTCTGACGATACACCTAAGCGTTTTGAAGCTTACGGCTGGCATGTAATCCCAGCAGTAGATGGTCACGACTCTGATGCTATCAACGCTGCTATTGAAGCGGCTAAAGCAGATCCTCGCCCAACACTTATCTGTACTAAAACTATTATCGGTTTTGGTTCGCCAAACAAAGCGGGTACGCATGACTGTCACGGTGCTCCACTAGGCGCTGATGAAATCACAGCAACTAAAGCTGCGTTGGGTTGGGAACACGGTCCTTTCGAAATCCCAGCAGATATCGCAGCTGAGTGGAATGCAAAAGAAGCAGGCGCGGCTAAAGAAGCAGCGTGGAATGCTAAGTTTGACGCATACGCAGCGGCTTACCCTGAGCTAGCAGCAGAATTCAAACGTCGTACTAACGGCGAACTACCAGCCGAGTGGGAAGAGAAAGCAAACGCAATCATTGCTGATCTTCAAGCTAACCCAGCAAACATCGCTTCACGTAAAGCATCTCAAAACGCACTAGAAGCGTTTGGTCAAATGCTTCCAGAATTCATGGGCGGCTCTGCTGACCTTGCGCCTTCGAACCTAACCATGTGGTCTGGTTCTAAGTCTCTTGAAGCAGCTGATTTCTCTGGTAACTACATCCACTACGGTGTACGTGAGTTCGGTATGACGGCGATCATGAACGGTATCGCTCTGCACGGTGGTTTCGTACCATACGGCGCAACATTCCTAATGTTCATGGAATACGCGCGTAACGCAATGCGTATGGCTGCTCTGATGAAAGTTCAGAATATCCAAGTTTACACTCATGATTCAATCGGCCTAGGCGAAGATGGTCCTACTCACCAACCGGTTGAGCAGATCGCTTCTCTACGTCTAACTCCAAACATGAGCACATGGCGCCCATGTGACCAAGTTGAGTCTGCAGTGGCTTGGAAACTGGCAATCGAGCGCAAAGATGGCCCTACATCTCTGATCTTCTCTCGTCAAAATCTTGCACAACAAGATCGTGACGCTGAGCAAGTAGCAAACATCGCTAAGGGTGGTTACATCCTGAAAGATTGTGAAGGCAAGCCAGAGCTAATCCTTATCGCTACAGGCTCTGAAGTTGAGCTAGCGGTTAATGCAGCTGCTGAACTAACCGTTGAAGGTAAGAAGGTACGCGTAGTATCTATGCCTGCAACTGACGCGTTCGACAAGCAAGACGCTGAATACCGTGAGTCTGTACTTCCATCTGACGTTACAGCGCGTATCGCAGTAGAAGCTGGCATCGCTGACTTCTGGTACAAGTATGTTGGTTTCGGTGGCAAGATCATCGGTATGACAACGTTCGGCGAATCTGCACCAGCAGGCGAGCTATTCAAGATGTTCGGTTTCACTACTGAAAACGTAGTAAACACTGCGAAAGAGCTTCTTGCATAATCATTGACTGATGGCCTTGTGCTAACAGTTAAATGAAGGAAAAAACCGAGCGCTGAGCTCGGTTTTTTGTCTCTGGGATTTGTTTTCTCCTAGACTCATCTTTATACGCAGCAGAACAATCTGTCCTAAGTAGGCTGAGTTATTCAAGTAATGCCTTTTGGGTAGGATTAAGTTATCATCTGTCGCACGAAATTTTGGTTAGATGTACGGAACTATGCTAAAAGTCGCGATAAACGGATTTGGAAGAATAGGGCGTAATGTATTACGCGCTGTTTATGAAAGTGGCAAAAGCCAACAAATCAAAGTAGTAGCTGTCAATGAGCTTGCTCAGCCTGACGCTATGGCTCACCTATTGCAGTACGACACCAGTCACGGCCGCTTCGGTAAGAAGATCTCCAACGACCAAGAGCACATCTATGTCCATCACGGCATTGGTGCGGAAGATAAAGGTGACTTCGACACAATTCGTATCTTGCACCTTGCTGATATTGAGTTGTTGCCTTGGCGTGATCTAGAGGTGGATATTGTACTCGACTGTACCGGTGTTTACGGTTGCCGAGCTGACGGTCTAGCGCACATAGCTGCTGGGGCGAAAAAGGTACTGTTTTCACATCCTGGTGCTAATGATCTTGATAACACCATTATCTATGGTGTGAATCACGATACCATCGAAGCTGACCATCGAATCGTTTCCAACGGTTCATGCACCACCAACTGTATTGTTCCTATCATTAAGGTTCTTGATGACGCCTTTGGCATCGAGTCCGGTACCATTACAACGATTCACTCTTCAATGAATGATCAGCAAGTGATCGACGCGTACCACAGCGACCTTCGCCGTACTCGAGCTGCGAGCCAATCCATCATTCCTGTCGATACCAAATTGCATAAAGGTATTGAAAGAATCTTCCCGAAATTTTCTAACAAGTTCGAAGCGATATCTGTGCGTGTGCCAACGGTAAACGTAACAGCGATGGATTTAAGTGTCACAATTAATACAAATGTGAAAGTTAATGACGTAAATCAAACCATTGTTAATGCGTCCCAGTGTACATTACACAATATAGTTGACTATACTGAAGCGCCGCTCGTTTCCATCGACTTTAATCACGATCCCCATAGCGCAATCGTTGATGGTTCACAAACTCGAGTGAGCAACGGCCACTTAGTGAAAATGCTAGTGTGGTGTGACAATGAATGGGGCTTTGCGAACCGAATGCTGGATACGGTTCTTGCAATGCAAGCTTCTGAAGGCAAGAAGTAAGACCTAGAAGCAAATGTGTGGATTATTTATTTTTTAGCTTGAAATAAATATTAAGTGTCCACATATTAGTAGTGAAAGAATTACCAGTTGAATAATTTATAGGCTTAGCAGGGTTGCTGAGTTTCCAAAACTTTATATTTATTTAAATTTGAGAGGACAAATCATGTCTGTGATCAAGATGACTGACCTGGAACTTGCAGGTAAACGCGTATTTATCCGTGCTGACCTAAACGTACCAGTAAAAGACGGTAAAGTAACTTCAGATGCACGTATCCTAGCATCTCTACCAACTATCAAACTTTGCCTAGAAGCTGGCGCAAAAGTTATGGTTACTTCTCACCTTGGTCGTCCTACTGAAGGCGAATACAACGAAGAGTTCTCTCTAGCTCCTGTGGTTAACTACCTAAACGACGCACTAGACTGCGACGTTAAGCTAGCGAAAGATTACGTAAACGGCCTAGAGCTAAACGCTGGTGAACTAGTTGTTCTTGAAAACGTTCGCTTTAACAAAGGCGAGAAGAAGAACGAAGAAGCACTTTCTAAGCAATACGCTGCACTATGTGACATCTTCGTGATGGACGCATTCGGTACAGCTCACCGTGCTCAAGCTTCTACACACGGCGTTGGTACTTACGCTCCTGTAGCATGTGCTGGCCCTCTTCTAGCTGCTGAGCTTGAAGCTCTTGGTAAAGCAATGGACAACCCAGCTCGCCCACTAGTGGCTATCGTTGGTGGTTCTAAGGTTTCTACTAAACTAACAGTTCTAGAATCTCTTTCTAAAATTGCTGACCAGCTTGTTGTTGGTGGTGGTATCGCGAACACATTCATCGCTGCTGAAGGCCACAACGTAGGTAAGTCTCTGTACGAAGCTGACCTAGTTGAAACGGCTCAAAAGCTAATGAAAGAGTGTGCTATCCCAGTAGCGACTGACGTTGCATGTGCTAAAGCATTTGACGAAAACGCAGAAGCTGAAATCAAGCACGTTTCTGAAGTTCAAGACGACGACATGATCTTCGACCTTGGCCCAGATTCAACTGCAGCACTAGCTGAAATCATCGGCAATGCAAAAACTATCCTTTGGAACGGCCCTGTAGGCGTATTCGAATTCAAAAACTTCGAAGCGGGTACAGCGGGTATCTCTAAAGCAATCGCTGAGTCTGCAGGTTTCTCTGTAGCAGGTGGTGGTGACACGCTAGCAGCTATCGACAAGTTCGGTATCAAAGCTGACGTTTCTTACATCTCTACTGGCGGCGGCGCTTTCCTTGAGTTCGTTGAAGGTAAAGTACTTCCTGCAGTAGCAATGCTTGAAGAGCGTGCTAAAGCATAATTGATTTAGAAAGGCGAGATGCGAATCTCGCCTTTTAACGTTTGCTGAATATCACACTTTTTTGCTAGAATGGCATAAGTTGTGAGCAAACGATTGCAAGTTTTTGAACTTAAGTTTTTTAATCTTAAAACGATAGAATAAATAGGACTATTTCCATGTCTAAGATCTTCGATTTTGTAAAACCTGGTGTGATTTCTGGCGATGACGTACAGAAAGTATTTGAAGTAGCAAAAGAAAACAAATTTGCTCTTCCTGCTGTAAACGTTGTTGGTACTGACTCTGTAAACGCAGTACTAGAAGCTGCTGCTAAAGTTAAAGCTCCAGTAGTTGTTCAGTTCTCTAACGGTGGCGCTGCATTCTTCGCAGGTAAAGGCGTTAAACTTGAAGGTCAAGGCGCACAAGTTCTTGGCGCTGTAGCTGGTGCAAAATACGTACATGCTGTAGCTGAAGCTTACGGTGTTCCAGTTATTCTACACACTGACCACGCTGCTAAGAAACTTCTTCCATGGATCGACGGTCTACTAGACGCTGGTGAAGAGTTCTTCGCACAAACTGGTAAGCCTCTATTCTCTTCTCACATGCTAGACCTTTCTGAAGAGTCTCTAGAAGAGAACATCGAAACATGTGCTAAGTACCTAGAGCGCATGGCTAAAATGAACATGACAATCGAGATCGAACTTGGTTGTACTGGTGGTGAAGAAGACGGCGTAGATAACTCTGATATGGACGCATCTGAGCTTTACACTTCTCCAGAAGACGTAGCATACGCATACGAGAAACTAATGGCTGTTAGCCCACGTTTCACTATCGCTGCTTCTTTCGGTAACGTACACGGTGTTTACCAAGCTGGTAACGTTGTACTTACTCCAACTATCCTACGTGATTCTCAAGCATACTGTGCAGAGAAGTTCGGTATCGCACCTAACGCTCTAAACTTCGTATTCCACGGTGGTTCTGGTTCTTCTGAAGCAGAAATCCAAGAGTCTATCGGCTACGGTGTTATCAAAATGAACATCGATACTGATACACAGTGGGCAACTTGGGACGGTATCCGTCAGTACTCTGCTGACAACTTCGATTTCCTACAAGGTCAAATTGGCAACCCAACTGGCGAAGCTGCTCCAAACAAGAAGTACTACGATCCACGCGTATGGCTACGTGCTGGTCAAGCTTCAATGGTTGCTCGTCTAGAGAAAGCATTTGCTGACCTTAACGCTGTAGACGTACTATAATTCTTTGAATTAAGTACTCTTTAAGTTTTAAAAACCCGCTCATTGAGCGGGTTTTTTTATGTCTGATAAAAACTTGTATTAATTATGTGAAAAACCTAGCGTGCGGTGAATAAATTTCGTAGTCTTTTAGTTATCGGTATTTGTGTTTATCGGTAAGTTTTAATAATTCAAAAGCTTACATAAATATGACTTTGCAATCTATCAAAGATAGGATATCGTGCCGAAAAACTGAACTTGGTTTAGTTTATAAAAAGGACTTGGCTTTAATTTACTTTTAACACAATGACTTAACGGTAATTGAACTGTTTCTTATATTGCAGGGTAAATTAGGCTTAAGGCAGTTTAGCCCATAGCATATTATATAGAGGATGCACATTATGGCTGATAGTTCGACAGTAATTGAAACTCCGCTTGTGGATGGTTTATCTCAAGCTGAGCAGTGGTTAACAAATAATTCAGATCTATTTATCCAATATGGCGTAAATATTATTTCAGCACTGATAATTTTATTTATTGGTAACCTAATTGTTAAAGCTGTAGCGAATAGCGTGGCTAAGGTTCTTCAGAAGAAGAAGATGGACCGAGCGGTTGTGGAATTTATTCACGGTTTAGTTCGTTACTTATTGTTTGTTATTGTTTTAATTGCTGCACTTGGTCGTTTAGGCGTTCAAACGGCATCTGTAGTTGCTGTTATTGGTGCGGCTGGTTTAGCCGTTGGTCTTGCACTGCAAGGCTCACTATCTAACTTTGCTGCTGGTGTACTTATTGTTGCATTCCGTCCATTCAAGTCTGGTGACTACGTGGAAATCGGTGGTGTGGCGGGTTCAGTTGATTCAATTCAAATCTTCCAAACTGTTCTAACAACACCTGATAACAAAATGGTTGTGGTACCAAACGGCAGCGTTATCGGCAGCCCAATCACGAACTACTCTCGTCATGACACGCGTCGTATCGACCTAATGATCGGTGTTTCTTATGGTGCTGATCTACAAAAGACCAAAGAACTACTGACTAAGATCTGTGAATCTGATGAGCGCGTGTTGAAAGAACCAGGCGTTCAAGTAGGTGTTCACACCCTTGCTGACTCTTCAGTTAACTTCGTGGTTCGCCCATGGGTTAGCACTGCAGAGTACTGGAATGTTTACTTCGACTTAATGCAAGCAATCAAAGAAGGCTTGGATAAAGAGGGTATCGAAATTCCATTCCCACAAATGGATGTTCACATGAACAAAGTTGAGGGCTAATAAAGCTTCGACAAGTTGAATAAAAAGGCGGATAACTTAGGTTATCCGCCTTTTTTCTTGGAGCTATATTTTCAGATTATTTCTACCAATACTGCTCAATAAGTCCATTGGCGAGTACCGCTGCGATAGCAAACATCATAGTTGCTACTGCGATATCAATGCCTTTCTTAACATTCGGTTTAGATAGTGTTGGGCCTAGCTTTGCTGCGCCCAATGACAAAGAATAAAACCAGACGAACGAAGCTAAGATGGTCCCGATAGCAAACGCAATTCTGTCGTTACCTTCAAACTGCCCGCCAATCGATCCAAGAATCACCACGGTATCCAAATAGAGGTGAGGGTTTAATACTGTAACCGCCAATGCACCCAAAATAACGGTGCGCTTACCGCGAGCCAGTATCTCTCCTTTCGACTCCTCGCTTGAGGGTGCTTTAAAGGCACTGCGCAGTGATAACAAACCATACACGGTTAGAAAAGCGATGCCGCCTAACGTCACTGAGGTGAGTAGCAATTCATTTTGCGACAGAATCGCACCGCCACCAAAGATACCCAATGAGATAAACAGGGTATCGAGCAGGCTACAGATTGTCGCGGTGGTTAAATGGTGGTTGCGCTTTATCCCTTGATTTAGGACGTACGCATTCTGAGCGCCAATAGGGATAATCATGCTTGCCCCTAGACCAAAACCTTGTAATAAAACCCAAAAACTCATTTTAACCTCCACTTATTTAACGATATTTACGTGCTATATGGCGAAGATACTCCGCCCCTTTAAATAAGTATAATTAATGATTTTAATCTATTATTAGAGTTGCTAATGTGGTGGTGAGATAGCTTAAAAAGGAAGCAAATTGATGCGCGGATTGGATTATAAATGGATAGAAGCACTGGATGCCGTAGTAAAACAACGTGGCTTCGAAAGGGCTGCTGAGCAGTTATATATATCCCAGTCGGCGATATCTCAGCGCATCAAACAGCTGGAAAAGTGGTTGGCTCAGCCTGCCTTAGTGAGAGAAAGCCCGCCTAGGCCAACGCCTGCGGGTAAAAAATTACTGGGCTTATATCGTCGTGTTCGGTTGTTAGAGCACGAACTTGTACCTGAGTTGATGAATGAAGAAGGAACTCAGCCACTATCTATATCCATAGCCACCAACGCTGATAGTTTGGCGACATGGCTGCTACCGGCTTTGTCGGATGTGATGAAATCTCGCCAAGTCGAGTTGAACCTCGCGATTCATGGTGAGTCGAGAACCATTGAAAAGATAAAAAGTGGCGAGGTGGCAGGTGCAATCAGTTTGGAGTCTCAAGCGATTCCAGGCTGCAGTGCCGACTATCTTGGTAGGATGGATTATGTGTGTGTGGCTAGCCCTGATTTTCATCAGCGTTACTTTGCAGAGGGCGTAAACTACGCCACTTTAAGCAAAGCGCCTGCGGTTTCCTATGATCAATACGATGATCTGCATAAGAAGTTTCTGCATGATCATTTTAACGTACCGAGAGACAGTGTGATCAATCATACAGTCGGCAGTTCAGAAGCATTCGTGCGCTTAGCATTATCGGGGGTTGCCTACTGTCTGATTCCTCGATTACAGATCATCGACGAGCTAGAGTCTGGTGCTCTGATTGATATTACCCCTGGCTTTCTGCTGTCTTATCGCATCTATTGGCACCATTGGCAGCTCGAAAGTGGGATGTTAAAAGAGGTATCCCAAGCGATATTAAGTTTTGCTCACAATCACTTACCTCAGTAAGCTGTTGGTTTTTTCAGCGTCAAAGTTCTGTTAGAAGTGCGTGCTCTGGATTGGCTAAACGATAAATTGCTCTATGATGAAAGTACATTTGTTTAGCATAGGTCATACCTAATGAAGCTTGTACCAAAGATGTTAGCAACGTCTCTTACTCTTACTGCGGCGTTGAGTGCTGTGAGTTTTCCATCATTGGCAGACTCTCCATCCTTTCCGCATATTTCAACGACAGGCTATGGTGAAGTGATCGCGACACCAGATATGGCGACATTTTCTGTGAGAGTCGTGGAATCGACGATGACCGCTGAACAGGCTAAAAATACTGTTGATAAAGTGGTAACGGGCTTTCTAAATAAGCTGCACCAAGCGGGTGTCGATGAGGCGAGTGTACACAGCTCGAACCTGTATTTATCTCCTCAATACCACTATCCAAAAGATGGTAAACCGGAACTGGTTGGCTACCGCGCCTCGCGTAATGTGACCGTTCAAGTGAATGAACTCGCCAATCTAAACGAGTATATGGATATTGCTATCGGCCAGGGCATTAATCAGATCGATAACATCCAGCTTCAAGTTCGCGACCAAGCTAAGTATCAAGAGCAGGCGCGCTTAGAAGCCATTAAAGATGCGACATCAAAAGCTAAATCATTAGCGAGTGGTTTTGAGCGTGAACTAGGTGATGTATGGCGCGTGGACTATAACGCACAATCTTCTCAGCCAGTGCTCATGCGTTCAATGGCGATGGATGCAAGAACAGAATCGAACTCTTATGAAGACTCAACGATCACCATTCGTGATCGCGTAAATGTGATCTATCAGATCGAAGAGTAATAACAAGGCTACAGTAGGTTTTGGATCATGATGATCTAATTACCTACGATAGGCCAAATACTAAAAAGGCTCTCATTATGAGAGCCTTTTTTATGTATATAGACTTCGATACTTAGTGAAGTAGACGAGCGCGGATTGTGCCTTCGATCTCTTTCAATTTAAGTAGCGCTTCTTCAGAACGGTCGGCTTCTACATCAATAACTACATAACCCATATCAGCCGCAGTCTGTAGGTACTGACCCGCGATGTTGATCCCTTCTTCAGCGAAGATGGTGTTGATCTGAGTTAGGATACCTGGGCGGTTTTCGTGGATGTGTAATAAACGAGACGTGCCAGTATGCAGTGGTAGTGATACCTCTGGGAAGTTAACACTTGATAGTGTAGAGCCGTTATCAGAGTATTTTGCTAATTTTCCAGCAACTTCAACACCAATGTTCTCTTGTGCTTCTTGAGTTGAACCACCCACGTGAGGCGTTAGGATCACGTTATCGAACTGCATTAATGGCGACTCAAACGGGTCTGCATTGGTTTTGGGTTCTGTTGGAAAAACGTCAATAGCCGCACCAGCAAGGTGACCAGACTCCAGAGCGCCACACAGAGCAGGAATATCGACTACCGTGCCACGAGCTGCGTTGATAAAGATAGAACCAGGCTTCATGCGCTCGAATTCTTCCTTACCCATCATGTCTTTTGTTTCGTTGGTTTCAGGGACGTGCAAAGAGATTACGTCACACTTGTTCAGCAGTTCCGTCATGGTATGAACTTGCGTAGCGTTACCCAAAGACAGTTTGTTTTCAATGTCGTAGAAGTAAACGCGCATACCAAGGTTTTCCGCAATAATACCCAGCTGAGTACCGATATGACCGTAACCTATAATACCCAAACGCTTACCACGAGCTTCGTAAGAGTTGTCTGCACTCTTTTTCCAGATACCACGGTGAGCAAGGGCGTTCTTTTCTGGAATGCCACGTAGTAGTAATAAAATCTGACCAAGAACGAGCTCAGCAACGCTTCGAGTGTTTGAGAACGGTGCGTTGAACACGGGGATACCGCGTTTTGCTGCTGCTTGAAGGTTGACTTGGTTAGTACCAATACAGAAACAACCAACAGCAACCAGTTTTTCAGCTGCATCAATAACTTCTTGGGAGATGTTAGTGCGAGAACGAATACCGATGAAGTGAGCATCTTTAACTGCTTCAAGAAGTTCATCTTCCGGTAGCGAGCCTTTGTGGTACTCAATGTTTGTGTAACCAGCGGCTTGCAGTACTTCTACAGAAGAAGGGTGAAGACCTTCTAGAAGTAGAATTTTTATTTTTTCTTTTTCCAGTGAAACTTTGGCCATTGTTCTCGTCCTTAAAATGGAAAGGTTGGGCAAATGCGGCGCACGTGCTACAAAATGGCTGAAAGGGGAACAAATTCACCACTTTGTTAGGAGACAAACGTTTTCCCTGTGCGTCTTCTGAACAATAAAGTAACAAAAAAAAAATGTTTTGGGTAAGAAAATTACGGAATAAGACATAATTTTACAGCAATAAAGCAAAAAAAACGGCGCCCTAGGGCACCGTATGTAATGAAGTAACAGAAAAACTCAATCTTCCATTATTTATTCTTCGATTTTTGCACCTTCAGGCGTGCCAGTGATAACCACATCAGCGCCACGGTGAGCGAACAGACCAACCGTTACCACACCAGCAATACCATTGATGATATCTTCTAGTTGTTTCGGGTTTTCGATCGCCATGCCGTACACATCTAGGATCACGTTGCCGTTATCTGTTGTGCAGCCTTCGCGGTAAACTGGATCACCACCAAGCTTAACCAATTCACGAGCAACGTACGAGCGTGCCATTGGGATTACTTCAACCGGTAGTGGGAATTTACCCAACACATCAACGGCTTTAGTACCGTCAACAATACACACAAACTTATCAGAGATAGCCGCTACGATTTTTTCACGAGTCAAAGCAGCGCCACCGCCTTTGATCATATCGCGTGAAGCGTTAATTTCGTCTGCGCCATCAACATAGATGTCTAATTTGAATACGTCGTTGCACTCAAATACTTTGATTTCTAGTGCTTCTAGTTTTTCAGTAGAGGCTACAGAGCTTGAAACCGCACCTTTGATTTTGTCTTTCATTGTGCCAAGTGCGTCGATGAAGTGATTTACTGTTGAGCCAGTACCTACACCTACAATGCTGCCTTCTTCAACATATTGAAGTGCTGCCCAGCCAGCTGCTTTTTTCATTTCATCTTGAGTCATGCCATTCTCCTGAATAAGGTCTTGCGCTTTGAATTAATCGTTCGCGTATTGAAGTTAACGTTTGGTATCGAGGTTAACGTTTGCGGCGCGATTATAGCGCTTTAATGGTTGTTTTCCCATTGCCAAGTTTTACTCGGAGTCACGATTTTAGGTAACGGAATGTCCCAACCTTCAATTGGTAAGCGATCGACATGTTGGCAATCGTGAGCAAGGCCAATAGGTGTTGCGCCATTGCCCGTCTCGAACCACTTCGCCAAGGTGCGATCGTAATATCCGCCGCCCATGCCTAAGCGATGCCCTTGAGAGTCAAAGCCGACAAGGGGCGTAAGAATAAGGTCGAGTTGCTGGCAAGGTTTAACCAGCATCTGATTGAGCTGAGGTTCGACAATACCGTATTTATTCAAGACCGTCGGTGTTGTTGGCGAGTAGTGCAGAAACAGCAAGTGTCCGGCAGAGAAGGGGTGCAATACTGGTAAATAAGTTTGCTTACCTTGCGCCCATAACCATTCGATTAAAGGCTGGGTATCGAGTTCGCCATCAATGGAAATATAAAGAGCGATATGCTGAGCAGACTGAATCTCATTGAGTTGAGAACACTGCTTAACTAAGTCTATACCGGATTGAGTTTGTTGGTCGCCAGATAAGGCATTGCGCTTGATACGGATCTGTTTGCGAAATTCGCTGCGTGTGAGCGTCTTCATAAGAAGGGATACCCCAAAGTGCCGTTGAGAATAGATGGCCCTTGAACCAGCGAGTTCAAGGCGGATCAGCAATGATTACCGTAGGCTTCTCGGCGGACCGAGCATGCTCAATAGCACTCAAGTACTAACCCTTAGGGATTGCTTATCGGCTCGGGGACGTGAATCCTCTGACAAACACTCCAGGGTAAATTTTGTGTACGCTATTGCTGTCCGTGCTTAACTTTACTGAGGACATCTGAAAGTGATGTCGTGAGCTGTTCCATTCGCTCGGTCAGTGCGTTTTGTTCGTCGTTTGCTTCAAACTTCTTGGTTTGTAGCTCATAACAAATATTCAGAGCTGCGATCGTTAGCAGCTTCACTTCATTGGTTACCTTAGTACGTTCAGCCATCTCTTTCAATCGATTATCAAGATCGGCCGCCGCTGCAATCAATGACTCTTCTTGCCCTGGTGGACAATTCACTCGAGTCAGTTTTCCTAATATTTCAACGTCTACCGCTTGATTACTCATGATGGATGAACTCTTTAACGCGCTATTTTAAGGCTGTTGCCCTTCGCCATTTTTTGAGAAAGAAAAAGTGCAAGTACCGATGAGGAAGCAATCTCCTCTGAGGGAGAAACTATAGGTAAACCGCTATTAAGATTCAAGCTTTTCAGAGTGACTGTTTGTAAATGAGAGCTTGAGCACACAGTAATTCAGCAAATTGAACAATTGATAGTCAGTCATCCTTCAATTGCTGGGGATCGATGCTTACCAGAATTGGGGTGAAGTGGTACGATTATACTATCGATATAAAGAATAACTGAGCGAGCTATCTGATGAGCGAAACTACTTTACCTGACTACCTAACGGTTGCGACTGAACTTCAATCGGCAAGTCTAGCCGTAACCCCTGCTGAGATGCATGGTTTATTAACGGGTATGTTAAGCGGAGGCTTAAACCTTGCAGATAAAAGCTGGCAACCACTGATCTTCGATTACACCAATGAAGGCATGGGCTGGCCAGATCGCGCGCTAACGCTAGCGGAAGCAACATTGAAAGTTACAACCAGTGAAATCACAGGCTCAGGTATGGAACTGTCTATGTTACTGCCGGATGAAGATGCAAGCGCGAGCGTGTTTGATCTTGCTGATGGTGTGTCTGATTGGATTAACCATTTCATTTCTGGTTTGGGGCTTGTTGGGGCTCAATTGAACAAAGCGTCTGAAGGCACCAAAGAAGCGTTGGCGGATCTTGAAGAGATGGCGAAGCTAGGCATTGATGAAGAAGATGATCTGGAAGAGCAAGCACAACTTCTAGAACACGTTATTGAGCACGTAAAAGCGTGTGCACTAACGATTCATGCTGAATTCGGTGCACGCCCATCTGAAGATGCGGCGCCAACCATTCATTAATTAGTTGGCCGGTTTGAGGTTATGATGGCTCAGTATGATGTTGTAATTGCTGGTGGCGCAATGGCAGGGGCAACCTTAGCCCTTGCTTTGAATCACCTAAGCCAAGGTTCATTGTCGATTGCGGTAGTGGAGCCTTATCAGGTTGATCATCAAGCTCATCCAGGGTTTGATTCTCGTTCGATTGCTTTGTCCTATGGCACGGTGCAGATCCTGGATTCTTTGCAGTTGTGGCAATCTATCGCTCCAGTAGCGACCCCGATTAAAGATATCCATGTTTCGGATAGAGGACATGCCGGAATGACAGACATCTACAGTGAAGAGCTTGCTGTAGATGCGCTTGGCTACGTGGTCGAGTTAGCCGATGTGGGGCGAATCTATCAACAGAAACTTGAATCAGAAGCGGCAATTACCATGCTTTGCCCTGAGTCTGTCAGTAAAGTTGAACGTGAAGAAGCGTTGACGACGATTGAACTGACAAGTGGGCAAACCATAACGACTAAGTTATTGGTTGCAGCTGATGGTGCAATCTCAACCTGTTGCCAACAGCTCAATATCTCATTGAGTGAGCACGACTTTGAGCAAGTTGCTGTGATTGCCAATATCGTGGCGAGTGAACCTCACCAAGGTCGCGCATTTGAGCGTTTTACTCACCATGGGCCAGTTGCTCTATTACCGATGAGTGACAACCGTTTATCGCTGGTTTGGTGTTTGACACCAGAGCAAGCACAAAAAGTGATGACGCTAAACGACAACGAATTTCTTGAGCAGCTGCAGAACGATTTTGGCTGGCGATTGGGTCGACTAGAGAAAGTCGGCAAGCGTGCTAGTTACCCACTGATTCTTCGTCATCGACAGCAAAATATCTCTCATCGATTTGCTATTGTTGGCAATGCCGCTCAAACGCTCCACCCAATTGCGGGGCAAGGCTTTAACCTTGGTATCCGAGATGTGGCTTCCTTGGCAGAAGAGTTATGTCACCAGTTGGATGATGTGGGTCGTTACAATGGTCTTGTTAACTTTAGAAAGCGTAGAGAACAAGACAGAGACGCAACGATCACGCTGACTTCAAGCTTAGTTCATCTGTTCTCAAACGATTTTATGACCGCTCGCATTGGGCGTAATCTTGGGTTAGCCGTAATAGATAACCTTCCACCACTTAAAGGTCCACTTTTGCGTCATACGCTTGGCCTAGTAGAAAGATAAGGTAATAAATAATGATGCAAAGTGTTGATATCGCGATTGTTGGTGGTGGCATGGTTGGCCTAGCGCTTGCTGCTGCCTTGAAAGACAGTGACCTAAGAATTGCTGTCATTGAAGGCAGAGCGCCTAGTGAAGGACTGAGCGAGCTGCCTGATGTACGCGTGTCTGCATTGAGTCGTTCTAGTGAAGTTATTCTTCGTAACCTAGGGGCATGGCAAGGCATTGAACAAAGACGAGCTGCACCATATCAAGCGATGGAAGTGTGGGAGCAAGACAGCTTCGCTCGTATTGAGTTTGACTCGACACGCTTGGCTCAGCCGAACTTGGGTCATATCGTTGAAAATCGTGTGATTCAATTAGCGCTGCTTGATCAGGTTAAGAAGCAAGACAATGTCAGCCTGTATATGCCCGCAACGTGTAAAACGATGGCGATTGGTGAAAGTGAAGCTTGGTTAACATTGGACAATGGTCAAGCTCTGACTGCTAAGCTGGTTGTTGGAGCTGATGGCGCAAACTCTTGGGTTCGTAAGCAGCAAGATATCCCATTAACACATTGGGATTACGGCCACAGTGCGATTGTCGCGAACATCAAAACCACAGAGCCGCACCACAGCGTTGCTCGTCAAATATTCACACCTCAAGGCCCATTGGCATTCCTACCAATGCAACCAAGCCACATGAGCTCGATTGTTTGGTCTACGGAGCCTAATCGTGCCGAGAAGCTTGTATCAATGTCAGATGCTGATTTTAATAAACAGCTAACGTCAGAGTTCGACTCAAAGCTCGGACTGTGCGAAGTGGTTGGTGAGCGTTTTGCCTTCCCACTACGCATGCGTTATGCGCGTGACTTTGCGGTAGAGCGTGTGGCTTTGGTTGGTGATGCTGCTCATACCATTCATCCATTAGCAGGGCAGGGCGTTAACCTTGGCTTATTAGACGCAGCAAGCTTAGCACAAGAGCTGTTAAAGCTATGGTCTGCGGGTGAGGACATTGGCACCAAGCGTAATCTTCGCGGCTACGAGCGCTGGAGAAAAGCAGAGGCTGCGAAGATGATAGCTTCAATGCAGGGCTTTAAAGATCTGTTTGAAGGCGATAACCCAGCTAAGAAGCTGATTCGTGGTATCGGTATGAAGCTTGCTGGCCAATTACCGGGTGCGAAAGATGAGATCATGAAGCGCGCACTGGGTTTGTCAGGTAATCTTCCTGACTTAGCTAAGCGACCAGTGACTCATAGATAGTGACATAGTGTTCTGGTGATTTATCGAATCATCATTGATACGAAAAAAGGGTTGGCATTATGCCAACCCTTTTTGTTTTTAATTCTGTAGGTAATCAGGTCATGCGTACGCGCAGCGCAGTTTCATGATTTCACTATTTATTTCTTTCACTGTTTGAAAGTGACGTTTTTCTGCTCGGTCTGGTAGCACTAGCTTACCGTTATCAAACTCAAATTTTCCTACGCCGTAAATGTAGATTCGTCCTTTGAAAAGTCGACTTACATGTTTAGCAATCATACTCGGTGTATAGCGCTTAAACAGTCTCATTCTTAATTATCCTTATATTTACCTAGCCTACATATTATAGAAAAACTCCGAGATAATAATTGTGATAAGCATGGAGTAATATGCAGTAGAGTTGACGTTAATTAGATATTTGTGCTGTTCTAAGCACTTTCTTCAGTAAATATCTATTTTTACGTGAGCTCCTCCCCAAAATAATACTGAGTAGTGAACTGCCGTGAACTTTCCTGTTCGGTATTAAGCAGTGATAATGTTACAAGTATAAGAATAGGCGGGATTTTTTTGTTTGTGTAATCAAATTGTAAATTTTGGACAAAAAAAAGCCCGTCTAAAACGGGCGAATAGTCACAGATGCATTACACAAAAGTGGATACTGATGTTACTCAGTGGATTCACTTGTACTGATTTGCTTAATAGCTAGTCAGTAAATTCACAATAACGCAAATTTAACTTTGTGACTACTTATGCTTTTATTTTGATTAACTATTTAATGTTGGCGTGTTTTTCTTATGACGAGCTTCACACTAAATATGTATCTAATGAAAAATTTAAAGAAGGTTTGCGATCAATTACGTCTTAGAATGGATCATCGACTGATCTCTGCAACGATTGGCGCGCATAACGCCATAAGATCCTCGAGATCAAGTGCAACACCTGCCATTCGATCACCGGAGCTAATGGTCACGGTTGAGTTGTTCTGAATGGAAGGATCAAAAATGATCGGCATGTGCCTCTTTAGAGCAAGCGGACCGACACAACCAACCTTAAAGCCGGTGATGGATTCCACATCGGTGAGTGATACGCAGGTCATTCGACGGCAATTCAGCACTGAGCGTACTTTCTTGGGATCGACAGAGCGATCGCCTGCTGTACAGGCCAACGCATATTGGTTTCCCATATCCTTGAGCAGGATGCACTTCACCATTTGAGATGGGTCGATGCCTCGCTCTTGCGCGGTTTCTTCAATGTTAGTGGTTGGTTTGCTTTGCATCAGCAGGCGATAATCCACCTGCTGTTGATCTAGCCATTGTGTAATCAGTGTTTCCACGTGATTACTCGTCTTCGAGGCTGTAAGGCAGTGGCAGGATATTCCATACTTGATCAGGTTGCGCAGTCAATCGAAGCTGAACATCTTTATCAAGGTTGTTTGGCAATACCATCAAACCAATCGCTTTGTTATCAGCAAATTGATATACGTTTAATAATCGACCTGCACCACGCCAGTTCTCACCCACGCTGCGCTCTAGTTCAATAGGGTTCTCTAGAGACAATACTTCTGCTGTTGTTCCTGAAACAATGCGCATCTCACGCTTGTTCATGCCACGGTATTTAGCACGAGCTACTGTTTCTTGACCTGTGTAACAGCCTTTTGAAAAGCTGATACCGCCAATCGCTTGCAGATTAAGCGCTTGAGGAATGTGCTCGTTTTGCTCTGCTTTCGATAGGTTCGGTTGAGCATCAATAATTTCATGATATTGCCAAAGTGCTTCTGATACTTTTTCTGCTGAGCTACTCGAGATTATGGTTGCTGCAGCTTCTTCTGTAATAAGCAGCGCCCAACGATTGTCAGAGACTTTAACCGCGCTACCACCAGAGATAGTACGCACATTACCTTGGCTTTCTGAAATAGAATCAATGTATTGATCCGCAGACGCGCCCATCACACCGATAACAACATCTGTCGTTTGTTCAATATCAACCTTAGAAAACACAGCGTATTTTTTGATTTCAACGAGCTCGACTTCAATCGCAGATTTAGGCTGCATGAGTGCGTAACCGCCATTGTGATGGAACAGGCGGAAGATGCTCCATACCTTTCCTTTTGCATCACAGTGTGCGCCTAACGTGGATTCATCATTAGGAAGAGTGACGACATCGCACGTTACTTGACCCTGTAGGTACGACTTTCTGTCATCGCCTATCATGGTGATTGCGCTCCAGTCTGACACGTGTGTCATCATCAGTTCTGGAAGCGATTCATTTTGCGTATGAGCGAGTGGCTGAAATGTGTTTTTCCAATCCATTTTATCTTTCCTAAGAATTTTATTTGGCTCTATGTTAATCCGGTTCTGTTTCTTTGTCAGCCTAGGTTTTTTTGTGAGCTTAGATAGGGACTGTGACTCACATAGTAGTTGCAGGGCGTATGACTTGTTACACTCCGAGAAAGAAAATTATAGGTGAGGATAGCCAATGTACACTGCAGAGCAGAAAGCACGAATTAAATGGGGTTGCCGTCGCGGCATGTTAGAACTTGATGTAGTCATCATGCCATTTTTCGAAGAGTGTTTTGATTCATTGCAAGAGCAGGAGCAGCGCGAGTTTGTTTCTCTATTAGAGTGTGATGACCCAGATTTGTTTACTTGGGTAATGGGACACGGACGCAGTGAAAACCTAGGTCATGCATCAATGGTTGATAAAATTGTCGCACACAACCTCAGCAAGGTTCGTTAAGCTTCAGCTTAACCCTTCGTATTCCGCATTATTTGCAAAAGGCACTATTTTTGGGTGCCTTTTGTTTTTCATCGTCCTGTCTTCTATTCCACTTGCCGCCAGCCTTTATTGCTTAGCTTTAATGATCCGCTTGTTCAGAAACAACCATGTGACTCTAAACAGCGCCCATGGGAAGTTTGATTACAAAGAGGATGGTGATATTCGACTCAATGAGCGAACTTACCGACTCAAGTCTGTTGATAAGATCTGGGCGCAGTTCTTTGTTAAATTGCAGTTTGAGTGCGGGCACTCGGTATTGCTTTGGCGCGACAGCTGTTGCGAGCATGAATATCGTCACTTTCTGGCGAACTTACAACGAGCACGCTAGATAAAAGAAAACGTTAGACAAAAGAAAAGGGAGCACTCAGCTCCCTTTCGTTTAATTATTTTTTGCTGACGGCTAATTAGCTAATCACGTTTAACCAATTATTATGCTTGGCGTTTCTCTGGCGTCAGAATCGTTGGGCCACTGTCTTCTGCAAGTTCAGGGTAATCCAACGTGTAGTGCAGGCCGCGGCTCTCTTTGCGCTGCATTGCACAACGAACCATTAGCTCTGCCACTTGTAGCAAGTTACGCAGTTCTAATAGGTTATTCGAAACCTTGAAGTAGCTGTAGTACTCATGAGTTTCTTGCTGCAACATTTGAATACGGCGCAGTGCACGCTCTAGTCGCTTATCCGTTCGAACAATGCCCATGTAATCCCACATGAATAGACGTAGCTCGTGCCAGTTGTGCTGAATGATAACTTCTTCATCACTGTTAGTGACTTGGCTTTCATCCCACGCTGGCAGTTCTGCACACAGTTGAGATTGGTCGATGTTCTCAACGATATCTTTTGCTGCTGCCCATGCGTAAACCACACACTCAAGCAGTGAGTTAGAAGCCATACGGTTTGCACCGTGTAAGCCGGTATAGCTCACTTCGCCAATCGCATACAAGTTAGTGAGATCGGTTTGACCTTGCTTATTAACCATTACACCACCACAAGTGTAGTGCGCAGCCGGTACGATAGGGATCGGCTCTTTAGTCATGTCTATACCCAAGTCCATCAAGCGAGTGTGTATCATTGGGAAATGCGCAGTGATGAATTCTTCAGGCTTGTGGCTGATGTCTACATACATACAGTCTGCGCCTAAACGCTTCATTTCGAAGTCAATCGCACGAGCAACCACATCACGAGGCGCCAGTTCACCACGCTCGTCGAAGTCCTTCATGAATCTTGAACCATCAGGGCGACGCAAGTAAGCGCCTTCACCACGCAATGCTTCCGTCAGAAGGAAGTTACGCGCTTCTGGGTGGAATAGACATGTTGGGTGGAATTGGTTGAATTCGAGGTTTGCGACACGACAACCTGCACGCCAAGCGATAGCAATACCATCACCTGAAGAGACATCTGGGTTAGAGGTGTACTGGTAAACCTTTGAAGCGCCACCTGTTGCTAATACAACAAACTTAGCGCGCACGGTTTCAACGTGCTCTTGGTTGCGGTTCCAAATATAGGCTCCGATAACCTTGTCTTTCGAACCACCAATCTTATCTTCAGTGATTAAATCCAGCGCATTGTGGCGCTCGAAGATCTCGATATTTGGGTGGTTGTTGACGTTATCTTGCAGCGAGGTTTGCATCGCCATGCCGGTTGCATCGGCAGCGTGCAGGATTCTGCGGTGACTGTGGCCACCCTCTCGAGTGAGGTGATATTTTGGTTGGCCTTCTGTGCTGTTCTCATCTTTATCAAATGGAACACCACCATCAATCAGCCATTGCACACACTCTTTAGCATTTTCAGCAATGAATTGAACTGTATCTTCTTCACATAACCCAGCCCCAGCAATTTGAGTATCCTCTACATGAGACTCAATACTGTCCGACTCATCGAACACCGCGGCGATACCACCTTGTGCGTAATACGTCGATCCTTCGCTGCGTGGTCCTTTGCTTAATACAATTACTTTTGCATGTTCTGCTACGCGTAAGGCTAATGACAAGCCTGCCGCACCACTTCCTACCACTAATACATCACACTGATGTTCACGGTTTGCGTTCATAAAACTTATTAAATCCCGGGCTATAGTCGAGTTGTCCACTCTCAATTGACTTTGTCTTGTTTTAGGAGTTTGGGGAAGACTGTTATAATCTCTCCAGAGTCATCCTTAAACGCTATGCAAAATCAATATATAGACAGCTATCTAGAAATATTTAATTGCTCAATACCATTGCTTTTGCTCAAGTTTCCCCAAATTGATAGGGATAGCTATTTTTATTACATCACATTGTGAAACAATAATGGCAAATAATTTTAAGAAAGTTGGAACTTTCGGTATTTGGCTTAGTCACAATAGTGCTCTTGTAGACGGTGGTGTCAATACTACATTTCGCATAATTAGTACCCATATCTGTGAAGGTGAGGGTTATAACAATAGGAGTACCCGCTCGAATGAACGAGCAGCTAACCGATCAAGTGTTGATTGAGCGAGTTCAGAGTGGAGATAAGCAGGCATTTAACTTACTAGTGGTTAAGTATCAAAACAAAGTTTGTAATCTTATCTCTCGATACGTGAATAATTCCGGTGATGTACCTGATGTAGCACAAGAAGCTTTTATTAAAGCTTACCGCGCGATACCTAACTTTCGTGGCGAGAGTGCCTTCTATACATGGTTGTACCGAATTGCCGTGAACACCGCTAAAAATCATATCGTTGCCCAAAGCCGTAGGCCGCCAGCAACAGATGTAGATGCAGAAGATGCAGAATATTACGAAACTGGCAGCGCGTTAAAAGAAATATCGAACCCTGAGAACTTAACGCTGTCAAAAGAATTGAAACAAGTCGTTTTTGGAGCGATTGAAGCGCTACCAGAAGACTTAAAAACTGCAATGACGTTGCGTGAGCTCGAAGGTTTGAGCTACGAAGAGATTGCAGAAGTAATGGATTGCCCTGTAGGAACCGTACGTTCGCGTATTTTCCGAGCTCGTGAAGCGGTGGAAAAGAAAATTAAACCTCTTTTGCAACGCTAGAACTTGTAATAATTATGGTGAAAATAATGGCTGATAAAGAAAAGCTTTCGGCACTCATGGATGGTGAAACGATCGATAAAGTTCTCATTGTAGATCTCGAATCCGATCAAGAAAGCATGGATACCTGGCAGAGTTACCATTTAATTGGTGATGTTATGCGTGGGGATGCGCCAGAAACTCAAGATTGGAACATTGCTAACAATGTGGCAGCAGCGCTTGAAGCTGAGCCTGCACATAGTGCAATGCCGAACCTGCACCAAGTGAATGTTGAACCTACTGTTGCTCCAATTGAAGAGCAGCCTAAACCTCAGCAAGCGAAGCGTCAGCTTCCGGCTTGGTTACAACAGTTTGGACAAGTTGCCGTGGCAGCGTGTGTTTCATTAGTGGTTGTATTAGGTGTTCAACAATATGGTGGCAGCGACCCTGCAGCACCAGAGCAGTTGCCTGTACTCCAGACGATTCCATTTGCGGGTTCTGCGGAACCAGTAAGCTTAACGCGTGACTCTGTTGAAAAGCAGGCATCGGAAGCTAACTTGCAAGAGCAGCGTAAACGCGTTCATGCAATGCTAGAAGATTATGAGCTGCAGCTAAGACTTAACAGTGATGCATCGCCAATGCAAGATGCACATCTAGAATCGGACATTGAATGAAGAAAATCCTGGTCAGTGCACTGACACTGTTCAGCTTGATGTCTCCAACAGCCTTTGCAGAGGAACCTACTGCAAAGGCCTTGTTGCATCAAATGAACGAGGCCAGTCAGCATCTAAATTACGAGCTCTCTTACATATTGATAAAGAAGAGCAGTATTGAACCTCTACTTTATCGTCATGCCGTTAACGACGATCAACAACTTGCACACCTTGTTTATCTGAGCGGCCCGGTTCGTGAAGTCATTCGACGTGGCAATGAAGTTAGTTACATCGAACCGGGTACTGAGCCATTTACTATTCAATCTGGCAGTATGGTTGCACCTGTCATTCCGATGATTAACCGAGATATTGACTCTCTGAACCAGTACTACGATTTTGTAAAAGTTGGACGCTCTCGTGAAGCGGGAAGCACCACTCAAGTATTACGCGTCGTGCCAAAAGATGGCCTTCGTTACTCCTACGTAGTTTGGGTCGATGAAAAAACCAGTCTTCCTTTGCGTGCCGATCTTTTGGATCGTGACGGTGAAGTGCTTGAACAGTACCGCACTATTTCTTACGTGGTGAACGATAAGATTGCAGAGGCAATGGGGGGATTGAACCAAGCTCAATTGCCGAAAGTCTTATCATTGCCGGAAGGCTTAGTGAGTGAAACTAACTGGCAGGCCTCTTGGATTCCTGAAGGGTTTAAGTCAAAAGAGCTTAGCCGTTATCAAATGGCAGCGACAGATAAAATGGTTGAAAGCCAGCTTTTCAGTGATGGATTGTTTAGCTTTTCGGTTTATATCGCCGATAAAGACGAACATTCATTGAAAGGGCAGTTGGTACGTCAAGGGCGTAGAACCTTGCATAGCTTAGTGATTGGCGACAAAGAAATCTCTGTGGTTGGTGACATTCCGCCTGCAACTGCAAAGCGTATTGCTCAGTCAGTTACATTCAATAAATCGGTACCAGCGCAATGATGACCGCGTTGGCGACCGTTAGCTCAGTTGAACAAAAAGGTAAGCAATATTTTGTTCAACTGAGCTGCGAACAACAAACCAGTTGTAGCAGTTGCTCTTCTCAAAAAAGTTGCGGCACGGGTATTGTGACCAAGGCAGTTGGCAATAAATCTTTGTTTTGGCAGCTTAAAACTAAAAGCTTAGTCAAAGCTGGGCAAATCGTAGAAATTGGCTTTCCTGAAAAAAGCCTACTTCAGTCGGCAGCCATCGTTTATCTAATCCCACTTTTCATGCTGATGATTGGTGCTGGTTTTGGACAACTCTTGTTGCAACCCTTACTTCAAGGGGGCGAGGGTATTGTTATCTTAAGTGCAGCACTGTTTACCGCTGGTGGGATTGCCTTAGCGAAGCGGTTAGCCAAACCCATGGAAGACAAATCCAAGCAAGAAGTCGTCTTGATTCGAATCCTAGGTGAGTCTCTCGTCTAATTTATGATGCTTCTTGCCCTTAAATTGGGTAGAATCTGCCAACTTGATTGAAATGCCGCCACCAATGCTGAGTGTAGATTGGACGCGTCGCGGCTTTCTTATTATCCCTATTCAAAGAGTTTAGTCACACCAAGCCTATGAAGCACATTCGTAATTTTTCGATTATCGCCCACATCGACCACGGTAAGTCGACCCTTTCTGACCGCTTAATCCAAGTTTGTGGAGGATTAAGTGAACGTGAGATGGCAGCTCAAGTCCTCGATTCTATGGATATAGAACGCGAGCGTGGTATTACAATTAAAGCGCAGAGTGTGACTTTAGATTACAAAGCTAAAGATGGTGAAACTTACCAACTTAACTTTATCGACACTCCTGGACACGTAGACTTCTCTTACGAAGTATCTCGTTCTCTAGCTGCTTGTGAAGGCGCACTACTTGTAGTGGATGCTGGCCAAGGTGTTGAAGCACAAACTCTAGCAAACTGTTACACAGCAATTGAAATGGAACTGGAAGTAGTGCCAATCTTGAACAAGATTGACTTACCTGCAGCTGAACCAGAACGTGTTGCTGAAGAAATCGAAGAGATCGTTGGCATCGATGCGATGGAAGCGACTCGCTGTTCTGCGAAAACCGGCTTGGGTGTTGATGATGTTCTAGAAAACATCGTAACGGCCATCCCGCCACCGGAAGGTGATCCTGAAGCGCCTCTACAAGCGTTGATCATTGACTCTTGGTTCGATAACTACCTTGGCGTAGTTTCTTTGGTTCGTATTAAAAACGGTAAGCTGAAGAAGAACGATAAGATCAAAGTAATGTCGACAGACCAAGTATGGGGTGTTGACCGTCTAGGTATCTTCACGCCTAAGCAAATCGATACTACAGAGCTAAATACTGGCGAAGTAGGTTGGGTTGTTTGTGGTATTAAAGACATCCTAGGTGCACCAGTTGGTGATACGTTGACGCTTGCAAAGGGCGGCAGCACTGAACGTCTACCTGGCTTCCAAAAAGTGAAGCCTCAGGTATACGCAGGTCTATTCCCTGTATCATCTGATGACTACGAAAACTTCCGTGACGCGTTAGGCAAGCTAAGCCTGAACGATGCGTCACTGTTCTTTGAACCAGAAAGTTCAGCAGCACTTGGTTTTGGTTTCCGTTGTGGCTTCTTAGGAATGCTTCACATGGAGATCATCCAAGAGCGTCTCGAGCGTGAATACGACCTAGATCTAATCACGACTGCACCAACAGTTGTGTATGAAGTTGTAAAAACAGATAAAACGGTTCTTTACGTTGATAGCCCGGCTAAACTGCCAGCGGTTAATGACCTAGAAGAAATTCGTGAACCAATTGCACGCTGTAATATCCTGGTACCTTCGGATTACCTAGGTAACGTAATCACACTGTGTGTTGAGAAGCGTGGCGTACAAGTAGACATGGTTTACCACGGTAACCAAGTTGCTGTGACGTACGATCTTCCTATGGCAGAAGTAGTTCTCGACTTCTTCGACCGTCTGAAGTCAACGTCTCGCGGTTACGCATCATTGGATTACAACTTCCAACGCTACGAGCCATCAAACATGGTACGTGTAGACGTATTGCTGAATGGCGAAACAGTTGATGCACTAGCGATCATTACGCACAAAGATATTGCTCAGTCTCGTGGCCGTCTACTGGTAGAGAAGATGAAAGAGTTCATCCCTCGTCAGATGTTCGATATCGCGATTCAAGCAGCGATTGGTAACCACATCATTGCTCGTTCTACAGTGAAACAACTGCGTAAGAACGTAATCGCAAAATGTTACGGTGGTGATATCAGCCGTAAGAAGAAACTTCTTAAGAAACAAAAAGAAGGTAAGAAGCGTATGAAGCAGATCGGTAACGTTGAACTGCCTCAAGAAGCTTTCCTTGCAATCCTTCACGTTGGAAAAGATTAACTTTATCCAGCGGTAAACGAATAATTGAAAGTGGAAGAGTAGCTCGCTATTCTTTCACTTTCGTTATTTTTAAAGAAATGAAATTTAAGGGATATCAATGGCTAATACATTTTCGCTTATCTTAGTGATCGTAACTCTAGTGACCGGCATTGTATGGGCGTTGGAAAAGTTTGTGTGGGCGAAGAAGCGCCAGCAAAAACTTGCTGACGTTGAAGCGCAATCGAATGGCCTAGACGCTGAAACTAGCGCAAAAGTTACGGCTCAGCCTTGGTGGGTTGAGAACAGTGTGTCCATTTTCCCGGTAATTGCATTTGTTTTGATCTTGCGTTCATTCATCTATGAACCGTTTCAAATCCCTTCTGGCTCGATGATGCCAACCCTTTTGGTTGGTGATTTCATCTTGGTAGAGAAGTACGCGTACGGTCTAAAAGACCCAGTATGGCGCACTCAATTGGTAGAAATAGGCAAGCCAGAACGCGGCGATTCAATCGTATTTAAGTACCCACCTCAGCCAAACATCGACTACATTAAGCGTGTTGTTGGTATGCCTGGTGACACGATTCGCTACAGCAGTCGTAAAGAGATCTGTATTCAGGCGAAGGGTACAAGTAGCTGTGAACCAGTGAAACTAAGTAATGTTGAAGAGAGCCAATTTATTCAAGATGGTGTGCCTCTGATTCAGCTGAACGAACAGCTTGGAGACGTAGAGCACCAGATTTTAGTTAACCCATTACGCCGTGATCGTGTGCAAGCATATCAGCCTCGCAATGGTGTTAACGAATGGGTCGTTCCAGAAGGCCAGTACTTTGTGATGGGTGATAACCGTGACAACAGTGCCGATAGCCGTTACTGGGGCTTTGTCCCTGAAGCAAACCTTGTTGGTAAGGCTGTTGCTATTTGGATCAGCTTCGAGTTCGAACGCGGTTCAGACAGTGTACTTCCAACATGGATTCCTACTGGTGTGCGTTTTAATCGCATCGGTGGGATTCATTAATCGATCACATAACACATCGAGAGAGCATGAATTCTCCAATTGATAAACTAGAGAGAAAGATTGGCTATCAGTTTAATGATGCCGATCTTATCCACTTGGCGCTGACTCACCGCAGCGCCGCAGGTAAACATAACGAACGTCTTGAGTTTCTGGGCGATTCAATTTTAAGTTTTGTTATCGCTGATGATCTTTACCACCGTTTCCCTAAGGTAAACGAAGGTGATATGAGCCGCATGCGCGCAACATTAGTACGTGGTCATACATTGGCAGAACTAGGTCGTGAATTCGAACTAGGAGATTACTTAAAATTAGGTCCAGGTGAGTTGAAGAGTGGCGGTTTCCGTCGTGATTCTATTCTAGCGGATGCGGTTGAAGCGATCATCGGCGCTGTCTATTTAGATAGTGATACCGAGACGGTTCGCGGCATTATTTTAAGCTGGTACCAATCTCGCCTAGATGCTATTCAGCCTGGAGTATCTCAAAAAGATCCGAAAACTCGCCTACAAGAGTTTTTACAAGGTCGAAGAAATCCTCTACCTGTCTACACAGTGACTAATATTAAAGGTGAAGCACACAACCAAGAGTTTACGGTTGAGTGTGAAGTGGCAGGTGTGGATAAACCTGTTATCGGTAAAGGCACTAGCCGCCGCAAGGCAGAACAAGCGGCTGCTGAAACAGCATTAGAGCAACTAAGCAATGTCTGATAACAACCAAGATTTCGATATCGATGCATTCTTTTCATCTGATAGCAAAAAAACAGGCCTACCGGAAAACCAACATTGTGGCTTCATCGCTATTGTCGGTCGCCCAAACGTAGGTAAGTCGACGCTTCTGAACCATATTCTGGGACAGAAGATTTCT
The DNA here is from genome assembly GCF_007858795.1 of Vibrio sp. T20. Taxonomy (NCBI): domain Bacteria; kingdom Pseudomonadati; phylum Pseudomonadota; class Gammaproteobacteria; order Vibrionales; family Vibrionaceae; genus Vibrio; species Vibrio sp. T20. The sequence continues at coordinate 47,666 of NZ_VFEB01000080.1, forward strand.
ATTACATCACGTAAACCACAGACGACACGTCACCGTATTATGGGCGTTGAAACTGAGGGTGATTACCAAGCGATCTTTGTTGATACTCCTGGACTTCATATTGAAGAAAAGCGTGCAATTAACCGTCTGATGAACCGTGCGGCGAACAGCTCACTGAGTGATGTGAACCTAGTATTTTTCCTTGTCGATGGTACTCACTGGACTGACGACGATGAGATGGTTTTGAACAAACTGAAGAAGACTGACTTCCCAGTTGTACTTTGCATCAACAAAGTAGATAACGTTCAAGACCGTACTAACGTGATGCAACATATGATGGAAGTCTCTAAGAAGATGGACTTCATTGACGTTGTGCCAATCTCAGCGAAGCAAGGTAAAAACATTGATGTACTGCGTAAGCACGTACGTGAACATTTACCTAAAGCTACACACCACTTTCCTGAAGAATACGTGACTGATCGCTCGCAACGTTTTATGGCCTCTGAAATTATCCGTGAAAAGCTGATGCGCTTTACGGGTGACGAGCTACCATACTCAGTAACGGTTGAAATCGAACGTTTCGATTACAACCCAGATAACGATGGCTTCCACATTAATGCACTGATTCTTGTTGAGCGTACAGGTCAGAAGAAAATGGTGATTGGTAAAGCGGGCGAGAAGATCAAAACGATTGGTCGTGAAGCGCGTATCGATATGGAAGAGCTATTCGGCCGTAAAGTTTACCTAGAGACTTGGGTCAAGGTTAAATCTGGCTGGGCTGATGATGAGCGTGCACTTCGCTCGTTAGGCTACATCGACGATCTATAATATATTGAACGTCACTTTCTGAGATTAAGAAAGTTGAACTGAAGATAAATCCAAGAGAGAGTGCGAACTCTCTCTTTTTGTATCTGTAATAAGGGTGAGTGATTGAGCGAAGGGTTACAGCGATGCTTTGTGTTGCACCGTCGACCATACAGTGAGTCGAGCCTGATCTTGGACGTCTTCAGCGAAGAGTTCGGTCGGGTGACGTTGATGTCTAAAGGCGCTCGCAGCAAGCGTTCCAATTTGAAAGGTGCATTACAACCTTTTACACCGCTACTGCTTAAGTGGTCTGGTAATGGTTCGATGAAAACCTTACGCCAAGCTGAGCCGATTAGCTTGGGGCTCCCTCTCGCCGGTATCAATCTGTATTCAGCCATGTATGTGAACGAGCTAATCGGTCGTGTATTGATGGCGGAAGTGGCGATGCCAGCACTTTTTCACGACTATCTTCATGCTTTAACAGAGCTGGCGCATAATGAAAATCCTGAGCCAGCGCTGCGTCGTTTTGAGTTGGCTCTATTATCCGCTATGGGTTATGGCGTCGACTTTTTACACTGCGCGGGCACTGGTGAAGCGATTGATCCGAGCATGACTTATCGCTATCGAGAGCAGAAAGGTTTCATCGCTTCGGTGCGTCGAGACAACCTGACTTTTATGGGCGATGAACTAATCGCAATCAGTGAACGTAGGTTTATCACTAAAGAGCAGTTAAAAGCGGCAAAACGCTTTACACGCATAGCCTTAAAGCCGTATCTTGGCGGCAAACCATTAAAAAGTAGAGAGCTATTTATGCCAACAATAGCCCTCTCTAGAGCACGGAGTATTGGAAAATGAGCTCAATCCTTTTAGGCGTTAATATCGACCATATTGCAACACTACGTAATGCACGTGGTACTAAATACCCAGATCCAGTACACGCAGCTGAAATTGCTGAACGTGCGGGTGCTGACGGTATTACTATTCACCTGCGTGAAGACCGTCGTCATATCGTTGACCGCGATGTACGTATTCTGGCTGAAACTCTTCAAACTCGTATGAACTTGGAGATGGCAGTAACGGACGAGATGGTTCAAATTGCCCTCGATACTAATCCTGAGTTTGTTTGTCTGGTTCCAGAGAAGCGTGAAGAACTGACCACTGAAGGTGGCTTGGACGTGGTTGGTCAACTTGAAAAGATCAAAGCGGCGACGGAAAAACTGTCTGCTGCTGGCATTAAAGTATCTCTGTTTATCGATGCTGACCGTGAGCAAATCGACGCAGCAAAAGCGTGTGGCGCACCGTTCATTGAACTGCACACTGGCCATTATGCCGATGCTAAAACAGAAGAAGACCAACAAGACGAGCTGAAAAAGATTGCTGCAGGCGCAAGCTACGCGGACGATCTTGGTATCACAGTCAATGCTGGTCATGGTCTGACTTACCACAACGTAGCACCGATTGCGGCTCTTCCAGAGATCTACGAGTTGAACATCGGTCACTCAATCATGGGACGTGCAGTGTTTGATGGTTTGAACAAAGCCGTTGCAGACATGAAAGCCGTGATGGAAACAGCACGTAACAACGCTTAGTTTTCTAAACAGTAAGCGTTAAGTCGTAAGCGACTAATTAGTAGAATTAATAGATAGAAGTTTGGTAGTAGGGTAAACATGGCTGTTGTTGGATTAGGTACAGATATCGCAGAAATTGAACGTGTTGAAAAGGCATTGTCACGAAGTGGTGACGCTTTTGCTCAACGTATTTTGACCGATTCTGAATTTGAAGTATTCCAGCAACTTAAGCAAAAAGGGCGTTACCTTGCAAAACGTTTTGCTGCAAAAGAAGCGGCATCTAAGGCGTTAGGCACGGGCATCGCGCTTGGTGTGACCTTCCACGACTTTGAGATTTCAAACGATGAGCATGGCAAGCCAGTTCTGAGGCTGCATAAAAAAGCACGTGAAATCGCAGAGGCGAATGGTACAACATCGATTCATCTGACTATCTCGGATGAGCGTCACTACGCTGTGGCAACGGTGTTGCTCGAATCATAATTGCTTACCGATAACTACCTATTAAGGTTAATCGAAACCTAGCGTTCGATTCGCTGCTAAACAAAAAAGCAGAGCTTATATGCTCTGCTTTTTTATTGCTTTGAGTTTGAGGCTAAATCAATCTAATCACGGGCTGGTTTCAAGTAGTGAATAGCCGTCGCTTGAACCTTATCTAACTCATCCTGAAGTTCGAAAAGTTCCGGTTCAATGTCTTCAACAGAAGTACCTGAACGCAGTTCTTTCTCTATCGTCGCACACACCGATTTTAGCCTTGGTACGCCGCTGTACGAGCTGCTGCCATGCATCTTGTGGATGATGTGTATCAGCTCTTCAACTGGGTAGTCACTGTCTTCTATCGCTTTGTCTGCTGTTTCGTAAACCTCTGGGATAAAGTCGACCAGCATTTGCAGCATATCGCGTGCGAGGTCTTCTTTATTGGCGGCCTGTTTCATCGCCGCTTGCCAATCAATGATGATATTTTTGTGCACGCTGGCTTCAGTTTCTGACACTGAGCCGTTATCGATCTCAGCAGAGACTGCGGGATGGTCTGGATCTATTTTTTCGATGTGCTCAACCTCAGAGGTTGGGCTCCAATGAATCAGAACCTGTTGTAACACATGTTCTTCAATAGGCTTGGTTAGGTAGTCATCCATACCTGCGTCAAGTAGTCGGTCACGCTCCCCCATCATGGCGTGAGCAGTAACGGCAATTACAGGCGTGTTTGCATTGTTCGCCAGCTTTTTGATGTTCTGACAAGCGGTCACACCGTCCATCTGTGGCATTTGAATATCCATGAAGATGATATCAAATTGAGTTTCTGTCGCTTTGTCTATCGCCTGCTGACCACTGGTACAACTGATGACGGTTTCTACGCGTTCTTTTAGCAGCGCAGTGATCAGCTTAAGGTTGGCAGGGTTGTCGTCGACCGCCAATACCGTAAGCGGAAGCTTCTCTTCTGAATGTGTTTCAATAGCCGGTGCAATCAAGGTCGGTGCTTGATTCGATACCAGAGTTTGCAGCAACTTCTTACGAGAAAGAGGCTTAGTGATGCACTGAACATCGACCTCTTTCATTAGCTGCTCACCCAGCGCTAGCTCGGTACTTGGTGTACCAATTATCACGTTTTGAGCAATCTTCTTCGCGCCTATCGCCCAACCACTCACAGTATCAAATTGATATTCTTGGTTCGCGGCTAGGTTCAGTAGTACGTAGTCATACGAGGTGCTCTCGTCTGGCATAACCGAACGATACGTGACCACTAAGCCCTCTTGGGTTAGGATTTGCTGAGTAATTGAGGCCGCTTGCATATTTGGTTCTATAAGCAGCAGTTGTTTGTCTTGTAGACACTGAGTCTCTATTAACTCAGTCATTGGCATATCAGTCGTTGATAGTCTTAAGGTGAACCAGAAGGTTGAACCTTGGTGCAGACGACTGGTTAGGCTGATCTCTCCGCCCATTTGGCTGACCAGTTTTTGGGTGATAACCAGACCTAAGCCTGTACCACCATAGCGACGAGAGATACTTGCATCGGCTTGGCTAAAGGCTTGGAACAGCTGAGCTTGTTGACGCTCAGAGATACCAATGCCGGTATCACGAACCATGAATTGCAGCTCGATACTGTCTTCGCTTTGTGAACGAAGCTCAACGCTGATATCAATGTTGCCGCGCTCCGTAAATTTGATTGAGTTGCCAACTAGGTTGGTCAGGATCTGTTGAATACGCAGTGGATCGCCTACGACGCCCGGTGGTACTTTAGGGTCGATCTTAAGTGTCAGCTCTAGGCCTTTCTCATGAGCGTTGGTTGCTTGAAGGTTTACTACCTCTTCAAGGCTAGCTTGGAATTCAAATGGGATGTTTTCTAGAGCCAGTTTACCGGCTTCAAGTTTCGAGAAGTCTAAGATATCGTTGATGATGCTGAGCAGGTTGTTTGCCGAGCGTTCAATGGTTTGCAGGTAATCGGTTTGACTGTTCGATAGGTGAGTCTTGAGCATCTGACGAGTAAAGCCAATCACCCCATTCAGCGGCGTTCTCAGTTCGTGAGACATATTAGCCAAGAATTCAGATTTAACACGAGCTGCTTCTTGAGCGCGTTTCTTTGCAATGTCTAACTCAACGTTTTGAATCTCTAGCTGCTCAAGGGTTTCACGTAGATCGGATGTTGCTTGGTCGATACTGTGCTGCATCTCGACGTGATACTCTGACAGCGATACCGCCATCGCGTTGATACCGTTTTTCAGTGAGTCTAGCTCGCCATGCATTTTTCCTTCGATACGCACATCTAGGTGACCACGACGAATTCGGTCGACCATGTTTTTCATGTGTGTGATCGGTTGGGTTACGTCGTGCATCAAACGGAAGGCAAATACCCCAGAAAGTCCAAGACCCAGAATCAACACCAAGAACGCAGAGAACACTTCTTGATATTGCTGCAATCGAAGAGAAGATAAGTCTAATTCAATCGCAATATAACCGATCGCTTGGTTGGCTTGAGACTGACCGTTGGCTGAATTGATGTATTGGCCTTCGGCTATGATCGGCGTTCGCAGAATCAGCGTGTTATCGAGCAGGTTCGATGAGCTCAAATGCGGGATCGGTTTATCTTTCGGATAAGTCAGGCTTTCAAAGTCAGGATGAAAGTTTGAGGTTACAAACAACTCATGACGTTCATCAAACACCGCGATGCTGCGCACTAACTTAGAATTCTTCCTATGTGCATAGCTAATAAGCTGACGAACAGACTCTCGACTTTCGAGCTTCATGCCTGATTCACTCGCAATCGCAAGTGGTTCAATGATGCTAGTACCAGTGTTAACCACTTGCCCCTCAAGGTCTTGATAGCGGTTAAATGAGAAAAATGCACTCAATAGCAACCCAATAATCAGGGTTGGAGCTAGAGTTAAGGTAATTACACGGGCTCTTAAGCCATATCTGGTCATGTTCTTTAATTACATCGAGGTCTGGATATGGGAAAATAACGCACACAATGGCGGTTAAGTGAACGGTAAGCTTAATCAAAGCCGTGACGTTCGACAATGATTCCAAGACATAATAGTGAGTCCTGGATACCAATTACTTATTAAAAGATACATTAGGCACAAGCAATGGCACGTTTTTTCCAACCAAAAAAGAAAACTCAACTCGAGACCAAGCATCAATCGGTTTTGGTTGAACGAATGGATCACAATGGCGCTGGTATCGCTTATCAGAAGAATAAACCAGTTTTCATTGATGGCGCATTGCCCGGTGAGCAGGTGGTTATTCAACTTACTGAGAGCAAAAGTAAGTTTTCGCGAGCTAAGCTTATCAAGTTATTGAAGCCGAGCGGGCAGCGTTTAAAGCCGTTTTGTAAGCACTTTAATCAGTGTGGTGGCTGTCACCTTCAGCACCTCGGTTATTCTTCTCAGGTTGAGCATAAATCGCAATCTCTGACGCACCTGATGAGCCAATACCAAACGGCAAATACTGAAGTTGCACAGCCTATTATAGGTGATGAAACCGGTTATCGACGTCGCGCACGTATCAGCCTATTTGTTGATAAGAAGACACAGCAGCTTCAGTTCGGTTTCCGTAAGAAGCAGAGTAAGCAGATTGAAAACATCACAGATTGTGCCGTGCTTGATCCTCGCCTCAATGTATTGCTGCCAAAACTGAAAAATTTACTAAACACTTTCAACAACCTTACGTCTTTAGGACACGTTGAATTGGTGTTGGGCGATACTGGCCCTGTTATGGTGCTACGCCACCTCAAACCTTTGGTTGAAAAAGATGAACAAGCGCTGATAGCGTTAGCGAAAGAAGAAGGCGCGACGTTGTATTCGATGCCTGAAACCGATAAGTTGGTTCGTTTGGTTGGTGAAGCGCCAACCTATAGTGAAACGGGTGTTACCTTACCTTTCGAGCCAAACCATTTCATTCAGGTGAACCAGAAGGTCAACCAGCAGATGGTGGCTCAAGCGATTGAGTGGCTAGAACCTCAAGCGGATGAGCGAGTGCTAGACCTGTTTTGTGGTCTAGGTAACTTCAGTTTGCCTATAGCACAACAATCGGCGTTTGTGGTTGGTGTGGAAGGCGTTGATGAAATGGTTCAGCAAGCCACATCTAACGCAGCGTTAAACCAGTTAAGCAATACGGAATTTTACCAAACTAACCTTGAAGAAGACTTATCTTCACAGCCTTGGGCAAAAGAGAAATTCGATAAAGTATTGCTTGACCCGGCACGTGCGGGAGCGAGTGGGATCGTTGATCAAATTTCAGCGTTAGGAGCGAAGCGTGTGGTTTATGTTTCGTGTAATCCTGCTACTCTAGCTAGAGATTCTGAGAGCTTAGAAAAACAAGGTTATCAGTTAGCCAAATTGGGTATGTTGGACATGTTCCCGCACACCAGTCATCTAGAATCGATGGCTCTCTTTATCAAGGCTTAAAAATGAATCACAAAGGCGCAGGGAAACTTGCGCTGATATCAATATGGTCGAACTAACTTGGAACCAGTTAGTCATATTGAGTTGGGTATAAAACATAATAACTAGGAAGGCATGATGGTTGCGGTACGAAGCGCACATTTAAACCCAAGCGAACAGTTTGAGCTAGAAAGTTGGATTGCGTCACTGAATCAAGACGTAAAGACCTCGAATAAACTGATCAAAGTTTATCGTCACTGTGAAGAGCTATTAAAAGATCACGAGCAAGCATCGCTGTTGCTTTGGCGTGGCCGTGAGATGATCGAAATCTTGGTTACGCTGTCCATGGACCGTGCCACTTTAATTGCAGCACAACTTTTTCCCGTCGTCTCAAGCGGCGTTTTTGAGCGCGAAGCGTTTGAAGAAAGCTACGGTAAAGAAACCGTAAAGTTGATTGATGGCGTTGAAGAAATGGCGGCTTTAGGCCAGTTAAACGTGACTCTTGAAGGCAGCGCTGCCTCGGGTCAAGTTGATAACGTTCGTCGTATGCTACTGGCGATGGTGGATGATTTCCGCTGCGTAGTTATCAAGCTAGCTGAGCGAATCTGTAACCTTATTGAAGTAAAAAAAGCGCCAGATGCTGTACGTCGCGCGGCAGCAAAAGAGTGTTCTAACATCTATGCTCCACTGGCGAACCGTTTAGGTATCGGTCAACTTAAGTGGGAAATCGAAGATTACGCATTCCGCTATCAGCAGCCAGACACCTACAAGCAGATTGCGAAACAGCTGTCTGAGCGTCGTATCGTTCGTGAACAATACATCACAGATTTCGTTGATGATTTAACAGCAGAAATGCAGCGTTCAAACATCAATGCTGAAGTCAGCGGTCGACCAAAACACATCTACAGTATCTGGCGTAAAATGCAGAAGAAAGGCTTGGACTTCGATGAGCTTTTTGACGTGCGTGCTGTGCGTATCATCGCCGACCAGCTTCAAGACTGCTATGCCGGCCTAGGTGTGGTTCATACCAAATACAAACATCTACCAAGTGAATTTGATGACTACGTGGCGAACCCTAAGCCAAATGGTTACCAATCGATTCACACCGTGGTTCTGGGCCCTGAAGGCAAGACCATTGAGATTCAGATCCGTACCAAGCAAATGCACGAAGACTCTGAGTTGGGTGTCGCTGCGCACTGGAAGTACAAAGAAGGTGCTTCAAGCGGGCGCAGTGGTTACGATGAGAAAATCACTTGGTTGCGTAAACTTATCGATTGGCAAGAAGAGATGTCGGACTCTGGCGAGATGCTGGATGAAGTTCGTAGCCAAGTATTCGATGACCGCGTATACGCATTTACACCGCGCGGTGATGTCGTCGATTTACCTATGGGTGCCACTCCGTTGGACTTCGCTTACCACATCCACTCGATGGTTGGACACCGCTGTATCGGTGCAAAAGTAGCGGGACGTATCGTACCGTTTACCCATAAATTATCGATGGGTGATCAGGTTGAAATCATCACTCAAAAAGAACCGAACCCATCACGTGACTGGTTAAATCCAACTACAGGGTTCGTTCATTCAAGCCGGGCTCGTGCGAAGATCAATGCTTGGTTCCGTGCGCAAAGCCGAGAGAAGAACCTCGAAGCGGGTCGAGACATCCTTGAGGTTGAACTAGCGAAAGTCGGTGCAACCCTAAAAGATGCAGACCAATACGCGCTAAGACGCTTTAACGTCAACACGCCAGATGAACTCTATGCTGGTATCGGCAGTGGCGACTTGCGCATTAACCAAGTGGTTAATCACATCAATGCGTTGGTGAATAAGCCGACGGCGGAAGAAGAAGATAAGAAAGCGCTAGAGAAACTGCTTGAGTCGGAAAACAAGCCAGCACAGCAGAGTCGTCCTAAGAAAGACGCGGTAGTGGTTGAGGGCGTTGATAACTTAATGACGCACCTAGCGCGTTGCTGTCAGCCAATCCCAGGCGATGTTATTAAAGGTTACATTACGCAAGGTCGTGGTATCTCAGTGCACCGTGCTGACTGTGAGCAGTTGAGTGAGCTAAGCCTGCATGCGCCAGAACGTATTATTGATACTGTCTGGGGCAATGGCTTCGTCGGTTCTTACATCCTAACTCTGCGCGTTGAAGCGCTAGAGCGTAATGGCTTGTTGAAAGACATCACCTCACTGTTCTCGAACGAGAAGATCAGCGTGACAACAATGAAGAGCCGCATCGATTACAAGCGTCAGCTATCGGTAATGGATTTCGATTTGGAAGTGACCAATATTGAGATTCTGAGTCGAGTGACAAGTCGTGTCGAGCAGATCAAAGATGTAATGAGCGTCAAAAGACTAGGCTAGCTTTTACGTCGTACTTGGCTTTCTAACCGTGTTAACTGCACTATACTCGCTTCATCACATAGGCAAGCTATGCTCAGAAGTCTCGTAAGTTTGTTGCCTTGTTAGAAGAACCAATTACTTAGTAAAAACCGAACAATGCATTGAATGACGCGTTGGTTTAACAAGAAAAATAGAAAGGTGAGTGGTTTTAGCTGCTCACCTTTTTTAGTTTTAACAGAAGTTTTAAATTTAAAAATCAAAGACAGTGAATAGGAAGAAAAGATGAATCACCCGATTGAACAACTTGAACAGATTATGACTAAGCTGCGCGATCCAGAAGGTGGCTGTCCTTGGGATTTGAAACAAAATTTTGAAACCATTGTTCCGCATACTATCGAAGAAACCTACGAGGTGGTGGATGCGATTCATAATAAAGATTGGCCAAACCTACAAGAAGAGTTAGGTGATCTGTTGTTTCAGGTGATTTTCTACAGCCAGCTAGCGAAAGAGCAGGGGCTATTTGAGTTTTCTGATGTGGTTGATGGCATCAATGAGAAGCTAACGCGCCGCCATCCACATGTGTTCTCTGATACCGAGTTTGCGAGTGATGAAGAGATTAATGCCAATTGGGAAGCCGAAAAAGCCAAAGAAAAAGCGCAAGCAGGCAAAACTCCAGAAAGTATTCTAGACTCAATACCAAACTCTCTACCCGCGCTTTCACGTGCTACAAAGATTCAAAAACAGGTAGCGAAGTATGGCTTCGATTGGGACTCTATTGGCCCAGTGGCTAATAAGGTTTTAGAGGAAGTCGATGAGGTGCTAGAGGAAGCTCTTCAAGTGACGCCTAATGAAGATTTGGTTGAAGAAGAGTTAGGTGACTTGCTGTTTGCGACGGTCAATTTGGTGCGACATTTAGGTAAAAATCCAGAGTCGGCGCTCAATAAAGCCAATTTGAAGTTCTCACGTCGTTTTAAAGGGGTGGAACAAAAAGTTCGTCAGCAGGATAAAATTTTGAACGACTTTTCACTACAACAGCTTGATTCCATGTGGGATGAAGTCAAAGTGGCGGAGAAAAGATAACCAAAGCTTTTATCATGAATTGATTTGAAGCAAAAAATAAAAAATAGCAGTGTGATAGATTTCACGTTGTGGCGATAAGGGGCTTCTGGTATATTTTCATCCCGTCCAGAAGTAGTCCATTTCCCTCATTCAACCAATTTCAGGTTAAACATGACGACAAATTACATTTTTGTTACTGGCGGGGTTGTATCCTCTCTAGGTAAAGGTATTGCTGCAGCATCTCTTGCGGCTATTTTAGAAGCTCGTGGTCTTAAAGTGACTATGATGAAGCTTGACCCTTACATCAACGTTGATCCAGGCACTATGAGCCCGACTCAGCACGGTGAAGTGTTCGTTACGGAAGATGGCGCTGAAACTGACCTTGACCTTGGTCACTATGAGCGATTCATTCGCACCAAGATGACTAAGCGTAACAACTTCACTGCAGGTCGTGTTTACTCAGACGTACTCGCGAAAGAGCGTCGCGGTGATTACCTAGGTGCAACTATTCAGGTTATCCCACACATCACTAACTCTATCAAAGAGCGTGTAATTTCTGGCGCAGCTGGCCACGATATCGCGATCGTTGAAGTTGGTGGTACGGTTGGTGATATCGAATCTCTACCATTCATGGAAGCGATTCGTCAGCTAGCAGTAGAACTAGGCCGTGAACGCGCAATGTTCATGCACCTTACTCTAGTGCCATACCTAGCAGCTGCGGGCGAAGTTAAAACTAAGCCAACGCAACACTCTGTAAAAGAGTTGCTGTCTATTGGTATTCAGCCAGACATCCTAGTTTGTCGTTCAGACCGCAACATTCCTTCGAATGAGCGTAAGAAAATTGCTCTGTTCTGTAATGTGCAAGAAAATGCAGTTATTTCTATGCGCGATGTTGACTCTATCTACAAGATCCCTCAGCTTATTAAAGCTCAAGGCACTGATGAACTTGTATGTAAGCGTTTCGGCATTACAGCTCCAGAAGCAGACCTGTCTGAATGGGAACAAGTAATTTACGAAGAAGCTAACCCAACGGGTGAAGTGACGATTGGTATGGTTGGTAAGTACATTGAACTACCAGATGCATACAAATCAGTAAATGAAGCACTAAAACACGCAGGCTTGAAAAACCGCCTAAGCGTTAATATTAAATACGTAGATTCACAAGACGTTGAGTCTCGTGGCGTAGAAGTTTTAGAAGGCCTAGATGCAATCCTAGTTCCTGGTGGCTTTGGTGACCGTGGTGTTGAAGGTAAGATTCTTGCTGCTCAATACGCTCGTGAAAACAAAGTACCGTACTTAGGTATCTGTCTAGGTATGCAAGTAGCACTTATCGAGTACGCTCGTAACGTTGCGAAAATGGAAGGGGCACACTCTTCTGAATTCTGTACTGAAACTAAGTACCCAGTTGTTGGTCTTATCACTGAGTGGACTGATGGCGAAGGTAAAGTTGAAGAGCGTACAGAAACATCTGACCTTGGCGGCACAATGCGTCTTGGTTCACAGCTTTGTCACCTAGCTAAAGGGACGAAAGCTTACGAATTATACGGTAGCGCGACGATCCATGAACGTCACCGTCATCGTTACGAAGTGAACAACAATCTTCGTCCACAAATCGAAAAAGCTGGCCTAAAAGTATCGGGTCTATCTGCGGACAAGAAACTGGTTGAAGTCATTGAGAACCCGAACCACCCATGGTTCGTTGCTGCTCAATTCCACCCAGAGTTCACTTCAACACCTCGCGATGGTCACCCATTGTTTGCAGGTTTCGTTAAAGCGGCTGGTGAGTTCCAGCGCGGCGAGTTAGAAAAGTAAAAAGGAATACAGGTAGCTGCGTAAGTTGTGCTGCTACCTTTAAATTTGACATTTATATATTCAACGAGAAGGAAACATTCAATGTCTAAGATCGTTAAAGTTCTAGGTCGTGAAATCATCGATTCACGTGGTAACCCAACTGTAGAAGCTGAAGTACACCTAGAAGGCGGTTTCGTAGGTATGGCTGCTGCTCCATCTGGCGCATCTACTGGTTCTCGCGAAGCTCTTGAGCTACGTGACGGCGACAAATCACGTTTCCTAGGTAAAGGTGTTCTTAAAGCTATTGAAGCTGTAAACGGCCCAATCGCTGAAGCTCTAGTTGGTACTGACGCTAAAGCACAAGCTGACGTTGACCAAATCATGCTTGACCTAGACGGTACTGATAACAAGTCTAAGTTCGGCGCGAACGCTATCCTAGCTGTATCTCTAGCTAACGCAAAAGCTGCTGCTGCTGCGAAAGGCATGCCTCTATACGAGCACATCGCTGAGCTAAACGGTACTGCTGGTCAGTTCTCTATGCCTCTACCAATGATGAACATCATCAACGGTGGTGAGCACGCAGATAACAACGTTGACATCCAAGAGTTCATGATCCAACCAGTTGGCGCTAAGACTCTTAAAGAAGGTCTACGTATCGGCGCTGAAGTATTCCACAACCTAGCTAAAGTTCTTAAGTCTAAAGGCTACAGCACTGCAGTTGGTGATGAAGGTGGTTTCGCTCCTAACCTTAAGTCTAACGCTGAAGCTCTAGAAGTTATCGCAGAAGCTGTTGCAGCTGCTGGTTACGAACTAGGTAAAGACGTTACTCTTGCTATGGACTGTGCAGCATCTGAGTTCTTCGACAAAGAAGCTGGCATCTACAACATGAAGGGCGAAGGTAAAACTTTCACTTCTGAAGAGTTCAACCACTACCTAGCTGAGCTAGCGAACAACTTCCCAATCGTTTCTATCGAAGACGGTCTTGACGAGTCAGATTGGGATGGTTTCAAGCACCAAACTGAACTTCTAGGCGACAAGCTTCAAATCGTTGGTGACGATCTGTTCGTTACAAACACTAAGATTCTTGCTGAAGGTATCGAGAAAGGCGTAGCTAACTCTATCCTTATCAAGTTCAACCAAATCGGTTCTCTAACAGAGACTCTAGCTGCTATCAAGATGGCTAAAGACGCTGGCTACACTGCAGTAATCTCTCACCGTTCTGGCGAAACTGAAGATGCAACTATCGCTGATCTAGCGGTAGGTACAGCTGCAGGTCAAATCAAAACTGGTTCTATGAGCCGTTCTGACCGTGTTGCTAAGTACAACCAACTTATCCGTATCGAAGAAGCTCTAGGTTCTAAAGCTCCTTACAACGGTCTTAAAGAAGTTAAAGGTCAATAATTCCTAGCGAATTGTTAACTTAAAGCTTTTGAAACGCTCTACTTCGGTAGGGCGTTTTTTTATGTTTGTAAAAAAATGGTAGAAATAAGCTCTAGGTTCTAAAGCTCCTCCTTTTTACAACGAAAGCGGTCTTAAAGAAGTTGAAGGTCAATAATCTCTCTGGTTTTTAAACCACAGGAATTATTAACCTAAGCTTTAAATGCCTCGCTGATGCGGGGCATTTTTTTGTCTGTAGGAAAGTGAGGCAAAGAGGACCTAGATTCTAAAACTCCTCCTTTTTACAACGAAAGCGGCCTTAAAGAAGTTAAAGGTCAATAATTCACTTTGAATTATTAGCTTAAAGCTTTTGAAACGCTCTACTTCGGTAGGGCGTTTTTTTTGCCTGTAAAAAAGTGAGGTGAAGAACCTCTAGGCTCTAAAGCTATCTTTTTGATACCGAAAGTTCGTCATTCCCTAGACTAACGAAGAAAGGAGTAGGGAACTTCATTGTTACCACTCACTATTCTGTCCAATAATTCCCTGACTTCTTAATTCCCTGACACCGCATATCTCGCACCAATAAGCTCATTATGGTATATATGTGCCTTATTCTAGTTCCTTCTTTTTCAACCGGCGAAAGGTGTTATGCGAATTTTTGCTTTAGTACTGCTCATAGTGTTTGGCTGGCTACAACACACACTGTGGCTCGGTAAAAATGGTATCTCTGATTACTACGGTGTGAACAACGAAATCCAAGTTCAACAACAAGTAAACGAAAAGCTACATATTCGAAATGCAGAAATGTTTGCTGAAATTGACGATCTACGCCAAGGCTTAGACGCGATAGAAGAACGCGCACGTCATGAGCTTGGTATGGTCAAAGAAGGCGAAACGTTTTATCGCATCATTGGTGAGGAATCCCATTAATGTCGACTCAACTTCAAAGCGTGATTGCCGTTGTACCTGCAGCAGGCGTCGGTAGCCGAATGAGGGCTGATCGCCCTAAGCAATATCTTAAAATTCACGGCAAAACGATTTTAGAGCACACCCTCGAGAAATTACTGTCTCACCCACAAGTCGCTCAAATTGTCGTTGCGATCAGCGATGATGACCCATACTACCCTGAACTAGCACTCAATCAGAATCCACAAGTGATCAGAGTGTCTGGCGGAAGCGAGCGAGCGGACTCTGTGCTCTCTGCGCTAAACTATATCGCTGAGCAGCAACTTGGTGATTGGGTAATGGTTCACGATGCGGCAAGGCCTTGTGTTCAGCTAAGTGATATCGACAAGCTAATTTCTGGTGCGATGAGCCATGATGTGGGCGCTATTTTAGCGGCTCCAGTTCGTGACACCATGAAGCGAGGTTCCCAGGGGCAGATCGAGCATACCGTTGAGCGAGCCGATTTATGGCATGCTCTTACGCCGCAAATGTTCAGAGCAAAGCCTCTGTGGAATGCATTAAGTGAGGCGTTGCACCAAGGCGCTTCGATTACTGATGAAGCCTCAGCCTTCGAATGGAAAGGTTTATCGCCCGCTATAGTGGCAGGGCGCTCAGATAATTTTAAGATTACTCAGCCTGAAGATTTAGCGCTTGCTGAGTTCTATTTAAGTCAGAATAAGGAATAATGATGATTCGTATTGGCCATGGCTTTGATGTACATAAGTTTGGTGGTGAAGGCCCAGTAATTATTGGTGGTGTAAGCATCCCTTACGAGCAAGGTCTTATTGCACACTCAGACGGTGATGTTGCCCTTCATGCGTTGTGTGACGCTTTATTAGGTGCGATTGCTGCGGGTGATATTGGTCGTCATTTCCCAGATACTGACGACGAATGGAAAGGTGCAGATAGCCGTGAACTGCTGAAAGATGTTTATCGTCGAGTAAAAGAGCAAGGTTACGTGATTGGTAATGCTGATATTACTATCATGGCGCAAGCTCCAAAGATGGCGCCTCATATAGACTCTATGTGCCAAGCTATTTCTCAAGACTTAGAAACCAGCATTAGCAATGTGAATGTAAAAGCGACGACCACTGAGCGTTTAGGTTTTACAGGTCGCAAAGAGGGCATCGCATGTGAAGCGGTGGTCCTAATTACTAAAAGTGCGTAAGCACCAACACGAAAAGAACAGCATGTCAGATATTTTATCTTCATTGGCTTATCTAAACGGTAAACCAACTGCGAAAGCAAAACTAAAAGCAAAAGCCGAACACTTTGTCGTTAATGAAGACTTGGGTTTTGAGTTTACTGGTGAAGGCGAGCACCTAATGGTTCGTATTCGTAAAACTGGTGAAAACACGAGCTTCGTGGCAAACGAGCTGGCTAAAGCTTGCGGTGTTAAGTCGAAGGACGTGAGCTGGGCAGGTTTAAAAGACCGTCACGCGGTTACTGAGCAGTGGTTGAGTGTACACCTACCAAAAGGTGAGCCTGACTTTTCAGCTTTTTTAGCACAGTACCCAAGCATTGAGATCTTGGCGACAGCACGTCACAACAAAAAGTTACGTCCGGGTGATTTAGTTGGCAACCAATTCGAGCTGACTTTGTCTGAAGTAACAGATTGTGATGATGTCGTAAAACGTTTGGAAAAAGTCGCTCAAGTCGGCGTGCCAAATTATTTCGGTGCTCAGCGTTTTGGTAATGAAGGTAACAACTTATCTGAAGCTCGTCGTTGGGGCCGTGATAACGTTCGTACTCGTAACCAGAATAAGCGCAGCTTGTACCTTTCTTCGGCTCGCTCGTGGATTTACAACCTGATCCTGTCAGACCGTATTGAGCAAGATGCGTTTGCATCGGCATTGGTTGGCGATATTGTCATGAAAGACGGCGCTCAACTAGCGGTAACAGCGGACAATATTGAAGCAGTAAACCAAGACATCGCGAATGGCGCAGCATTGGTTACTGTTGCTTTGGCTGGTGATAATGCCTTACCAACAACAAATGAGTCTCAAGCGTTAGAGCAAAAACATCTTGATTCTGAACCTGACCTAATGGCGCTGATTCGCGGTAACCGCATGCGCCATGACCGTCGTGAAGCATCGTTAAAACCAACGGGTCTAACTTGGGAAGTGAACGAAGATAATGTCACTCTTAAGTTCTCTCTAGACGCAGGTTGTTTCGCAACCGCTATCGTTCGTGAGTTGGTTGAAGAAGTACACGTAGAGAGAACCTACGAGCAATAACGATTCTGCTTGGAGCTGGGTCACTTGATATTGGAATTTAAGTGACTTGGCTTAGCATGGAAACAAAAGAAAGGATACAAGATGAAGATTTTACTCAGCAATGATGATGGTGTGCACGCTCAAGGTATTCATGAGCTGGCAAATGAGCTACGTGATCTTGCTGAAGTTATCATTGTTGCCCCTGACCGTAATCGCTCGGGTGCGTCAAATTCATTAACTTTAGAACAGCCTCTGCGTGTTCAAGAGATTGCTGAAAATACCTATTCGGTACAAGGAACACCGACTGACTGTGTGCATTTTGCGTTAAACGAACTGCTAAAGAATGATATGCCGGATCTGGTGTTAACGGGTATTAATCACGGTGCTAACCTTGGTGATGACGTGCTTTATTCAGGCACGGTAGCAGCAGCAATGGAAGGGCACTTTCTAGGCGTTCAATCGGTAGCGTTTTCTCTGGTGGGAAAAAAACATTTTAAGACAGCGGCAACGATTGCTCGTCGTATTGTCGAACAACATTTAGCAAACCCAATCCCGACCAATCGTTTGTTGAACGTGAACGTTCCTGATTTAGCCTTAGAACAACTGTCAGGTACTCAGGTGACACGCCTAGGTGCTCGTCATCACGCTGAAGATATGATCAAGCAAAAAGACCCGCGTGGTCACGATATCTATTGGCTAGGCCCTCCGGGCAAAGAGCAAGATGCCGGTGAAGGTACCGATTTTTACGCGATTGAGCATGGTTTTGTATCGGTAACACCGTTACAAGTTGATCTAACGGCGCATGAGTCGCTGGGTGCGATGGCAACATGGTTAGGGGAGAAGTAAGTGAGTAATCCGCAAGCTGAGCGTTTAATTACTTTTCTGATTGAAAATGGTATTCAGGATCAAAAGGTTCTTGATGCGATCTACCAACTGCCGAGAGAGAGTTTTTTATCACAGGCGATGTATCACCAAGCCTATGATAATAATGCGCTGCCTATCGGTCAGGGTCAGACAATCTCACAGCCGTACATTGTTGCTAAAATGACAGAGCTACTTGAATTACAACAAGATAGCTGTGTCTTGGAGATCGGAACGGGTTCTGGTTACCAAACTGCGGTATTGGCTCAACTTGTTGATCATGTTTATTCGGTTGAAAGAATAAAGTCGCTACAATGGGATGCAAAACGTAGGTTGAAGCAACTCGATTTCTACAATATCTCAACTAAACACGGTGATGGTTGGCAAGGTTGGTCTTCAAAAGCCCCTTTTGATGCGATTATTGTCACCGCCGCTGCAGAGTCGATTCCTCAAGCGCTTCTGCAACAGCTGAAAGATGGTGGTCGTTTACTGATTCCAGTTGGTGATGACGAACAGCAACTATTGAAGATCGTTCGACACGGCGATGAGTTTTTATCGAGTGTTATCGAGATGGTGAGATTTGTACCTCTTGTTCCTGGTGAGCTAGCTTAATAAAAGACTAATGGTGTAGGTGGATAGAGAGTCGATGCGTTCGAAGTTGTTAAAAGGAAGTACTTTACTGCTTAGCTGTGCCCTTGTTGGGTGTGCAGCGAATTCGCCTGCGCCCGTTTCAAGCCTAAACAAGAATTACTCATCGATTGATCGTGGTAGTTATCGTGGCAGTTACTATGAAGTTAAAAAAGGCGACACCCTTTACTTCATTGCTTATGTCACCAATAAAGACGTTAAAGACCTCATCGGTTATAACAAGTTGTCTGCTCCTTACACTATCCACCCAGGGCAGAAGCTTAAGTTGTGGCGTCCTAGCTATAATGCGCCAGCGTATGGTAAGTCAACGGTAGCGGCAGCAGCAGTTGCAGCGCCTGTCGCCGCATCCACAACGTCATCTGCGGCAAGTAAACCGAAAACCACACCACAAAAGAGCAAAAACTCTAAACCGGCTCCAGCTCAAACTACCACCAAAGTGGTGAAAAAAGATCCACCAAAGAAGGTTGAACAATCCAAATCAAAGGAGTATGTTGGGTCTAAAGGTAAACAGAATGTTACACCGTCCACCAAACCAACAAGTGATAAAGTATCCAAATGGTTATGGCCAACTAAAGGGAGAGTAATCAAGAATTTCTCTGTAGGCGAACAAGGAAATAAAGGCATAGACATAGCAGGACAGCGAGGTCAGCCAATAGTATCTACTGCAGGGGGAACGGTTGTTTATTCGGGTAATGCATTACGAGGCTACGGCAATCTAGTGATTGTGAAGCACAATGATAATTACTTAAGTGCATACGCGCATAACGACCGACTATTAGTATCTGAAGGGCAAAGTGTGAAACCAGGGCAGAAGATTGCAACAATGGGAAGCTCTGGAGCCAGCAGTGTTAGGCTGCACTTTGAGATTCGTTACCAAGGTAAATCTGTTAATCCAAAACGATATTTACCTTAAATACAATATGCAAAAATTACGTATTGTATGGAGTGACATAGTCATTTAGCGACATATGAAGTTGTAATGTCATGCTAATTTCGCCAGGGGGAGGCGTTATGAGTATAAGCAATGCAGTAACCAAAGAAGAGTTCGATCTTGACCAAGCAACCACGGAACCGGAAGCTCTTGGAAAAGCAAAACGAACAGCTACTAAGAAAACCGAAGCAAAAGAAGAAGTTGAAGTTACGTCTAAAAGTTTAGATGCCACTCAACTCTACTTAGGCGAAATTGGTTTCTCACCACTACTAACCGCAGAAGAAGAAGTGCTATACGCACGTCGAGCTCTACGCGGTGATGAAGCAGCACGTAAACGCATGATCGAAAGTAACCTGCGTTTAGTGGTAAAAATTTCACGTCGTTATAGCAACCGTGGCCTTGCACTTCTCGATCTAATCGAAGAAGGCAACCTAGGTTTGATTCGCGCCGTAGAGAAGTTTGATCCAGAGCGTGGCTTCCGCTTCTCAACTTACGCGACATGGTGGATTCGTCAAACCATTGAACGTGCGTTAATGAATCAGACTCGCACTATCCGTTTGCCAATCCATGTTGTGAAAGAGCTGAACATCTACCTACGTACTGCAAGAGAGCTATCACAAAAGCTTGACCATGAACCAACGGCAGAAGAAATTGCTTCTAAGCTAGATAAACCTGTTGGTGATGTGAGCAAGATGCTTCGTCTAAACGAACGAGTGAGCTCTGTTGATACGCCAATTGGTGGTGACGGTGAGAAAGCGCTGTTGGATATTATTCCAGACATCAATAATTCAGATCCTGAGGTTTCAACTCAAGATAGCGATATCAAGAACTCGTTAATTTTCTGGCTTGATGAGCTGAACCCGAAACAGAAAGAGGTGCTTGCGCGTCGATTTGGACTTTTGGGTTATGAACCGTCAACATTAGAAGAGGTGGGCCGCGAAATCAGCCTGACTCGTGAACGTGTTCGTCAAATCCAAGTTGAAGGTCTTCGCCGTCTGCGTGAGATTCTTATCAAGCAAGGTCTGAATATGGAAAACCTGTTCAACGTAGAAAACGACTAATTGAACGGATGATGCTTCTCTAAATAGAAGAAAAATAAAAACGCTGACTTTAAGTCAGCGTTTTTTGTTTGTGGCTTTGGTATTTCATACCGTCTAATCAAAATAGCAGTACGGCAAGAACAAACTACTTGGTAAGAAACTAAAGCAGCTTCTTCAAGCGGTAAAGTTCTTCTAATGCTTGGCGAGGAGTTAGATCATCAGGATCAACATTCGCAAGTGCTTGTTCTACTTCGCTTGGTTCAGGGATCAGACTTAGTTGGTTTGCAATATCAACGCCGCTTGGCTTCGATGTCGGAGACTCAAGACTCAATGCTTCGAGCTGTGTTAGCTTCGCGCGAGCGTTCTTGATCACCGCTTTTGGTACACCAGCCAATCCTGCAACCGCTAGGCCGTAAGATTTACTTGCTGCACCTTCTTGAACTGCGTGCATAAAGGCAATGCTGTCACCATGCTCAACCGCATCTAGGTGTACGTTTGCTAGCGTTGGAAGTTGGTTTGGTAACTCGGTTAGCTCAAAGTAATGCGTTGCAAACAGTGTCATCGCGTTGATTTGATTAGCTAACCATTCTGCACTTGCCCAAGCTAATGACAAACCATCGTAAGTACTGGTACCACGACCGATTTCATCCATTAGCACAAGGCTGTTTGGTGTTGCGTTATGCAGGATATTGGCAGTTTCTGTCATCTCAACCATGAAGGTTGAACGGCCAGAAGCCAGATCATCCGATGCGCCAATACGCGTAAAGATACGGTCGATAGAGCCGATGGTCGCGCTTTCTGCAGGAACATAACAACCGATATGAGCCATCAATGCGATGAGTGCCGTTTGGCGCATATAGGTCGATTTACCACCCATATTTGGACCTGTGATGATCAGCATCTTACGTTGATCATTAAGGTCGATAGGGTTAGCAATAAAGGGTTCGTCCATCACTTGTTCAACAACAGGGTGACGACCTGCTTGGATCTGCACACCTGCAGCTTCTGTCATGGTTGGACGACAGTAATCCAGCGTATCTGCACGCTCAGCCAAGTTTTGTAGAACATCAAGCTGAGATACTGAAGAGGCGATGTTTTGTAGGCGCTCTAGATACGGCAGTAGTAAGTCAAACAACTCTTCCCACAGCTGTTTCTCGATAGCGAGTGCTTTCGACTTAGAGTTAAGCACTTTGTCTTCGTGCTCTTTTAGCTCGGGAATGATGTAACGCTCAGCGTTTTTCAGCGTTTGACGGCGAACATAATGTGGCGGCACTAGGTGGCTTTGTCCGCGGCTCACTTGAATGAAGAAACCGTGTACGTTGTTGTAACCAACTTTTAGAGTGTCGATACCATGACGTTCACGCTCTTCTTGCTCAAGCTTATCCAGAAACTCAGTTGCACCTGCTGCAAGGTCACGCCATTCATCTAGCTCGGTATTATAGCCTTCTGCGATCACACCACCGTCACGGATAACCACCGGTGGGTTCTCTTTGATCGCTCGCTCGAGTAGTTCAGAAACTTCGTCCACAGGAGAAGCATATTGAGCAAGTTGAGTTAGGTACGGGTGCTTAAGTTGCGTTAGCGTTTCAGCAAGCTCTGGCAAGTATTCCATTGCTTGGCGAAGTCGTGCCATATCGCGAGGGCGAGCAGAACGAAGTGCAAGACGAGCAAGAATACGCTCGATATCACCAATTTGCTTTAAGGTTGGCTGTAGCTCTGTGAATAGAGCCAAATCTTTCATCTCACCAATCGCATCTAGGCGCTGATCGAGCGCAGAGATATTGCGCATTGGTTGATGTAACCAACGCTTAAGCATACGGCTACCCATTGCTGTTGCGGTGTGATCAAGTACTTCGGCAAGGGTGTTATCAGTACCACCACCAAGATTTTGCGTGATCTCTAGATTGCGGCGAGTCGCTGCATCGAGGATCACAGAGTGATCTTGTTTATCCATCGTCAGTGAACGGATATGTGGAAGGGCTGTACGTTGAGTATCTTTTACGTATTGGATCAAACAACCAGCCGCACATAGACCCAGTTTTGCGCTTTCTACGCCAAAGCCTACCAGATCACGAGTACCAAATTGCTTATTTAATTGCTGCTTAGCAGTGTCTAATTCAAATTCCCATACAGGGCGACGGCGATTGCCATTACGGCTTGCCATTAGATTTACTGGCTCGAAATCTTCAGGGAACAGTAGCTCACGTGGTGAGGTTCTCTGCAGTTCTGCTGCCATTGCTTCTTCCGTTTCTGGTTCGCAAAGTTGGAATCGACCGGAGGTAATATCAAGTGTCGCGTAACCAAATTTACCGTTGTGGTGGTAAATGGCTGCAATTAGGTTATCAACGCGCTCAGAAAGTAATGCTTCATCGGTCACGGTACCGGGTGTAACGATACGTACAACAGCACGCTCAACAGGGCCTTTTGAAAGTGCTGGATTACCAATCTGTTCACAAATTGCTACGGATTCACCAAGTTGTACTAACTTTGCAAGGTACCCTTCAACGGCATGGTAAGGAACACCCGCCATAGGAATAGGCTCACCATTTGATGAGCCACGTTTAGTCAGTGAAATATCGAGGAGTTGAGAAGCTTTTTTAGCATCATCATAGAAAAGCTCGTAGAAATCGCCCATGCGGTAGAACAGCAGAATTTCTGGGTTTTCTGCTTTCAGTTTTAGGTACTGCTGCATCATGGGAGTATGTTTTTGATCGGCTTTCACAGTTAACTTCTTTCGTTTATTTCTATTGCGGCTTAGGATACGTGAAAGCGTTTCGTGCGAAAAGCGGCTGATGCGAAAAGATGCGAATCCAAATGATATGACAGTAAATAAAGGGAAGTTGATGATGCAGATGACTCAAGACCTTAGTGAACAGCTTGGACATTTACTCGCTAAACACAAACAAGTGTTAGTGACGGCTGAATCTTGTACTGGCGGAGGTGTTGCGAGTGCAGTCACCGATATTGCGGGCAGCTCTGGGTGGTTTGATCGCGCTTTTGTTACGTACAGCAATGAAGCCAAGCAAGAGATGATAGGTGTACAGCTTAAAACCTTAATTGAGTTCGGCGCTGTGAGTGAGCCTGTCGTAATAGAAATGGCGAGCGGGGCATTGCAACATTCAAATGGGACGCTCTCTGTATCAATCAGTGGCATTGCTGGCCCAGGTGGCGCGACCGAAGATAAGCCTGTTGGTACGGTATGCTTCGCGTGGAAAGCGCTAAATGGCTGGGATAAAGTAGAAACGCATGTATTTACAGGCGACAGATCACAAGTACGCCAACAAGCTACGCACCATGCCCTGCAAGTTATTTATGATTACCTATCAATGGAAGGTAAGTAACATTTGCACAAATTATTTTCATACAGGTATAGACACTGTATGAATCAACAGTATAATGAAAGTCAATTAGTCACCCCTATGTGGGTTAGAAATAGATTCTAGATCGCTTGTTGAGACAACCGATTATGTGGAGATAGAAATGGACGAGAATAAACAAAAAGCGTTAGCCGCAGCCCTTGGTCAGATTGAAAAGCAATTTGGTAAAGGTTCTATCATGCGTCTTGGTGATAACCGCACAATGGACGTAGAAACTATTTCTACAGGTTCTCTATCTCTAGATATCGCACTAGGTGCTGGTGGCCTACCGATGGGACGTATCGTAGAAGTTTACGGTCCAGAATCATCAGGTAAAACAACGCTAACGCTTGAGCTTATTGCTGCAGCACAGAAAGTGGGCAAAACGTGTGCATTCGTTGATGCGGAACACGCACTAGACCCTATCTATGCTCAAAAGCTTGGTGTTGATATCGATGCACTTCTTGTTTCTCAACCAGATACTGGTGAGCAAGCGCTTGAAATCTGTGATGCACTGGCTCGTTCAGGTGCAATCGACGTTCTTGTTATTGACTCAGTTGCAGCACTAACACCAAAAGCAGAAATCGAAGGCGAAATGGGCGACAGCCACATGGGTCTTCAGGCTCGTATGCTTTCTCAAGCGATGCGTAAGCTGACGGGTAACCTAAAGCAGTCTAACTGTATGGCTATCTTCATCAACCAAATCCGTATGAAAATTGGTGTGATGTTCGGTAACCCAGAAACAACAACTGGTGGTAACGCGCTTAAGTTCTACGCATCTGTTCGTCTTGATATCCGCCGTACTGGTGCGATCAAAGATGGTGATGAGGTTGTTGGTAACGAAACCCGTATCAAGGTTGTTAAGAACAAGATTGCTGCACCGTTTAAACAAGCTGAAACTCAAATCCTATATGGCAAAGGCTTCAACCGTGAAGGTGAGCTTATCGATTTAGGCGTTAAGAACAAGCTGGTAGAAAAAGCGGGCGCTTGGTACAGCTACAAGGGCGACAAGATCGGCCAAGGTAAAGCTAACGCTGGTAAATACCTGCGTGAAAACCCAGAGGTTGCTCTAGAGATCGATACTAAGCTTCGTGAATTGCTACTGACTCCTGCTGTTCTTGAAGAGAAAGACGTAGAGAAAGAAGAAGAAAACGAAGAGCTATAAGCTGACGTTTTACAGAGTAGATGTTTGAAAGAAGCATCTGCTTTGAAAGAATTTAAAGCCTCGCATATTTTATGCGGGGCTTTTTTATTGATTCAGCTCCGTAGAGCATGTCTTTGGTCAACTCTCTTTCGTTGAGTGAGTTTCTTAGTTACTAGGTCGTCAATTTAGTTCTGCTTTTCCGCGGCTAGATATAGTGGAATATTCTTCATTTTATCGAATTCCCACTAAAATCCTGCCCAAGGGTGTCTTTTCTACAAGAAAACTAGTCGAAGCCTTAACCATGATCTACAATACGGCAAAATTCTAACTCGACTATTTTCAGGAAGAGCTGCATGTACATGAGCACTGATGAGGTTCGCAACGCGTTCCTTAAGTTCTTTGAGAGCAAAGAACACCAAATCGTAGACAGTTCATCGTTAGTTCCACATAACGATCCAACCCTGCTATTCACTAACGCAGGTATGAACCAATTCAAAGATTGCTTCTTAGGCGCCGAAAAACGTGCCTACACTCGAGCAACTACGGCTCAGCGTTGTGTACGTGCGGGTGGTAAACACAATGACCTTGAAAACGTAGGTTTCACGGCTCGTCACCACACGTTCTTCGAAATGCTAGGCAACTTCAGCTTTGGTGACTACTTCAAAGAAGAAGCGATTGGTTTTGCTTGGGAATTCCTGACTGAAACTCTTCAACTGCCAAAAGACCGTCTGTTGGTAACGGTATACGAGACAGATGATGAAGCATTCGATATCTGGAACAAGAAAGTAGGTGTACCTGCTGATCGTATCGTTCGCATTGGCGACAAAGAAGGCGGCAAACAGTTCGAGTCTGATAATTTCTGGACGATGGGTGACACAGGTCCTTGTGGTCCATGTACTGAAATCTTCTACGATCACGGTGAGCACATCTGGGGCGGCCGTCCTGGTACACCTGAAGAAGATGGTGACCGCTTCATCGAGATCTGGAACAACGTATTCATGCAGTTCAACCGTCACGCTGACGGCACAATGGAACCGCTACCTAAGCCTGCTGTAGATACAGGTATGGGTATTGAGCGTATTTCTGCAATCATGCAGGGCGTTCACTCTAACTACGAAATTGATGTATTCCAAAAGCTAATCAAAGCGACAGCGGAAGTTGTGGGTCATGACGACCTATCTAACCAATCGCTACGCGTTATTGCTGACCATATCCGTTCTTGTTCATTCCTAATCGCTGACGGCGTTATGCCTTCAAACGAAGGTCGTGGCTACGTTCTACGTCGTATTATTCGTCGTGCAGTTCGTCACGGTAACAAGCTTGGCGCACAAGGCGTGTTCTTCCACAAACTTGTGGGTGTATTGGCTGAAGTGATGGGCTCTGCGGCAGATGAACTTAAGAAACAACAAGAGCTTGTTGAAAAAGTACTTCGCATTGAAGAAGAGAACTTCGGTCGTACTCTAGAGCGCGGCATGGTTATTCTTAATGACGCACTAGACGCACTTGAAGGCAAAGAGCTTGACGGCGAAACAGTTTTCAAACTTTACGACACATACGGTTTCCCAGCTGACCTTACTAACGATGTAGCACGTGAACGCGACTTTACTATCGATGAAGAAGGCTTTGAGAAGGCGATGGAAGCACAGCGTAAGCGTGCTCGTGAAGCTGGTCAATTCGGCACTGATTACAACGCAACGATCAAAGTAGACACTAACACCGAGTTCTGTGGTTACACAGCTACTGAAGGTGCTGGTGAAATCTCTGCGCTATTTGTTGATGGTGAAGAAGTCTCTTCACTATCGGCTGGCGACAAAGCAATCATTATTCTTGAAGAGACACCATTCTACGCTGAGTCAGGCGGTCAATGTGGTGATGCTGGTACACTAAAAACAGCTTCGGGTCTTTTCAAAGTACAAGATACTCAGAAGCTAGGTAACGCATTTGCGCACCACGGTGAGCTAGTTGAAGGTGTATTTGCTAAGGGCGATAAAGTAGAAGCAACGGTTGACGCTGAGCGTCGTGCTGCTATCTCACTAAACCACTCTGCAACTCACTTGCTTCACTCTGCACTGCGCGAAGTTTTAGGTGAGCACGTTGCTCAGAAAGGTTCTTTAGTTAAGCCTGACAATCTACGTTTTGACTTCTCTAACCTTGAAGCGGTAACACCGGTACAGATTAAAGAAGTAGAGCGCTTGGTTAACGCACAAGTTCGTAAGAACCACGTGATTGAAACCAACATCATGGATATCGAGTCAGCGAAAGAAAAAGGTGCAATGGCACTGTTTGGCGAAAAGTACGATGATGAAGTTCGCGTTCTATCTATGGGCGATTTCTCTACTGAGCTTTGTGGTGGTATCCACGCAAGCAACACGGGTGATATCGGCCTGTTCAAGATCACTTCTGAAGGTGGTATTGCTGCGGGTATTCGTCGTATTGAAGCGGTAACGGGTGAAGCTGCTCTAGATGCAGTAGAAGCTCAGGTTAACGCTTACGAAGAGAAACTTACTGAATCCGCTAAGAAAGCGAAATCGCTAGAGAAAGAAATCCAACTGCTTAAAGAAAAGATGGCTGCTGCAGAAAGCGCAAACATCATGGGCAAAGTAGAAGAGATCTCTGGTACTAAAGTTTTGGTTGCTGCAATTGAAGGCGCAGACAACAAGAACCTACGTACTATGGTTGATAACGCTAAAAACCAAGTAGGTAGCGGCATCATCCTGATCGCAAACGTAGCAGACGGTAAAGTTGGCTTGATTGCTGGTGTAACCAAAGACCTAATCGGCAAAGTAAAAGCGGGTGACCTCGTTAAGATGGTTGCTGAGCAAGTTGGCGGTAAAGGCGGTGGTCGTCCAGATATGGCTCAAGCGGGCGGTACAGACGTTGAAGCACTGCCAGAAGCGCTTAAATCTGTGCGTACTTGGCTAGAAGAGCGTCTTTAAGCTTAAGTAATTGATACAAAGATGCCCAATCAGTTGATTGGGCATCTTTTATTTTGCCTATTGGAAGCGTGTTTAAACAAGGTTTGATTGAGATTAACCAAGAAGTCTAATGGTGGCGTTAGACTCCTTGGTTAATTTTTTATTGCTTCGCCCTGACGCGGAGTATGTGTTTTTTTGTCATATATAGACATTGGTCTTGGGAAGGTGAGGACGGGTGAAAATGCCTCTTATCGTGCAGAAATTTGGTGGAACGTCGGTGGGTTCAATTGAACGAATCCATCATGTAGCAGAAAAAATCATTGAAGCGAAAAATGAAGGGAACCAGATCGTGGTTGTCGTTTCTGCTATGTATGGTGAAACAAATCGGTTAGTTAACTTAGCCACACAAATTGATAGCGTACCAAACGCTAGAGAACTGGATGTGTTGTTAACGGCTGGCGAGCAAGTTTCCATGGCCTTGTTAGCAATGACGTTACACAAGTTAGGTTATGAAGCGACATCAATGACTGGCTATCAAGCCAAGATACACACTGATTCTAATCATAATAATGCAGCGATTGAGCGTATTGATACTGCTCCTATTCAAGCTCTGCTAGATGACAACCAGATTGTCATTGTTGCAGGCTTTCAAGGGTTCAATGCGAAAGGCGATATCACAACATTAGGTCGCGGTGGTTCAGATACTACAGCGGTAGCGCTTGCGGGTGCTTTGCAGGCGAAAGAATGCCAGATCTATACTGATGTTGATGGTGTTTATTCTTGTGACCCTAGAGTTGTGAAGCAATCTCAGAAATTAGATACTTTAGACTTCCCTTCTATGGAAGAGATGGCCCGCCGAGGCGCTAAGGTTTTACATCTTCCATGTGTTCAGTATGCATGGCAGCATAACGTGCCATTGCGAGTGCTTTCAAGCTTTGAACAAGGCGAGGGCACATTGATCGCAGGTAATCAGTGTTTGAATGATATTGCTGGTATCGCCATCCAAAGAGATATGGTGCGTATCGAGTGTTTGAATGAAGATTTACCGTCTTTCATTTCACATTGCCAACTGTTGGGGATCGAAGTCTGTAGTGTGATCGAGGAAACAGAACGGGCAGCACTCATTATTAAACAAGACATAAGTGCCAAATTAAAACTAGTTTTTGCTGAGAAAATCCGTAATAGTGAACAGGTTAGTTTGTTAACTGTGGTAGGAAGCCGAACACAAGAAATTGTGGTCAGTTCACATGGATTGTTGTCTGAAGGCGAAATTGATGTACAACATCACTTATTGCAGCAGCAGTCTTTAACTTTGGTGATATCACCAACGCAAGTCGATATGGCTGCTAACATATTACACAATGCATACATCGTAGCGCGTGAAACACAGGGTTATCCTAAAAAAGAAGTGCATTTTGGTTAAATAAACTCAATCGATAGTTTACGAAAATATAACTTTTGTTGGATAATGCTCTCGTAGCTAGATAAATTTAGAGATTACTCAAGGAGCAAAGAATGCTAATTTTGACTCGCCGCGTTGGCGAAACACTGATGATTGGTGATGAAGTAACAGTTACTGTACTAGGCGTTAAAGGTAACCAAGTACGTATCGGTGTTAACGCACCTAAAGAAGTATCTGTTCACCGTGAAGAGATCTACATGCGCATTCAAGCTGAAAAAGGTAATGGTAACGTTGCATCTGGCAACTACTAATACTTTTGCGTAGAGAAGAGGCTAGCATTGTTGCTAGCCTTTTTTGATCTTGGGGAATAGAAACGCTCATTGGGACATAGATAGGTTGGATAGCGGATCGGTCTCAAAGTGGTGAAGTGAATGCTTTGTGATGTTGTGAGATACAGACAAGGTTGAACAGAACTGTTGCTCTGTATTTTGTTTGGCAAAATTCAAGATTTATTAGCTTCCCCTATGGCGCAAATACGCATCCCGTAGTATTGTGCCATCAGCGGTAGCACTTGCTGCTGGAGAAATTAGATAATTGTTTTCGGCTGTTTATTATTGCCAATCTTTCACCTTAATTTTTAAGGAAAAAAGCGCGATTTGAATGTTATAAGTTCAATTTGCAAGCGCTTTGATTAAATAGCAAACGGTTGAGTGTTTTTGTCCAATTTTTTTCAATAAAGTGTTTGACATATTTTCGGTAAAACGTAATATGTGCCTCCGCAAGACGGTGAGGTGGCCGAGAGGCCGAAGGCGCTCCCCTGCTAAGGGAGTATGTGGTTTGTAGCTGCATCGAGGGTTCGAATCCCTCCCTCACCGCCATTTCTTGTGAGTCTAAAATTAGCAATTTAGACAATGTAAATGTGCGTCCTTAGCTCAGCTGGATAGAGTACCTGGCTACGAACCAGGCGGTCGGAGGTTCGAATCCTCCAGGACGCGCCATTCTCTCTTCTCTTACTTGTAAGTGATGTGAGAATAATGAATTAGGTGAGGTGGCCGAGTGGCCGAAGGCGCTCCCCTGCTAAGGGAGTATGTGGTTTGTAGCTGCATCGAGGGTTCGAATCCCTCCCTCACCGCCATTCATTACAGGCCAATGGCCTTTTTTTTTCTTCGTAGCAAGAAGAATGTGATATGTTTCACAACTTCATTCTTAATGAATGAACACCGTGCGTCCTTAGCTCAGCTGGATAGAGTACCTGGCTACGAACCAGGCGGTCGGAGGTTCGAATCCTCCAGGACGCGCCACTATTTAAGGGTCTATTGATCCTCGTATTGACTAAGTTGATACTAAAACCCGTGCGCTCTTAGCTCAGCTGGATAGAGTACCTGGCTACGAACCAGGCGGTCGGAGGTTCGAATCCTCCAGAGCGCGCCACTATTTAGGGTTTCCTTCGTGAACTCCTGATATTGCGAATACCAATATCGAAAACTGCGCGTCCTTAGCTCAGCTGGATAGAGTACCTGGCTACGAACCAGGCGGTCGGAGGTTCGAATCCTCCAGGACGCGCCACTATTTAGGGTTTCTTTGTGAACTCCTGATATTGGGAATACTGATATCGAAAACCGTGCGTCCTTAGCTCAGCTGGATAGAGTACCTGGCTACGAACCAGGCGGTCGGAGGTTCGAATCCTCCAGGACGCGCCACTATTTAGGGCTTTTTTCTTATGAGAATGAAATCCTTATATTGATACGTTGTTAGTAACAATGAATTGATATTAAAACCGTGCGCTCTTAGCTCAGCTGGATAGAGTACCTGGCTACGAACCAGGCGGTCGGAGGTTCGAATCCTCCAGAGCGCGCCACATTATTAAAAAAAGCCTCGTTTATACGAGGCTTTTTTTATGCCTGCTATATAAATGTTGATTAAATGTTAAATTTACATAACATTTAACTTGTTGTATTTTAAGTACTTCTTGAATGCTTCTTTGTTATTCCACCTTTCTCATATCATTTCTCAGAAAAGCCCCGTTTAAGTCACAGTTTAAATATCTAAAAATGACTCATTTGACAGATTTATGTGATCTGATAGGCGAATAATTAACCTTATGTGTGCGTTATCCGTAACAGAACCTTAAACAAAATTGACAAACTTTTACCAATCGAGATAATCCATGGGTCGGGATCACTATTCGCTGAAATCCTGTACGTATGTCAGGATGACGAAGAAAGGAAGCAACATGACTAATATTGGAAGCCTGCTAGGAGATGCGGCGACTCTAATGATAACGGGGATGTCCGTTGTCTTTATTTTCCTAACTATTCTAGTTTACCTCGTTCGGTTGATGTCAAAACTGGTACCAGAAGAAGTACCAGAGCCGATCGCAGCACCTAAAAAAAATAAAAAATCACAATCAACCCCTTCAGCTGTTAGTCCACAGGTAGTGGCAGCAATTTCGGCCGCGGTTCATCAATACCGTGCGTCTACTGCTAAGTAGCATTTAAAGGATTAAAAAGGAGTTTATGAGCATGTCTAAACCACTAGCTATCACAGATGTGGTACTTCGTGACGCGCACCAGTCACTATTTGCTACTCGTATGCGTATCGAAGATATGCTGCCAATTGCGGCAGAACTGGATAAAGTCGGTTACTGGTCACTTGAGACCTGGGGCGGCGCGACGTTTGATTCGTGTATCCGTTTTCTTGGCGAGGATCCATGGGAGCGTTTGCGTGAGCTGAAAAAAGCGATGCCAAACACACCAATGCAGATGCTACTGCGTGGTCAAAACCTATTGGGCTACCGTCACTACGCGGATGATGTAGTAGAAAAATTTGTTGAACGTGCCCATAAAAACGGCATGGACGTATTCCGTATTTTTGATGCGATGAATGACGTACGTAACTTTGAGAAAGCGGTGAAAGCAACGATTGATGTTGGTGGTCACGCTCAAGGTACCTTGTCTTACACAACCAGTCCGGTTCACAACTCTGATACTTGGGTTGATCTGGCTAAGCGTCTAGAAGACCTAGGTTGTCATTCACTATGTATCAAAGATATGTCAGGTTTATTAAAGCCTTATGAAGCGGAAGAGTTAATTACACGCATCAAAGCATCGTGTGATGTTCCTCTAGCGCTACATAGCCACGCGACAACCGGTCTATCGACAGCAACAGCGGTTAAAGCGGTTGAGGCGGGTATCGATATTCTAGACACGGCGATCTCTTCAATGAGCTGTACTTACGGTCACACGCCAACTGAAACGGTTGTGGCTATGTTAGAAGGTACAGAGCGTGACACGAATCTTAAGCTTGACCAAATTGAACCTATCGCGTCTTACTTCCGCGATGTACGTAAAAAGTACGCAAAATGGGAAGGCCAGCTAAAAGGCGTCGATTCTCGTATCTTGATTGCTCAGGTTCCTGGCGGCATGTTGACTAACATGGAAGGTCAGCTGAAAGAACAAGGCGCAGCCGATCGTATGGACGAGGTTCTTGAAGAGATCCCACGCGTACGTAAAGAGCTTGGTTACATTCCTTTGGTAACACCAACTTCTCAAATTGTCGGTACTCAAGCGGTTATTAACGTACTAACGGGTGAGCGCTATAAGAGCATCACGAAAGAGACTGCAGGTCTGCTGAAAGGCGAATACGGCCAAGCACCTGCGGAAGTAGATGCTGAACTGCAAGCAAAAGTTCTGGATGGTGCAGAGCCAATTACTTGTCGCCCTGCTGATTTGCTTAAGTCAGAAATGGATACGCTGACTACGGATCTTTTAGAGAAAGCGAAATCAGAAGGCATTTCTCTAGCTGAAGATACCGTTGATGATGTACTGACTTACGCACTTTTCCCACAAGTAGGTCTTAAGTTCCTTAAGAACCGTCGTAACCCAGAAGCATTTGAACCAGCACCAACGGCAGAAGTTGCGACTCCAGTAGCTGCAGCTCCAGCGCCTGCTTCTGGTGGTATCGAAAGCTACAGCGTGAAGGTTGATGGTCAAGTTTACGATGTCGAGGTTGGCCCACAAGGTGAACTAACATCTGTTGCGCCATCTGCAAAACCTGCTCAGGCTGCACCTGTAGCAGCTTCTGACGCTGAAGCGGTTCCTGCTCCATTGGCGGGTAACATCTTTAAAGTTAACGTTCAGGCGGGTGCTGAGGTTGCTGAAGGCGATGTTCTACTTATCCTAGAAGCGATGAAGATGGAAACGGAAGTTCGTGCTGCTCGTGGTGGTATCGTTCAAGAACTGAATGTTAAAGAAGGCGATGCAGTTACTGTAGGCGCTCCACTACTAAGCTTAGCGTAAGGGAGCACCATGGAAGGATTGATGACCTTATGGTCTGAAACAGGGATTGCGAACTTTGAGTTCGGCCAGATCTGTATGATGTTGGTTGGTTGCTTATTGTTGTTTTTGGCAATTCGCAAAGGATTTGAACCGTTACTTCTACTACCGATTGGTTTTGGTGCTGTATTAGCGAACATTCCAAATGCTGGGTTTACTGATCCAGGTGGTTTGCTTTACTACGTTTACTACATTGGTATTGAAACGGGTATTTTCCCACTGCTGATCTTTATGGGTGTTGGTGCGATGACGGACTTCGGTGCGTTGATTGCGAACCCTAAAACATTATGGTTAGGGGCTGCGGCTCAGTTTGGTATCTTCGCGACGCTATTTGGTGCGATCTTGCTGAACTATGTTCCAGGAATGGAATTCTCGATGGCCGACGCTTCTTCCATTGCGATCATTGGTGGTGCCGATGGCCCAACCGCGATTTTCTTGGCGAGTAAGCTCTCTCCTGATCTTTTAGGTGCGATTGCAGTAGCGGCGTATAGCTATATGGCATTGGTTCCTATTATTCAGCCGCCAATCATGAAGGCGTTAACGTCTCCTGAAGAGCGTAAGATCAAGATGGCTCAACTTCGTCACGTTAGCAAAGCAGAGAAGATTCTCTTCCCGCTTGCTGTACTACTGATGACGATTTTGTTCCTACCTTCAGCGACACCTCTAGTGGGTATGTTCTGTCTGGGTAACTTGATGCGTGAAGCGGGTGTGGTTGATCGCCTATCGAAAACAGCGCAAAACGAACTGATTAACGTTGTGACTATTTTCCTTGGCCTCGGTGTTGGTTCTAAGCTTCAAGCGGATACTTTCTTGAACTTAGAGACACTGGGTATTCTTGGCTTAGGTGCGGTCGCGTTCAGTATTGGTACTGCGGGTGGTGTATTGATGGCGAAGGTTCTAAACCGCTTCTCGAAAGAGGACATCAACCCATTGATTGGTGCAGCTGGTGTATCAGCGGTTCCAATGGCGGCACGTGTTGTGAACAAGGTAGGCCTTGAGGCAAACCCTCAGAACTTCTTGTTGATGCATGCGATGGGCCCGAACGTAGCAGGTGTACTTGGTAGTGCGGTTGCGGCGGGTATTCTATTAGCGCTAGTCGGTTAATGGATTACTTAGGTCATGTATCGTTACGTTAATTGGTCGTCAATTTACGAATGAGCGGTTAACTTAGCCTTATTAAATGGTTTATAGTCAAAGGGATGCTTTCGCATCCCTTTCTTTTTTTATTAATTAGGGTGCTTGCTCATTAGAGCTTTTATCAATCAAGGAAATGTGGAAATGGAAAATAAACAGATTGCGATTACTCAATTCGGCGGTGTCGAAAACCTTAGTATTCAAACTAGTGCGATTCCAGAGCCTAAGGCTGGAGAAGTGGTGGTTAAAGTTTCCTTTTCGGGCATTAATCCGATTGATGTGAAAACCCGTGCTGGCCTTGGTTGGGCAGCAGCACAAAACAAAGACAATCTACCTTGGGTGCCGGGATATGATATTTCGGGGCAAATTGTAACGCTAGGCGATCAGGCTGAACGTTTTACTGTTGGTGATAACGTGGCAGGGTTTATTGGTTTTCCACTGCAAGGTGGCGGTTATAGCCAATTCGTATGTGTTCCAGAAGCGGCACTCAGCATGGTTCCTGATTCTGTCACCCTAGAAGCGGCAGCGGCATTACCACTTGCTAGTCAAACAGCAGCCCAAGCACTCAATAAAGCCGAAGTAAAAGAAGGCGATCGCGTGCTTATCTTAGCGGGCGCAGGCGGGGTTGGTCACCTTGCGGTTCAAATCGCAGTGGCAGCAAAAGCAGAGGTTTACACGACCTGCAGCGAAGCCAATCTCGACTATCTTGCAACGCTAGGCGCTCATGCTATCAACTATAAGTTTGCCCCAGCTTCAGAACGAGTTTCTGATGTTGATGTGTTGATTGATTTGGTCGGTGGCGATACCGCGCTTGATGCGTTGAAGTGCCTGAAAGACGGTGCGAGAGTCGTGACAGTACCAACTTTGTCTGCTGAGTTGATTTGTGAGAAAGCCACGCTCCTAGGTTTTACTGCATCAGGCATGTTGGTTGAACCAAACACTGAGCAAATGGACACCATGCTTTATATGGTGAGTGTTGGATTGCTTAAAACAGAAATTCAAGGTATCTACCAACTAGACGAAGCACAGTCGGCGCATCTGCAGGTTGAAAGCGGACACACTAGAGGCAAGGTACTGCTTAAGATGCAAGAAGGTTGATATGCAGTGTTAGAATTCTTTAATTCCCTTTTTGAAAACATAGCGCTGTGGTTCTCTGACTCGGCGCTTTGGGTACTCTTCATCAGTGGCTTCTTGAGTGCCACATTATTGCCCGGTGGCTCAGAAGCCAGCCTTGTTGCAGCATTGAGCTTAGATCAATTCTCTACATCGTCGATTATTCTCATAGCGACACTCGGTAACACCTTAGGCGGCCTGACCAATTATTGGATTGGTTTGTGGTTGCCCAATCGAACTCAATCTGAAAAGCATGGTCATAAGGCTATGGCTTGGCTGAGCCGTTATGGTTACTGGGCACTGTTATTCAGTTGGTTACCCGTTATTGGTGACCCTTTGTGTCTGGCGGCGGGTTGGTTGAGAATGAAATTTATCCCTAGCGTTATTTTGATAGCGATTGGCAAAGCCGCTCGCTACAGCTTACTTGCTGCTATCTACTTCGGTTTTTTCTAAGGAGAACCTATGAAAAAGGTTTTACTTGGTACATTTTCTCTTATCGCCATTGCCGGCTGTTCTTACAATGTACCTAGCTCAACATCCTTCTTTTCCTCATTACCAGAAGGTGTCACTCTTTTAGAAGAGGTAAAGCTCTCTAAAGATAAAGTGGTGATTCCTTACACCAAATATCAGCTTGAAAACGGCCTGACAGTTATTCTTTCCCCTGATGATTCCGATCCATTGGTGCATGTTGATGTGACCTATCACGTAGGTTCAGCACGTGAAGAGATTGGTAAGTCGGGTTTTGCTCACTTCTTCGAGCATATGATGTTCCAGGGATCTGAGAACGTTGGTGACCAGCAGCACTTTAAGATCATCACTGAAGCGGGTGGTTCGTTAAATGGCACAACTAACCGTGACCGTACCAACTACTTTGAGACAGTTCCATCTAACCAACTAGAGAAAATGTTGTGGTTAGAATCAGACCGAATGGGTTTCTTATTGGATGCGGTTTCTCAGAAGAAATTCGAAGTTCAAAGAGGTACGGTTAAAAACGAGCGTGCTCAAAGTTACGAAAATCGTCCTTATGGCTTGATGTGGGAACGTATGGGTGAAGCGCTTTACCCTGAAGGCCACCCTTACTCATGGCAACCAATCGGTTATGTCGAAGATCTCGACCGAGTTGATGTGAATGACCTCAAGGCCTTCTTCCTACGTTGGTATGGCCCAAATAATGCCGTGCTAACGATTGGTGGTGATATCGACGTTGATGACACGCTAGAGTGGGTGAACAAGTACTTTGGCCCTATTCCTCAAGGCCCAGAAGTTAAGGCGGCAGAGAAACAACCTGCTGTGCTAACTGAAGATAAGTACATCACCCTAGAAGATAATATCCGTCAGCCGATGGTGCTTGTTGGTTGGCCTACAACGTATCGCGGTGAAGAGACGCAAGCGTCACTGAATGCATTGTCTAACGTGTTAGGTTCAGGTACCAACAGCTACCTATACCAAAACCTCGTAAAAACACAAAAAGCAGTAAGTGCAGGATCTTTCCATGATTGTGCTGAACTTGCTTGTACCATGTATGTGTATGCGATGGGTAACTCCGGTGAAAAAGGCGATCTGACGGTTCTTAATAAAGAGCTGATGGATACTCTAGAGCAATTCTCGAAAGAGGGTGTTGAACAAGAACGTTTAGACCAGATCACAGGCATGGCAGAAGCGAATGCCGTTTTTGCATTGCAAAGCGTAAAAGGTAAGGTGTCGCAACTCGCGTCTAACCAAACCTTCTATGATCAGCCAGATCGCATTGAGTCCCAGCTGGATCAAATCCGTGCCGTCACGCCTGAAAGCGTGAGCAAGGCCTACCAAGATTTCATCGAAGGTAAGCATAAGGTGACTTTGAGTGTGGTTCCGAAAAAACAGCTTGATTTAGCCGTTCGAGAAGCAACATTTACCACGCCACCACGTACTTTGCCTGAATACAGTAAAGTAACGGAAGGCCAACTTAACTTCAGAAGAGCAACGGACACCTTTGATCGCAGTGTGATGCCTGAGGTAACCTTTGGTGTCGAAGCGACAATGCCAGAGCTGTATCGCATGCACTTTGCAAACGGTACTGATTTGATTGGTACTGAAACCAGCGAAACGCCGACGGTACAAATGCAAATCCAACTACCTGCAGGTGAGCGTTATGTTCGTAAAGGACAAGAGGGCCTAGCAAACCTAACAGCCGCTATGATGGAAGAAGGCTCTACTAAACGAACGGTTGAAGAGCTACAGGCGACTCTAGATAAGTTGGGTAGCAGCGTGAGTATCAGTGCTGGTAGTTACACCACTGATATTTCAATTTCTACGCTAGAGAAAAACCTGCCTCAAACCTTAGCGATTGTGCAAGAAGTTTTGCTTGAGCCTAAGTTCGATGAGCAAGACTTTGAACGTGTTAAGAAACAGATGCTAGAAGGGGTGGTGTATCAGCATCAACAACCAAGCTGGATGGCATCTCAAGCAACCCGTGAAGTGCTGTTTGGCGATAGTATTTTTGCTCGTGCGAGTGATGGAACTAAAGAGTCTCTAGAATCGTTAACTCTGGGCGATGTAAAACAGTTTTACAGTCAACACTATACTCCGGAGGGAGCTAATATTGTTATTGTAGGGGACATCTCGAAGAAAGAGGTTGGAAAGCAGCTACAATTCTTTGAGCAATGGCAAGGCGAGGCGGCACCGCTGACACGCCCACAGATTGTCAAAGACCTGACTGAGCAGCGTTTGTATTTG
Source organism: Vibrio sp. T20 (assembly GCF_007858795.1). Taxonomy (NCBI): domain Bacteria; kingdom Pseudomonadati; phylum Pseudomonadota; class Gammaproteobacteria; order Vibrionales; family Vibrionaceae; genus Vibrio; species Vibrio sp. T20. Next base: position 86,215 of record NZ_VFEB01000080.1, read on the forward strand.
GTTGATAAGCCAGGTGCGCCACAGAGTATCGTTCGTTTAGTTCGTAAAGGTCTGCCTTTTGATGCTACGGGTGAGTTGTATAAGAGCCAGTTAGCTAACTTTAACTTAGCGGGTAACTTTAATAGCCGTATTAACCAGAACTTGCGTGAAGACAAAGCCTACACTTACGGTGCAAGCGGTTACTTCGCAAGTACTCGAGAAACAGGCGCGGTGGTATTTAGCGCGCAAGTAAGAGCTAACGCGACAGTGCCATCGATTCAAGAGTTTATTAATGAACTGAATGAGTTTAGCCAAAGTGGATTAACTGACGAAGAGGTGAAATTTATGCGCCTTGCCGTCGGTCAACAAGATGCACTCAAATACGAAACACCAAGTCAGAAAGCTGGGTTGTTGAGTAATATTGTTGCATTGAGCCTTGATGAAGATTACCTACAACAGCGTAATCAGATAGTTGAGACGGTCTCAAAAGAGACATTGAATGAACTATCGAAGAAATGGTTCGACCCGAATGATTATCAAATAATTGTGGTTGGCGATGCGGCTTCGCTTCGCCCGCAATTAGAAAAGTTAGATATTCCAATAGAAGAGCTTGAAATCATTCGTTAGAGTACACATTAAAGGGGGAGGGAAGAGACTCTACTTTTCTCCTCCAACCTAATTTATGATAGTTCTAATCAGAACGATATAAGATAAGTGAACTGAATTTTGACTGATTTTGCTGCGCGACTAAAGCAAGTTGCAACCAACCCTAAGACCTTCTCTCAATTTGGTCGTGGTGTTGAAAGGGAAACATTACGCTACACGGAAGATGGGCACCTTGCTACTGGGCCGCACCCTAAGGCTTTAGGATCTGCGTTGATGAACGAATGGGTAACGACCGATTTCTCTGAGTCGCTACTGGAATTTATCACGCCTGTTTCTAACGACGTTCCGACGCTTTTGAATCAGTTGTCTGATATACATCATTTCACGCAAACCAAGTTAGACGGCGAAAAACTATGGCCGCTCTCTATGCCTTGTTATGTTGGTAGTGAAGACTACATTCAGCTTGCGCAATACGGCACGTCTAACAACGGTAAGATGAAGACGCTATATCGTGAAGGCCTAAAGCGTCGTTACGGTAGTCTGATGCAGATTATTTCTGGTGTTCACTTCAACTTCTCTTTCCCTGAAAGCTTTTGGGATAGCCTATTTGGAGAACAAACAGAAGAAGCGCGTTGTGAAGCGAAGTCAGATGCTTACTTTGGTTTGATTCGTAACTACTATCGCTTTGGTTGGTTAATCCCATACTTCTTCGGTGCTTCACCTGCGTTATGTTCTTCTTTCATCAAAGGAAGAGAAACTAACCTGCCTTTTGAAAAGATTGGCGAGACACTGTACTTACCAAAAGCAACGGCACTGCGCCTAAGCGATCTTGGTTACACCAACAGTGCGCAAAGCGTATTGAAAATTGGCTTCAACAGCCTAGACCAATACCTTGAAGGTTTGAATCAAGCGATTCGTACACCATCAGAAGAATTCGCAGAGATTGGCACTAAGGTTGATGGTGAATACCGTCAATTGAATAGCAACGTACTGCAAATTGAGAATGAGCTTTATGCTCCAATTCGTCCTAAGCGTGTAGCGAAAAATGGTGAGAAACCATCTGAAGCACTAGCACGTGCTGGTGTTGAGTACATCGAGGTTCGCTCTCTAGACGTAAACCCATTCAGCTCAATTGGTATCACGGAGCAACAAGTTCGCTTCTTAGATCTATTCCTAACGTGGAGTGTGCTAACTGACTCTGCTGAGATGGATAACTGTGAGCTTGAGTGCTGGCGCGACAACTGGAACAAGGTGATCCTAGAAGGTCGTCAAGTCGGTCTAGAACTGCAAATTGGTTGTTACGGTGAGCGCTTGTCTCTGCAAGATTGGGCGAAGCGCGTGTTCAAAGATCTACGCTCAATTGCTGAGATGATGGATGCAGAACAAGGCGGTCGAGCTTACCAAGAAACCTGCGATACGCTTGAAGCTTGGATTGATAACCCAGAGCTAACCATTTCTGGCCAATTGCTAGAAGAGACTAAAAAGTTAGGTGGCTTAGGTAAAGTTGGCTGTGCGCTAGGTAAAACGTACGCTCAACAGCACAAGGCACACCAATACATAGTGTATTCAGCTGAGCTGATGGAAGCAGAGGTTCAACGCTCTGTGATTGCTCAGCAACAAAGTGAAGAAGCGAGCACTCAAGATTTTGACAGCTTCTTAGCGGATTATTTTTCGTATTTAAAAGCATAGCGAGACGTTGGTGGAAAGGAAGCAAGCCTTATTAGGTAAGCCTACTCGTGTGAGTAGTAAATGGTTACCTGTAGTCACTGTCGGTGTTGTCTCTAGCCTTTTGGTTGGTTGTGCAACACCACCGCCGAAACAGCAAGACAACCTATGTAGCATCTTCAGAGAGCATCCATCGTGGTACGAAGATGCCTTAGATATGCAAGAAGAGTGGGGCACTCCTATCAACGTAGCGATGGCTTTTGTAAAACAAGAGAGTAGCTTTCGTCATGATGCGCGCCCACCAAAAGATTACATTCTTGGGTTTATTCCTTGGGGCCGTGTAAGCAGCGCTTATGGCTATGCTCAAGCTCAGGACCCAGCTTGGGAAGATTTCCAAAAAGCGACCAACAATGGCGGTTCAAGAACCAATTTTGATGATGCGCTGATGTTTATAGGTTGGTACACCAGCGAAACGCGTCGTCAGTTGGGTATCTCACTATGGGACCCATATAACCAATACCTGGCTTATCATGAAGGCCGTGGTGGTTATAAGCGCAAGTCATACAACAGCAAACCATCGTTGATTAAAGTAGCGCGTAAAGTCGAACAACAAGCAAAAGATTATGGATGGCAGCTGAAACAGTGCCGCAAAGAACTAGAAGACAATCGAAGCTGGTTTTTCTAAAGCCAGCCGTCACGGAGAAGAGCAATGCCTTTATTAGATAGTTTCACTGTTGATCACACACGCATGAACGCACCTGCAGTTCGTGTTGCTAAAACAATGCAAACCCCAAAAGGGGATACCATCACTGTGTTTGACCTGCGTTTTACTGCGCCAAACAAAGACATCTTATCTGAGAAAGGTATCCATACTCTAGAGCACCTATACGCTGGCTTCATGCGTAATCAATTGAACGGTTCAGATGTAGAGATCATCGATATTTCACCTATGGGCTGCCGCACTGGTTTCTATATGAGCCTGATTGGTACACCGACAGAGCAACAAGTGGCTGACGGTTGGTTGGCCGCGATGAAAGACGTACTGAAAGTTGAGAGCCAGAATAAGATCCCTGAGCTGAACGAATACCAATGTGGTACCGCAGCAATGCACTCTTTGGATGAAGCGAAAGAGATCGCTAATGCGATCATCGCTGCTGGTATCTCTGTAAACAAGAATGATGAACTGGCACTGCCAGAGTCTATGCTGCAAGAGCTTAAAATCGACTAATCATTGTTAGCGGTGAGTTAGATATTAAAAGGCCCGGTTCAATGAACCGGGCCTTTTTTGTCAACGTATTTTAGGGCTAGGCTGTTGTCGCATGTGAGCTTGTGATTACTTAGCTATTCTAATAAGCCAATTTTATCCATTTACGATCTGCGGGAACACACGTACCAGTTTGATTCGGTTCTCTTCGAGCTCAACAATTTCCATTGGATGACTGGCAACCTGAACACTGAGGTGACTCTCTGGAATATCTTCAAGATGTTCTAGTATCAAACCATTCAGCGTTCTTGGGCCATCGGTAGGCAGTGCCCACTGTAAGCCTTTGTTGATGTCTCGGATATTGGCGCTGCCTTCAATCAAGAAGCTGCCATCGCTTTGCGGAGTAATTTCTTCAGATAAGCTTGGCGCAATTGAGGTGGTAAACTCACCTACGATCTCTTCTAGAATATCTTCAAGGGTAACCAAACCATTGATATCGCCATACTCATCAACAATCAAACCGATACGCTGTTTATTGCGCTGAAACTTAAGCAGTTGAATATTGAGTGGTGTTGCTTCAGGAATGAAGTAGATCTCATCCGCTGCACGCAACAGGGTCTCTTTATTGAATTCGTTCTTTTCAAGCATCAATCGGTAAGCTTCACGTAGCCTAAGCATACCAACTACTTCATCTATTTGGTCACGATACAGCACCACGCGGCCATGGGGCGAGTGAGTCAGTTGACGAACGATAGATTTCCAGTCGTCATTGATGTCGATACCAGTAATCTCATTACGCGGCACCATGATGTCGTTCACGGTGACATGTTCCAAATCCAGAATAGACACCAACATATCTTGGTGACGCTGAGGGATTAAGCTACCTGCTTCATTTACCACGGTTCTAAGCTCTTCTGAGCTCAAGTGGTCGGTCGCATCGTGACTGGCTTTAACACCTAAGATACGAATGAAGCCGTTGGTAATGAAGTTGACCAAGATTACCAATGGTGACAGCACCTTCATCAGTATCATCAAAAGGATGCTACTCGCGTAAGAGACACGTTCAGGAAATAGAGAAGCGATGGTTTTTGGTGTTACCTCGGCGAATACGAGGATCACTAGAGTCAGGGTACCGGTAGCGATAGCTACACCGATATCCCCGTAGATGCGCATACCAAGAATAGTAGCGATCGCAGATGCAAGAATGTTGACGAGATTGTTGCCGATGAGAATGAGGCCAATCAATCTGTCTGGGCGATTCAGAAGTTTTTCTACGCGTTTGGCACCTTTATGACCCGTATTGGCCAAGTGCTTTAAACGGTAGCGGTTCAGGGACATCATGCCCGTTTCGGAACCAGAGAAATAACCGGAAATTACAATGAGACACGCGAGTAGCGCAAATAAGATACCCGTTGATATGTCGTCCAAAACTATTCTTTTCCTATTTGTGTATCTTGATTAATTTATGACCGAACATGGTCGAGATGTCAATTGAATGTATTGCACTCAATATTTTAAAGGCAAGGTATGTGAGACCTTGCCTTTATTTTACAGACTAGTTCAGGATGATTTCCTGAACGAAGCGGCTACCGAAGTAGGCTAATGTGAGCATGCTGGCGCCGGCTAGGGCGAACCAAGTGACTTTCTGTCCACGCCAACCTTTCTGATAATGACCCCATAGAAGGATGGAGTAGATAACCCAAGCGATAAAAGACAACACAGCCTTGTGTGCTTTACCTTGAGCAAACATATCTTGTACGAAAATGAGACCTGTCAACAAAGTACCCGTTAATAAGCCATTACCAATCAGAATGATCTTGAAAAGCTGTCTTTCTACCATCATTAAAGGAGGTAGGTTAGGGTTGATCACCAACGCTTTTTTCTTTTTAAGTTTGTGATCTAGCCACGCGAGCTGCAGAGCGTACAGTGCACCGATAGTGAGTGTCGCGTATGAGAATAGAGCCAAAGATATATGAACGAGCAGTTTAGGGTCATTCTCTAGATGCTTGATGAAGGTGCTTGGAAGAAAAGTAGCAGCCATCAAGTTTAGTGCAGCGAAGCTATAAACGACGGGCAAGATAAACCACAAACGAGTTTTGAGCATAGCGCCGCTCATAACCACAGATATGATTAAGCTGATTAATGAAGCAACGTTCAAGATACTGAGGTTTTGGCCACTAGCATTAAAAATCAAATCGCCAAGCAACCAAGCATGGAAAGCTAGAGCAAGTAATGCGCTGATAAACACCGTTTTTACACGGATTCCTGTTTGGTGCACGAGACCTGGAATGATCGTGGAAATAGCCATTGTATAAAGAAAGGCTGCTGCGATCGCAATAAGACTGTCCATGGTATCCATTTAAATGATTACTAATTGGTGAATTATACCTCGCATCGCTCTTTGGGGCTATGGCGAACCTCATTCAATTCCAAGTGAATAATGTCTCACATCACAAGGACGGATGATTAAGGCTCTACAACGGGTATGACTCTAATCCGCGCTAATGTATACTCACAGTAATAGTCGCAGTTTTGAGCGAAGAGAAAACTATGTTTGATAATTTAACGGATCGTCTATCCAAAACGCTGAAGAACATCAGCGGTAAAGGTCGTCTGACCGAAGACAATATTAAAGAGACGCTGCGTGAAGTACGTATGGCGCTACTTGAAGCCGACGTTGCACTGCCAGTTGTCCGCGATTTTGTTAAGCGCGTAAAAGAAGGCGCTGTAGGTGTTGAGGTTTCTAAATCTCTAACGCCTGGTCAAGAATTTATTAAGATCGTTCAAGCTGAACTTGAAGCGGTGATGGGTGAGTCTAACGAGGCTCTTAACCTAGCAGCGCAGCCGCCAGCAGTTATCTTAATGGCGGGTCTACAAGGTGCGGGTAAAACTACATCGGTAGGTAAGCTATCTAAGCTTCTAACTGAGCGTGACAAGAAGAAAGTCTTGGTTGTGTCTGCCGACGTTTACCGTCCAGCGGCGATCAAACAGCTTGAAACGTTAGCAAGCGATGTTGGCGTAGACTTCTTCCCATCTTCAGCTGATCAAAAGCCTCTTGATATTGCAAACGCTGCAATCGATCACGCGAAGAAGAAATTCTACGACGTGCTACTTGTCGATACTGCCGGTCGTTTGGCTATCGATGAAGAGATGATGGGCGAGATCAAAGAGCTTCATACTGCAATTAATCCAGTAGAGACACTGTTCGTTGTTGATGCAATGACAGGTCAAGATGCTGCGAACACGGCAAAAGCTTTTGGTGATGCGCTACCACTAACCGGTGTTATCTTGACGAAAGTTGATGGTGATGCGCGTGGTGGTGCTGCTCTGTCTGTTCGTCATATCACAGGCAAACCGATTAAATTCTTAGGTGTTGGTGAAAAGACTGACGCACTAGAACCGTTCCACCCAGATCGTGTTGCTTCTCGTATCTTAGGTATGGGCGACGTACTGTCTCTTATTGAAGACCTACAGAAGAACGTTGATACCGAGAAAGCTGAGAAACTGGCTAAGAAGTTCAAAGAGAAGAAAGGCTTTGACCTTGAAGACTTCCGTGAACAGCTAGGTCAGATGCAAAACATGGGCGGCATGATGGGCATGATGGATAAGCTTCCAGGCATGTCTCAGCTACCAGATAACGTTAAAGATAAAGTTGATGACAAGATGTTCAAGCAGATGGAAGCGATCATCAACTCTATGACTATGAAAGAGCGTCAACGCCCTGATTTAATCAAAGGTTCACGCAAAAAGCGTATTGCCGCTGGTTCTGGTACACAGGTACAAGATGTAAACCGTATGCTTAAGCAGTTCACCCAAATGCAGAAGATGATGAAGAAGATGCAGAAAGGTGGCATGAAAGGCATGATGCGCAACATGCAAGGCATGATGGGCGGCGGTGGAGGTATGGGCGGAATGGGTGGTGGCTTTAACCCGTTTGGTCGATAATCTACAAATGTAAGCTTTAGCTACGTTACTTTTCATAGTGTTAGCCGTGTCACAGAAAGTGTACGGCAGCTATGTTGGTGAAAAAATAGCTAAAGCCCTTGCATTGCACCGGAATAAGAGTAAAATTCCGGGGCTTTAATTTGGCACGAGACCCCAAGCTATTTACTTATACTTGGGGTTAATTATTTTATTAAGAAAGCAAAGAGGACGACATGGTAACCATTCGTTTGGCACGTCACGGTGCAAAGAAGCGCCCATTTTATCAAATCGTAGTTGCGGATAGCCGTAACGCTGCAACTGGCCGTTTCATCGAGAAAGTAGGTTTCTTTAACCCTACTGCTCAAGGTCAAGAAGAAGGTCTACGTCTAGACCTAGATCGTGTTAACCACTGGGTTGGTCAAGGCGCATCTCTATCTGATCGTGTAGCTAAGCTAGTTAAAGACGCTCAAAAAGCGGCTTAATTCTTTTTTAAAGAGAAATAGCTTATGTCGATGAAGGGTAAAGAAACTATGAGCGAGCAAAACAATAGAATTGTCATGGGTAAACTTGGGTCTACCTATGGTATTCGTGGCTGGCTTAAAGTGTTCTCCTACACAGACAATGCTGAAAGCATATTTGATTACAGCCCTTGGTATTTAAACCTAAAGGGTAAGTGGGTTGAGTACAAAGTTGAGAGCTGGAAACGTCATGGCCAAGGTTATGTATGTAAGCTAGCGGGATTAGATGTTCGTGAAGACGCGCAACTGATGACTAACTTTGAAATTGCTATTGACCCTGCTTCGTTACCTGAATTGTCAGAAGATGAATTCTACTGGCGCGAATTGTTCGGTATGCAAGTTTTTACCACTAAAGGTTACGACCTTGGTGAGGTCACTGACCTATTAGAAACTGGCTCGAACGATGTTCTAGTAATCAAAGCAAATCTTAAAGATGCTTTTGGCCAAAAGGAACGGTTAGTACCGTACCTTGAAGAGCAAGTGATCAAGAAAGTTGATCGCGAAGCTCGCCGGATCGAAGTTGACTGGGATCCTGGATTCTAACTCCAAATTACAGAGCGAGAGAACACATGTGGGTTGGCATTATTAGCCTTTTTCCTGAAATGTTCCGTTCTGTTACTGATTTTGGAGTAACAGGTCAAGCGGTTAAAAAAGGTCTTTTATCTATTGAGACATGGAATCCTCGTGATTTCACTCATGATAAACATCGCACTGTTGATGACAGACCTTACGGTGGTGGTCCTGGCATGTTAATGATGGTTCAGCCTTTGCGCGACGCTATCAAAACAGCCAAGCAAGCAGCACCGGGAAAGACGAAAGTGATCTATCTTTCACCTCAAGGTCGTAAACTCGACCAGAAAGGTGTTGAAGAGCTGGCAACAAACGAGAATTTACTTCTTATTTGTGGTCGCTACGAAGGGGTAGATGAGCGCATCATTCAATCTGAAGTTGACGAAGAATGGTCGATTGGAGATTTTGTGATGACGGGTGGCGAACTGCCAGCCATGACGCTGATTGATTCAGTATCTCGGTTTGTTCCGGGTGTACTTGGAGATTTCGCTTCAGCAGAAGAAGATTCTTTTGCAAATGGTTTGCTAGATTGTCCCCATTATACGCGCCCTGAGGTGCTAGACGATAAAGATGTGCCATCGGTACTCAAGTCTGGAAACCATAAGGACATTCGTCGCTGGCGATTAAAACAATCGTTGGGCCGAACTTGGCTAAGAAGACCAGAACTCCTGGAAAACCTAGCTCTGACTGACGAACAGGAACAATTACTGGCTGAATTCATTAAAGAGCAACGCTCTTAACGAAAAGCAAGCAGTAACCTATTAAATTTAGTATCAGTTTATTCTAGGAATTTATACAAATGAGCAACATCATCAAGGCTCTTGAAGAAGAGCAACTAAAATCAGACCTTCCTAAATTCGCACCAGGTGACACTGTTGTAGTTCAGGTTAAGGTAAAAGAAGGTGACCGTGAGCGTCTACAGGCTTTCGAAGGCGTTGTAATCGCTATTCGTAACCGTGGTCTACACTCTGCATTCACAGTTCGTAAGATCTCGAACGGTGAAGGCGTAGAGCGTGCGTTCCAAACTCACTCTCCAATGGTTGATAGCATCGAAGTTAAACGCCGTGGTGCAGTACGTCGTGCCAAGTTGTACTACCTACGTGAGCGTTCTGGTAAGTCAGCTCGTATTAAAGAGAAGCTTACTAAGAAGTAATTCTTTTTGCATTCTATCGATAAAAGCGGAGCCATTTGGCTCCGCTTTTTTGTGCCTGCTAGTTAGAGCTTTGAAAGTAAGAGATCCCCAACTCTTTCGTTCCTCACTCTTGGGGATGACGACTGGAAAGTAGGCTTAAATGCAACCGTCATTTCCTAGACTGACGAAGGAGTAGGGAATCTCTTTTGGCAAACACCAAACTATCGGCAATAAAAAAGGATTGACGCAAACGCCAACCCTTTAATCATTTTTCCGAATCTCGAATCTCGAATCTCGAATCTCGAATCTCGAATCTTAGTACTGATCTTCCGACCAACCATCGCTATCAGACATGTCTGGTGCGCCAGCGATGCTGTTTTCTTCGTCTGCCCATTCACCGAAATCAATCATCTGACATTGCTTGCTGCAAAACGGGCGGTGTGGGCTTTGTTCACCCCATTCAACGTCAGTATTACATTGAGGGCATTTAACGATGGTGATTTTCTTCGACATAGTGATTCTTAATTTGAGGGATAATAATAGTGAGTTTAGGCTCGAGTGAGGACTCAAGCCAAACTATAAAAGGAAACTAATTAGGTGCAGATCGCCAATTCAAACTCGATATCTTGAGTACAAGCTTGCCCCGTCTCAAAGCTCATGAACTTAACAGCAAAGCGGTTTTTGTGACCTGAGATCATCGGGTAGGCACCGTATTGCATTGGAATCGAAAGACGAAGGATATTCGCTTCATCGGCATCGCTCTGAAAGAAGCCAGCACGAGCGATTTGCTCTTTAAAGTGCCCTGTTTCCCTGGTGAGCTTCAACCATAGTGTTAGCGCTTCATACAGAGGCTGTAGGCTATCCATCCAAGCTTTAGCATCTCTCATTCTCTTATCGAGCGGAAGGTGCAGCCAATAATGCAGTGCGGGTAAATCAAAGCAGCATGAGCCACCTGGAAGATTAAAGCGTTGGCGAATCGCACTTAGGAAGCGGTCTTCCTTAAGTGATTGCCCGAAACGCTCTGCCTGCATCAGATCACGATAGATGTTACCAATGTCAGTAAGCAATGATGTCAGCATCTCTTGATCGACACCTTCAACATCTAACCAGCTTTTGTAGGTTACACGTTGTTTCTCAATATCTTTTGCGAGTTCGCTCTTGAGTTGGATCTGTTCGAAGATTTCAATCAGATCAAAGATGGAACGGAAAAAGAGTTGATACTGTTGAGCATCGGAAAATGTAGAAGACAAGTGTAGCTGCCTCAAGAGTGATTCGACTCTTAAGTAGATGCGTGTTTTCTCATTTAGAGGATGTTCAAATTTATGGGTGATCATCGAGCAAACCTTCATTCAACATTGTTCTATTCTGACCCATCTACAGCACTGATTGCCAGATACTTTTGATGTAAATCTGTGATTTGAGGCAAAAGTTCTTGGTTTTTAGTATGGTTTTTAATCACGTCATCTGCAACTGCTAAGCGTTGTTCTCTTGAAGCCTGTGATTTTAAAATTGATGCAACTTGTTCCCTAGAAACATTATCACGACTCATCGTTCGTTCTATTTGCACTTCTGCTGGCACATCAACGATTAATACGCGATCGGTCATGCCTTGCATTTGGTTTTCAACCAATAGCGGTGCGACTAATAAACCATACGGGGATGTGATTTTAGACAGGTCACTGTCAATTTTGTCACGGATCATGGGATGAAGAAGATCATTGAGCCACTGCTTCTCTTTAGGATCAGAGAAGATCAGCTCACGCAGCCTACTTCGGTTGAGTTTTCCATCGTCAAGCAAGATAGACTCACCAAAGTGGTCTGTAATCTGCTTTAAGCCGTCACTGCCCAAAGCGACTACTTCACGTGCCACGATATCAGCATCAACAATATCAATATTAAAGTGTTCATTGAACAGGTTAGCGACGGTGGTTTTGCCACTGGCGATACCACCACTTAATCCGATAATGATTGCCATGGTTAAATTCCTAGTACAGAAGTGAAATACCAGCCCATGATGTCGTTGCCCCACATCAAACTCACCCAACCCGCAATCGCAAGGTAAGGTCCAAATGGAAAGGCTTTATCTATGCCTTGTTGTTTCAAGCGAAGTTGAATCAATCCGAAAACTAAGCCGACAAGTGAGGATAGAAGAATGATCATTGGGAGGTGTTGCCAACCAAGCCAAGCGCCAAGCGCAGCTAATAACTTGAAATCACCGTAACCCATGCCTTCTTTGCCTGTTAACAGCTTGAACAGCCAATAAACCGACCAAAGTGCTAGGTAACCTGCCATTGCACCAACCACGGAATCTTGAAGCGATACTGGGCTGATATTAAACAGAGCTAACGCGATACCGGACCAAACTAAAGGTAAGGTAATGTGATCAGGCAACAGCATAGTATCGAGATCGATAAAGGTTGCGGTAATCAATGCAAACGTGAAAAAAATCAAAGCAATAGCGTAGTAACTGAAACTAAAGTGGCTAGCAACCATTGTACAAAGTATTGCGGTAAGCAGTTCGACCAAAGGGTAGCGAGCGCTGATTGGATTGGCACAGCTGTGACACTTACCTTTTAAGAACAACCAGCTTAACACTGGAATATTGTCGACGATTCTTAATTGGGTTTTGCATTTCGGGCAGGTTGAACGAGGAATGCTGAGATTAAACTTTCCCTCTGGTGCTGGAATTTTATATTGAGAGAAATATTCCGAGCACTCTTGTTGCCATTCGCGTTCCATCATAATCGGTAAACGGTGTATGACTACGTTGAGGAAGCTGCCGATAAGAAGGCTAAAAATGAAAGCTAATACGGGGAATAGCCAAGGATAGTAGTGAAATACTTCCATAGTGTCCTTTACCACTTAATCAAAGTGAGCAGAGATTGCTGCTCATGGGTGTTTAGTTGCTTTAACTATCCTAACACACTCATAAGATTAAAGATCGGTAAGTACATCGCAACCACAAGCCCACCAACCACGGTGCCTAAAAACACGATGATCAGTGGCTCTAGAATCTTGCCTAAATTGTCGACAGTGTTGTCTACTTCAAACTCGTAAATCGAGGCGACTTTGTTGAGCATATCATCAAGATTGCCAGACTCTTCACCAATCATCACCATCTGCAACACTATTTCGGGGAAGGCGTTGGTATTACGCATTGCGATATACATCGGCATGCCAGCAGCTGTTTCTCGGTGAACTTCAATGATTGCCGATTCATAATGCAGGTTGCCTGCGGTTTTGGCTGTGGTTTTGAGGCTCATTAAAATCGGAATACCAGAGCTAAAGCTTGTTGATAAGGTTCGGCTAAATTTGGCAATAGAGGCTTTGGCTAATATGCCACCGAGAACAGGAAAACGTAGTCCTAGCCGACTGACAGACAGTCTGATCGAGTGGGAACGCTGACACAGTTGGTAAATAATCAGGACAACAAGTCCGATGCCTACAGCCGTATAAAAACTGTAAGCCTGCATCCAATGGGAAAGGTAGAGTACTTGTTGAGTGAACCAAGGTAGGTCGGCGCCAAAGCCTGAAAACATCGACTCAAATTCCGGAATCACCATGGTCAGCATTAAATAAGAAACGGTCAGTGCTACCGTGACCACCATGGCAGGATAAATCAGTGCTTTGACGACTTTAGACTTTAACTGCTCGCTTTTTTCTCGATAGGTCGCTAAGCGTTCGAACACTTGTGCGAGGTTGCCGGAGAGTTCGCCTGTCGCGACCAAATCAGTATAGAGGTCATCAAAGTGACGACTTGCAGTTCGCATCGCTTTTGAGATTGGCGTGCCGGCTTCTACACCTTTGCATATGTGCGATAAAATCGATTTCATTTCTGCTTTGCGGTGATTGTCTGAGACCAACTTGATGGCTTGCACGATAGGCACGCCAGTAGCCAGCATGGTAGCGAGCTGCCGAGTTAAAATAGTGATGTCCTTGGCTTTGACTCTATGGGTTAAACGAGTGACGGCTGAGATGCTTTTCTTTTTGATTTTCTTAATCTGAATGTACTGCTCTTTGAGCTTTTCTCGTACTTCCAATTCGGTGAGCGCTAAGGTCTGCCCAGACACTTTCTTGCCTGAGCTATTAATGCCTTTCCAGTGATAGCTTTTTAATTGTGATTGTTTGGACTTGCTACTCATTGGTGCTCCATTCGGTTATAGGTACAGAACACGTTGCAGTTCTTGATAGCTGGTGGTGCCTTCAAGCAATTTATCTAGCCCTGACTCTTGCAGAGTTCTCATGCCTTCTCGACGCGCGAGATCTTCAATCGCTAGCGCATTGGGTTGACTGATAAGGCTGGTCTTGAGCTTGTCGGTAAAAGGCATCACTTCATAGATACCCACTCGGCCTGAGTATCCCTGATTACATTCATTACACCCTTGGGGATTAGCGTTGTAGATGGTTCGGCTGTTAGGAATCGAGTGACGCAGGAATATGTCCGGTGAGTCGTCAACTTCTTTGCAATGGTTGCACAATCGTCTTGCTAGTCGTTGAGCGATAATCAAACTCAGTGATGAAGCTAGGTTAAAGGGTTCTATCCCCATATGAGCGAGTCGAGTGACGGTTTCCGCTGCAGAGTTAGTGTGTAGTGTCGAAAGCACTAAGTGACCAGTTTGCGATGCTTTGATCGCTATCTCTGCGGTTTCTAAGTCGCGGATCTCTCCAACCATCACCACATCGGGATCTTGTCTTAAAAATGATCGCAGCGCCTCAGCAAATCCAAAGCCGATCTTAGGTGTTACTTGTACCTGATTGATACCACATAGGTTAATTTCCACCGGGTCTTCAGCTGTTGAGATGTTGCGTTCCGTAGTGTTGAGCACTCTAAGGCCTGTATAAAGGGAGACGGTTTTTCCGCTGCCAGTAGGCCCTGTCATTAAGATCATCCCTTGTGGGCGTTTTAGCGCGTTGAGATAGAGTGCTTTTTGGTCTTCGCTATAACCGAGCTTGTCGATATCGAGATTGGCCGCACTGCTATCAAGCAGTCGCAGTACTATTTTTTCTCCCCATAAAGTTGGTAGTGTAGATACACGCATATCAATTGCTAGGTCGTCATTCAGGCGCAGTTTTATGCGTCCATCTTGAGGTAAGCGACGTTCGGCAATATCAAGCTTGGCGAGTATTTTAAGACGAGCAGATAAACGGCGACTTAAATGGGAAGCGGGTTGTTGGATCTCAACAAGGATGCCATCACAACGCAGGCGTACTCGGTAGTGCTCTTCATAAGGTTCGAAGTGGATATCTGATGCGCCTTTACGCACCGCATCAACTAATATTTGATTGATAAAACGGCTAACAGGGGAGTCGTCTTTGCTGAGGTCTTCAATTGAAGTCATCTCATCATCAGAGACTTCAACCAGGTTGGCGAGTTCGTCTTGGGTGATCTCTTTGCGCTTGGAGTCTTGCCCAGAAATAGAGCGTCCATACAGTTTTCGTATTGCACCTTCTAGTTCTGAGTAGTTAGCGACAACCAATTCTATCTGTAATCCGGTCGCAAAGCGGAAATCATCTTCAGCTTGTAAGTCAGTTGGATCGGCCGAGGCAAGTGTGAGAGTTGAACTAGAAACTGAAATTGGAATAGCGTGATACTTGGTGATCAGCTCGCGAAGCCCTAATTGGTCGCACAAGACTTCATAGTCAACATTGGCAAGCTGTATTAACGGCAAACCGAAGATGGCTTGAATATTATGTGCGAGACTCTCGCTAGTGAAGAAATCAAGAACGAGTAAAGCTTCAGGTGTAGCAACACCCGAAGTTTGTACATGTTCCGCCACGGCTTGTTCTTGAGTCGGGCTAAGCAAGTTAGCCTGACGTAGAACCGTGGGGAGGTTGGTGAACATTATGTATTTGGACAGTAGTCAGCAGAACCTAAGTCGCAAGTAATCTCCCATGTAACCCCATGGGTGGTTAATGTAGGTTCTAAAGCAAGAGTTCCTGATTTTTTGAGCCCAGCTTTACCCTTAGTACCATCAACCGTTGCTGTTACTTTTCCTGTGATGACGGCCGATGAGGCACTATTTGCTGGTGTAGTAACAATTACGGTCGAAGTTATGGAAAATTTATCGTCTGAAGCTTTATCAAAAGTTTGGGTTGAAGGAACTCCGTTGTTACTCGAAGAACAAGTAGCATTGCCGCTCAATAGACATACACTTACCCCTGTTTTTATCGCAGAAGATGCATTGAGCATTTCAGTTGCGTGCGTCTTGTTTGTATAGTTTTGGTAAGCCGGAACAGCGAAAGCTGACAAAATGCCAATAATCGCCACCACTATCATCAATTCAATCAGCGTAAAGCCTTTCTGATTTTTTCTTTTGTTGTTATTCATTATCTAATACCATTCTTTAGTTTGTTTCAGCGCAAGCACTGGTTGATGAAAAGAATAGAAGTCGAAATGTAGAAGTGGAATGGTGTTCAGGTGTGGTCGCGAGTGGTTTTGTATTTATTAGTGTGGTGTTTCATATAGCGCGCAAATTTATGCGATCAACTTAAATAACTGCCTGAAATACTGATAATTAAGGCAATAAAAAGGCACTGTCATTAACAGTACCTTTATAGAAACTATTTACTATTCAGTCAATTACGATTTGAATCTCATTGATAGATCCATTGCTTTTAGGTGCTTGGTCAATGCGCCTACCGAGATGTAATCAACACCCGTTTCAGCGAACTCAGCGATGGTATCTAGCGTCACGTTACCAGAGTTTTCTAGTGCTGCACGTCCAGCGTTGATTTTAACTGCTTCACGCATCATATCTGTGGTGAAGTTGTCTAGCATGATGATGTCTGCGCCAGCGCTGATCGCTTGCTCTAGTTCTGCTAGGCTTTCCGTTTCTACTTCCACAGGTTTACCAGGGTTTAGCTCTTTTGCTGTAGAGATAGCTTTCTCAATGCCACCACAAGCGATGATGTGGTTTTCTTTGATTAGGTAAGCGTCGAAAACACCGATACGGTGGTTGAAACCGCCGCCACAAGCGACTGCGTATTTTAGTGCACTACGTAGACCTGGGATGGTTTTACGAGTATCTAACAGACGGCACTCTGTGTGTTTGATTTTGTCTGCGTAGATAGCTGTTGCCGTCGCACAACCAGACAGTGTTTGAATAAAGTTCATTGCGTTACGCTCACCCGTTAATAACGCGCGTGCTGGGCCTGTTAGTGTGCAAAGCGTTTGGTTTGGTTCAACCTTGTCGCCATCTTCGACGTTCCACTCGATAGTCACTTCACCGCCCAGTTGCTTAAACACTTCATCAGCCCAAGCTTTACCACAGAACACGCCGTGCTCACGGGTAATGATGGTGGCACTGTTGACTGCGTCTGCAGGGATTAGACTTGCCGTAATATCAGCCGCTGGATCTAACGTTCCACCTAGATCTTCTTTGATGGTCTCAGCGACTGCACGAGTGATTTCTAGAGGCAGTTGCTGTTTTAAGTAGTCAAGGCGTTGGTGGCTGTTATGTGTGTTTTTCATCGCAAATCTAATCTTGAAAGGGAGTGGGAATGGAATGATACTCTTGCTTAACTTCAAATTAAAGAGGCTAGCGCGACTGCTCTATGGGCAAGGTCACAATCTATGTGCTGGCAAAAAAGAAAGTGAGACCAAGATGACGATCTGCTCCAATGGATGGTACGACAACGCTCGGCATGTTCCTTCCCCATATTTTGATACAAGACCAAATGTCGATGATATCTCTCTGCTGGTGGTTCACAATATTAGCTTGCCTCCGGGGCAATTTGGTGGGCCTTACATCGAACAGTTTTTTACAGGTAAGCTAGACCCGTCAGAACACCCATTTTTTAAGGTGATTCACCAAATGGGCGTATCAGCACACTGCTTAATTCGTCGTGATGGTGAGGTTGTTCAGTTTGTTTCGTTTCTTGATCGTGCTTGGCATGCCGGTCAGTCGAGCTTTGCAGGTAGAGAGCGGTGTAATGATTACTCGATTGGTATTGAACTGGAAGGCAGTGACTTTGTTGCTTACACCGAGCTGCAGTATCAAGCGCTTGCCCAATTAACAGAAACGATCGTATCGACTTTCCCTCAAATCACCACCGAGCGTATCACTGGCCATCAATACATAGCACCTTTACGCAAAACAGACCCAGGTTTGGTCTTCGACTGGACAAAATTTAAAGGCAAATTGCGCTTCTAATTCTTCATATTCTTCATGGCTCTGCCAATTACAGAGCCTTGCTTAATCAACGTTTAGCATAACCACTTGTGAATTTTTGTTGTTGCTATGTAAAGAAAGTGGTGGATGGAAGAGCAGCAATAAACCAAGAGTGTGACGAGCTTATCAAACGCCCATTTGTTAAAGGTTATGAACAGGATTTCCATCCTAAATGTGCGTTTGGTTTGATTTTTAAACAAGTGACACTAATCTTTCTGAAACAATTCATTTTTATCCTGAAATTTTCTAGCACGAAACCTCCCCAAAAGTATTAGCCCTGTAAATGGTAAGACCAATTTGGTTGCCGTTTTAAATTTCATTTGTTAAGTCACGGTTAATTCACCCTGCATTCTATGATGCAGGTCAATTTTACACTGGACAGTGGCGTTTTAATTATGTTAATTTCTGCCCAACTTAAAATTGGTATTACCAATTGTCAGCGAAGAAAAAGAAGAACAACAAACTATGGCTTATCAAAGGATTCGTCAGCCAAAACTCTCCGATGTTATCGAACAAGAGTTAGAAAGGTTGATAGTGGAAGGAACACTGGCTCCTGGGCAGCAGCTGCCGCCTGAGCGCGAACTGGCGAAACAGTTCGATGTGTCTCGTCCTTCAATCCGAGAAGCGATACAACGTTTAGAAGCAAAACGCTTGCTTACTCGCCGTCAAGGTGGGGGGACGTTTGTTAGCGAAAATATCTGGAAAAGCTTTTCAGATCCTTTGCTTAATTTGTTGTCCTCCCATTCTGAAACCCAACTAGACTTGTTGGAATCGCGTCACGCGATGGAAGGGATTTCGGCTTACTTCGCGGCATTGCGTGGCACTGATGAAGACTTTGCTCGTATTCAAGCATGCCAAGAAAAGATTCATGGCGCGCAAGATAAAGGTGATATTGAAGCCGAATCTGCAGCGGTGATGGCTTTTCTTATTGCTTTAACAGAGGCCGCGCACAATGTGGTGTTATTACACATTGTTCGTAGTTTGGCTCCGTTACTCGAACAAAACGTCTTAGAGAATTTAAAGCTGTTGCATCGTCGTAAAGACGTTGTGGAGAAAGTGAGTATACATCGAGCTAACATTGTAGATGCGATCGTTTCAGGACAGCCAGAACAGGCGCGTGAAATGTCACACTCTCATTTAGCTTATATCGAAGAAACATTGCTGGATTTGACTAAAGAAGAATCGCGCCGCGAACGTTCTTTACGTCGAATTCAACAGGGTAAATAGCCGTAATACTTCGGCTTTTTACGTGTTTAGTAGAATCCAACTAACAAAAAGGATAGATCGCCATGTCTGACATGAAGCATGACGTTGATGCTCTGGAAACTCAAGATTGGTTAGAAGCTCTTGAGTCAGTAGTACGTGAAGAAGGTGTAGAACGTGCACAGTTTTTACTAGAACAAGTTCTAGATAAAGCGCGTTTAGATGGTGTTGATATGGCTACAGGCATCAACACAAACTACATCAACACAATTCCAGCAGCACAAGAGCCAGCTTACCCTGGTGACGTAACTCTTGAGCGTCGTATTCGTTCGATTATTCGCTGGAACGCAATCATGATCGTATTGCGCGCTTCTAAGAAAGACCTAGACCTTGGTGGTCACATGGCTTCTTACCAGTCAGCAGCAGCGTTCTACGAAGTATGTTTCAACCACTTCTTCCGTGCTCCAAACGAGACTGACGGTGGCGATCTAGTTTACTACCAAGGTCACATCTCTCCAGGTATCTACTCTCGTGCATTCGTTGAAGGTCGTCTAACTGAAGAGCAGCTAGATAACTTCCGTCAAGAAGTTGATGGTAAAGGTATCCCTTCTTACCCGCACCCTAAACTGATGCCTGAGTTCTGGCAGTTCCCTACAGTATCTATGGGTCTAGGTCCGATCTCTGCGATCTACCAAGCTCGTTTCCTTAAGTACCTAGAAGGCCGTGGTCTTAAAGATACTTCCGCGCAACGCGTATACGCGTTTCTAGGCGACGGTGAGATGGATGAGCCAGAATCACGTGGTGCTATCTCTTTCGCTGCGCGTGAGAAGCTAGATAACCTATGTTTCCTAATCAACTGTAACCTACAGCGTCTAGATGGCCCTGTAATGGGTAACGGTAGCATCATCCAAGAACTTGAAGGCCTATTTAAAGGTGCAGGTTGGAACGTTGTTAAAGTTATCTGGGGTAGCAACTGGGATTCTCTACTAGCTAAAGACACTACTGGTAAGCTTCTTCAACTAATGAACGAAACTATCGATGGTGACTACCAGACATTCAAATCTAAAGATGGCGCATACGTACGTGAGCACTTCTTTGGTAAGTACCCAGAAACAGCTGCACTAGTTGCAGACATGACTGACGACCAAATCTTCGAACTGAAGCGTGGTGGTCACGATTCTTCTAAGCTGTTCGCTGCATTCAACAATGCAAAAGAGACAGGTGGCAAACCAACAGTAATCCTAGCTAAAACAGTTAAAGGTTACGGCATGGGTGAAGCTGCAGAAGGTAAGAACATCGCTCACGGTGTTAAGAAGATGGACATGACTCACGTACAATACCTACGTGACCGTCTAGGTCTACAAGATCTACTTTCTGATGAGAAAGTATCTGAGCTTCCTTACCTGACTTTGGAAGAAGGTTCTGCTGAGTACGAATACTTACATGCTCGTCGTAAAGCCCTACAAGGTTACACGCCAGCACGTCTGCCTAAGTTCACTCAAGAATTCAAAGTTCCTGAGCTAGACGCATTCGCACCTCTACTAGGTGAACAGAAGCGTGATATCTCTACAACTATGGCTTATGTACGTACGCTAAACATCCTACTGAAAGACAAAAACATTGGTAAGAACATCGTTCCTATCATCTGTGATGAAGCTCGTACATTCGGTATGGAAGGTCTATTCCGTCAGGTTGGTATCTACAACCCACACGGTCAAGAATACACACCTGAAGATAAAGGCATCGTTTCTTACTACAAAGAAGCAACGTCTGGTCAAGTACTTCAAGAAGGTATCAACGAGCTAGGTTCTATGGCTTCATGGGTTGCAGCTGCAACTTCATACAGCACGAACGACCTACCAATGATCCCGTTCTACATCTACTACTCAATGTTCGGTTTCCAACGTATTGGTGACATGGCATGGCTAGCAGGTGACCAACAAGCTCGTGGCTTCCTACTAGGTGCTACAGCTGGTCGTACAACACTGAACGGTGAAGGTCTACAGCACGAAGATGGTCACTCGCACATTCAAGCGAACACGATCCCTAACTGTATCTCTTACGACCCAACGTTCGCTTACGAGCTAGCAGTAATCATGCAAGACGGTATCCGTCGCATGTACGGTCCTGAGCAAGAGAACGTTTACTACTACCTAACAGTAATGAACGAGAACTACGCAATGCCAGCAATGCCAGAAGGCGCTGAAGAAGGCATCCGTAAGGGTATCTACAAGCTTGAATCTCACGCTGGTGCTAAGGGCAAAGTTCAACTAATGAGCTCTGGTACTATCATGAACGAAGCGCGTAAAGCAGCTGAAATTCTAAGCGAAGAGTACGGCGTAGCATCTGACGTATTCTCAGTAACGTCGTTCAACGAACTAACTCGTGACGGCCAAGCGGTAGAGCGTGACAACATGCTTCACCCTGAAGCTGAAGAGAAAGTACCGTACATCACGACTGTTCTTGGTAAAGAACCTGCAATCGCAGTGACTGACTACATGAAGAACTACGCTGAGCAAGTACGTGCGTACATGCCAACTGAGTCTTATAAAGTACTTGGTACAGATGGTTTCGGCCGCTCTGATAGCCGTGCAAACCTACGTCGTCACTTCGAAGTTAACGCTGGCTACATCGTGGTTGCAGCTCTAACTGAACTGGCTAAACGTGGTGACATCGAGAAATCAGTAGTTGTTGAAGCAATTGCTAAGTTCGATATCGACACTGAAAAAACTAACCCGCAATACGCATAAGACTGGCATTAAGGTAGGTAAATACAATGACAATCGAAATTAATGTACCAGACATCGGTGCTGACGAGGTTGAAGTAACTGAGATTCTTGTAAACGTTGGCGACAAGGTTGAAGAAGAGCAGTCACTGATTACTGTTGAAGGCGACAAAGCTTCAATGGAAGTTCCAGCGTCTCAAGCGGGTATCGTTAAAGAAATCAAAGTAGCAGAAGGCGATTCTGTTTCTACTGGTTCTCTTATCATGATCTTCGAAGCGGAAGGTGCTGCAGCAGCACCGGCTGCGCCAGCAGTTGAAGCGGCGGCACCAGTTGCTGCAGCTCCTGCAGCGGCAGCCCCTTCTGTTGCGAACGAACTGAAAGAAGTTCACGTACCAGATATCGGCGGTGATGAAGTTGAAGTAACTGAAATCATGGTTGCTATCGGTGACGCAGTAGAAGAAGAGCAATCTCTTCTTACTGTTGAAGGTGACAAGGCTTCAATGGAAGTTCCTGCACCATTCGCTGGTATCGTTAAAGAAATTAAGATCGCTTCTGGTGATTCAGTTTCTACTGGCTCTCTAGTAATGGTATTCGAAGTAGCTGGTTCAGCACCTGCAGCAGCTCCGGCTCCTGCGGCGGCAGCGCCAGTTGCAGCAGCTCCAGCAGCGTCTGCTGAGAAAGAAGTAAACGTTCCTGATATCGGTGGCGACGAAGTAGAAGTTACTGAAATCATGGTAGCGGTTGGCGATACAGTAGAAGAAGAGCAATCTCTAATTACTGTTGAAGGCGACAAAGCTTCAATGGAAGTTCCTGCACCATTCGCTGGTACAGTAAAAGAGATCAAGATTGCAGCTGGCGACAAAGTGTCAACTGGCTCTCTAATCATGACTTTCGTTGTGGCCGGCACTCCGGTTGAAGGCGCAGCTCCTGTTGCAGCACCTGCACAAGCAGCAGCTCCAGCGGCGGCACCTGCTCCTAAAGCTGAAGTACCTGCAGCGGCTCCAGCTGGTGGCGACTTCCAAGAGAACGGTGACTACGCGCACGCTTCTCCAGTTGTTCGTCGTCTTGCTCGTGAATTTGGCGTTAACCTTTCTAAGGTTAAAGGTACTGGTCGTAAGAGCCGTATCCTTAAAGAAGACGTTCAGTCTTACGTTAAAGATGCACTTAAGCGTCTAGAGTCTGGTGCAGCAGCATCTGGCAAAGGCGGCGACGGTTCTGCTCTTGGTCTACTACCATGGCCAAAAGTTGACTTCAGCAAGTTCGGCGAAACTGAAGTTCAGAAACTTTCTAAGATCAAGAAGATCTCTGGCGCAAACCTACACCGTAACTGGGTAATGATTCCTCACGTTACACAGTGGGATAACGCAGACATTACTGAGCTAGAAGCATTCCGTAAAGAACAGAACGCAATCGAAGCGAAGAAAGACACTGGCATGAAGATCACTCCACTTGTGTTCATCATGAAAGCTGTTGCTAAAGCGCTAGAAGCATTCCCAGCGTTTAACTCTTCTCTTTCTGAAGATGGCGAAAGCATCATTCTTAAGAAGTACGTAAACGTGGGTATCGCTGTTGATACACCAAACGGTCTAGTTGTTCCTGTATTCAAAGACGTGAACAAGAAAGGCATTTACGAGCTATCTGAAGAGCTAATGGCTGTTTCTAAGAAAGCACGTTCTGGTAAGCTAACAGCGGCAGACATGCAAGGCGGTTGTTTCACAATCTCTAGCCTTGGTGGTATTGGCGGTACTGCATTTACTCCAATCGTAAATGCTCCAGAAGTAGGTATCCTAGGTGTATCTAAGTCTGAAATTAAGCCAGTTTGGAACGGTAAAGAGTTCCAACCACGTCTACAGCTTCCACTGTCTCTATCATACGACCACCGTGTGATCGATGGTGCTGAAGGTGCACGCTTCATTACTTTCCTAAACAGCGCACTATCTGACATTCGTCGTCTAGTACTGTAATTGAGAAAGTAATTATTAAGGTGGCTTTCGGGTCACCTTAATTCTTTATATAAAGACTATTTTTAGAGAACAGTTTCCCGCATTTCTCATAAAGCGGAAGGGAATTGTTGTCTAGCTCACAGGCTAACTTAAAGCTACTTTCACACTGTTAACATCTCTGTAAAATGTTTCCTGTTTGAAAGCCCAATAATTTAAGAACATCTACTCAGCCTGTTAGGGATAATGACTACAAGAGGTCACAATGAGCAAAGAAATTAAAGCCCAAGTTGTTGTACTTGGTTCAGGTCCTGCTGGTTACTCAGCGGCATTCCGTTGTGCGGATTTAGGTCTAGAAACAGTACTAGTTGAACGTTACAGCACTCTTGGTGGTGTATGTCTAAACGTTGGTTGTATTCCATCAAAAGCACTTCTTCACGTTTCTAAAGTAATCGAAGAAGCTAAAGCGATGGCAGAGCACGGCGTTGTATTCGGCGAGCCACAAACGGACATCAGCAAGATCCGTATCTGGAAAGAAAAAGTAGTAGACCAACTAACTGGCGGTCTTGGCGGTATGGCTAAGATGCGTAACGTTACTGTTGTTAACGGTTTCGGTAAGTTCACAGGTCCTAACAGCATTCTTGTTGAAGGCGAAGGCGAAGCAACAACGGTTAACTTCGACAACGCAATCATTGCTGCGGGTTCTCGCCCAATCAAGCTTCCTTTCATCCCACATGAAGACCCACGTATTTGGGATTCTACGGATGCACTTGAGCTAAACGAAGTTCCTGAGAAACTGCTTATCATGGGCGGTGGTATCATCGGTCTTGAAATGGGTACGGTTTACCACTCTCTAGGTTCTAAAGTAGACGTAGTTGAGATGTTCGACCAAGTTATCCCTGCTGCGGATAAAGACATCGTTAAAGTCTTCACTAAGCGTATTAAAAACAAGTTCAAGCTAATGCTTGAAACTAAAGTAACAGCTGTTGAAGCGAAAGAAGACGGTATCTACGTTTCAATGGAAGGCAAAAAAGCACCAGCTGACGCTGAGCGTTACGATGCTGTTCTTGTTGCTATCGGTCGTGTTCCAAACGGTGCACTTATCGACGCTGAAAAAGCAGGTATCGAAGTTGATGAGCGCGGTTTCATCAATGTTGATAAGCAAATGCGTACTAACGTTCCTCACATCCACGCGATCGGTGACGTTGTTGGCCAACCAATGCTTGCTCACAAAGGTGTGCATGAAGGTCACGTAGCTGCTGAAGTTATCTCTGGTAAGAAGCACTACTTCGACCCTAAAGTAATCCCATCAATTGCGTACACTGAGCCAGAAGTTGCTTGGGTAGGTAAGACTGAGAAAGAAGCGAAAGCGGAAGGCCTAAACTACGAAGTTGCTACTTTCCCTTGGGCTGCTTCTGGTCGTGCAATTGCTTCTGACTGTGCAGACGGTATGACTAAGATGATCTTCGATAAAGAGACTCATCGCGTAATCGGTGGTGCTGTTGTTGGTACTAACGGTGGTGAACTTCTTGGTGAAATTGGCCTAGCAATCGAAATGGGTTGTGACGCAGAAGATATCGCTCTTACTATCCACGCTCACCCAACTCTACACGAGTCTGTTGGTCTAGCTGCGGAAGTATTCGAAGGTTCAATCACTGACCTTCCAAACAAAAAAGCTGTGAAAAAGAAGAAGTAATTCTTTCTTAGCCACTCGCTAATGTTTTTAAAAGCCGCTGATTCGTCAGCGGCTTTTTTATGTCTAAAGAAAAGAGCAGAAACATTTCACTTCGAGATGCGAGTACGCTGCGCTTCGGGATGCGAAGAGCGACTACACACCACAAAAAAAGGGCTGACCCATTAGGCCAGCCCTTTAACAATTTATCTCGAATCTACTTATAGATGCACAGCATGTTTAGGTAGCTATCGGTTAAGCTTGAAAGCTCTTCTGGCGTTTCCACACGTTTCGCTTGAATGAACAGCGAGTAGCAGATGCCGTGGAATAGGTTCGCAAGATGTTTAGGGTCGTGATCGTCGCAAACTTCGCCGCGTTCAATCGCTTTGCTAAACATGTTTTGTACTAACATTTGGTTAGTGCGGTTTGTGGTTACGAATAGAGGCCATACTTCATCACGAGTCGAAGCGCTCCATTCGAACCATACGTTCAACCAATGGCTATCTTGAGCCACTAACGTC
This sequence comes from Vibrio sp. T20, assembly GCF_007858795.1. NCBI lineage: Bacteria > Pseudomonadati > Pseudomonadota > Gammaproteobacteria > Vibrionales > Vibrionaceae > Vibrio > Vibrio sp. T20. The sequence continues at coordinate 112,046 of NZ_VFEB01000080.1, forward strand.
ACCATTTCAGTCGCAATATTATGTAGGTTTTGTTTTGCGTGAATATCTAAGTCGATATTGTCTGAAAGGAAGTTAGAGAATTGGCGTACAACGTGATTCAGTACTTCATCAACCAGATCTTCACGGGTTGGGAAGTAGTTAAATACGGTTGCTACAGACACTTGAGCAATATCTGCAATGTCTGCGTGTCCACCACGGCCAATGCCACGGCGAGAGAACACTTCAAGTGCGATTTCCATCAATTGAAGTTTTCTTTTTAGGGGTGAAAGCCTAGTTCTAGGTCTCTTAGAGATTGAGTCCATTTTGTTTTCCTTGCCAACGAATTTCTTATATTAATGATTTTATTATTATTTAAGCCAAGATGAGTGTAATGGTGCATATGCGAATGGTCAATCCTTTGAGCTTATTTAATAGACAGTTACATCAAACTTGATACATAAAGCGTGATCAGTATTGATGTGAAAGGAAGCGAGTATCGGAGAAGGCATCAACGCGTATTATCGTTGATAATCTAACAGTAAATTTGAACCATAAGGTGGTGTGGGTATTTGAGCAGTGCTAGACTTACGCACAAATTGAGCGGCGCCGATGGCAGAACTGTCTACACTTGTCGCAATCACCAAATAAAATGAGAGCAGTATGAAGCATACAGTTGAAGTCATGATCTCTGAGCAAGAAGTTCAGGATCGAGTGAACGAACTAGGCAAACAGATCACGGAACACTACAAGGGTAGTGAAGATCTAGTTTTAGTTGGCTTATTACGTGGATCTTTTGTCTTTATGGCGGATCTTGCTCGTGCTATCGATTTAACTCACCAAGTTGATTTCATGACTGCGTCTAGCTACGGCAACGGCATGGAAAGCTCACGTGATGTTCGTATTTTGAAAGACTTGGATGATGATATCCAAGGCAAAGACGTTCTGCTTGTTGAAGACATTATCGATACAGGTAACACACTGACTAAAGTGAAAGAGATTCTGAGCCTACGTGGACCTAAATCTATCGAAATCTGTACGCTACTAGACAAGCCTTCTCGTCGTGAAGTGACGGTGGATACTAAGTGGATTGGTTTTGAAATTCCTGACGAGTTCGTTGTTGGTGTTGGTATCGACTACGCACAGAAATATCGTCACCTGCCGTACATCGGTAAAGTTGTACCTCAAGAGTAATCATTACGCTTGTCGAATAGAAGTCATTAAAAAGCCCGCATCAAGCGGGCTTTTTGTATTTATAGCGGAATGGTCTAGCCTTGCTGGCTAAGAAGAGGTGTCGTTAAGATTTTATTCAATGCCTCTAAATGACTGTTCTCTAGGGTATCGTTACTCGAGCAACGTACGCCAAGGTCTTGTAACTTGCCATCGCCAATGCCGTAAACCACACCGTGGATTTCAACCTCTTGGCCTCTCTCCCATGCGTTTTGCATAATGGTTGAGTTACCTAGGTTATAAACCTGTTCTGCGACGTTAATCTCGCACAGTTTGTCACCCCATTGCTCACGAGGAAGCCCTTCGATCTGCTTACGGTATTTTAGGTAATTGTCGCGGATGTGAAGTAACCAGTTATTGATTAGACCAAGTTTAGGGTTATCAATCGCCGCGTTAACACCGCCACAACCGTAGTGGCCACAAACAATAATGTGTTTAACTTTGAGTACATCGACCGCGTACTGCACAACAGACAGGCAGTTTAGGTCGGTATGAACCACTTGGTTAGCAACGTTTCGATGAACAAACAGTTCGCCAGAATACAAACCAGTGAGACGCTCGGCCGGTACACGGCTATCAGAGCAGCCGATCCATAGGAAACCAGGGTTTTGACCCTCTTCAAGCGTTGTAAAATACTCTGGTCGCTCTGAGCGAATTTCTTCTGACCATTTAGAGTTGTTTTCAAAAAGCTGTTTAATCTCTGGCATTTTGCGTCTTACATCCCTTAATTAAGAATCTCAACTATACACAATGTTACAAATTCAATCTCGTAAAAACTGTGTCAAATAGTACTCATCTGACGTGTACTAGTCGTTAAAATCATTAACTTAGTGTAGAAGCTATGATCCGGTTATAAGACATGAATAATGTGATTGAATTAACACTTTCTGAACACTTGATACATTTGTTAAAGTGATAAGGTTTGTCATTTCATCATCAGGAAGGTGTGTTTTGTTTGGAAGTCGTTTTACGGATATCAATCTCAAAGGGGATATGTTTGGCGGTGTCACTACAGCCATCATCTCGTTGCCTTTAGCATTGGCATTTGGTGTTGCTTCTGGCGCGGGCGCGGAAGCTGGCCTTTGGGGCGCCATCATGGTTGGCCTATTTGCGGCATTGTTTGGTGGCTCGAGCAGCCTGATTTCTGAGCCGACCGGCCCGATGACGGTGATCATGACGGCAGTCATGACCAGCATGGTGGCCAAGTATCCTGAAACCGGAATGGCAATGACCTTTACCGTGGTAATGATGGCTGGTGCTTTTCAGATATTACTCGGTACATTAAAGCTCGGAAAATACGTTACTTTGATGCCATATAGCGTGATCTCCGGGTTTATGTCGGGCATCGGCGTTATTCTAATTATTCTGCAGTTGTCCCCTTTATTAGGACATGCTGCACCTTCCGGTGGTGTGATGGGCACGCTCTCTGCGCTTCCAGATACACTAGCAAACCTAAAAGTGAGCGAACTGTTTTTAGGGGCATTGACGCTCGGTATTCTTTTCGGTTTTCCAGCTAAGTACCGTAAGTATGTGCCTGCTCAACTGGTCGCTTTGGTTGCAGTGACGCTCTTGTCAGTCATTATTTTTGATACTGACTCTATTCGCCGTATTGGTGAAATTCCAGCCGGTTTGCCTTCTCTCGTTATCCCTACGATCAACGCTGAGCAGTTTACTACCATGGTTATTGATGCCTTAGTACTGGGTACTCTTGGCTGTATTGATACGCTTCTGACCGCGGTTATCGGAGATTCACTGACTCGTAAAGAGCATGACTCAGACAAAGAACTTCGTGGCCAAGGTATTGCGAATATGATTTCTGGCTTGTTCGGCGCTTTGCCGGGCGCGGGCGCTACTATGGGGACGGTCACCAATATCCAAGTAGGTGCTCGTTCTCCACTATCAGGTGTTGTTCGTGCATTAGTTCTGGCGTTGGTGGTATTGGTCGCGGGTGGCTTAACCGAACCTATTCCTATGGCGGTGTTGGCAGGTATCGCGATGTATGTGGGCTTCAACATTCTCGATTGGAGCTTTATTCAGCGTGCGCACAAGGTGAGTTATGCGGGCATGGGCGTTATGTATGGCGTAATGTTGCTAACCGTATTCGTTGACCTGATTATTGCTGTTGGGCTGGGTGTCTTTATCTCGAATATTCTGATTATTGAAAGATTGAGCCGAGAGCAAGCCAGACAAGTTAAGGCGATCAGTGATGGCGATGATGAAGACGATATTCCACTCACTGATAGTGAACGTCAGCTGCTCGATAGCGCGAATGGTAAAGTTCTGTTCTTCTATCTTTCTGGGCCAATGATCTTCAGTGTTTCTAAGGCGATTTCACGCCAGCACTCGAGTATCTCTGACTATGAAGCGATGATTCTAGATTTAACGGACGTTCCGATGATTGATGTAACCGTTGGTCTAGCGCTGGAGAATGCCATTAAGGATGCTCTAGATGCGCAATGTGAGGTGTATTTGTTGTGTCCAAACGAGAATACGCGTCAGCAGCTTGAGAAGTTCCATGTGATTGACTTGGTTCCTGAGTCCAATACTTACCGATTCAGATACGAAGCCCTGACGGCCGCAACAAGCTATGTCGACAGAGATGAACATCAATTTGAGGCTGTTTAATTATTCAGTAATAAGGTGACATGAATGAGCTATAGACGCTCAATTCATGACTGATCATTAATGCCGCTAAGTGAATAACTTAGCGGCATTTTTATATTTATTGAACGCTGATTTGGTCTTCACTTAGCCAATATTCTTATTTGTTTTCGAAAGAAACTCTCACACGATATTTGTATTCATCGTTAATCAACGATAAACTTGTTTGCAAAATGGCCGAGTAAACAAGTTTGGGTTAGTTTTCTGCTAGCCGTTTTAAGCATTACTCTCTCCTCAAGCTCGGTCGTCGACATCTTATCTATAGCAAATGGCAGTCTATCTCTATGTATGCATTAGAAATTGAGCAATTAAGAAAAACTTATGCTGGGGGCTTCGAGGCTCTTAAGGGTGTTAGTTTACAAGTAGAAAAAGGCGACTTTTACGCACTACTTGGTCCAAATGGTGCGGGTAAATCAACCACAATTGGTGTTATCTCTTCACTGGTAAATAAAACTTCAGGCAAGGTTAAAGTGTTCGGTTACGACATTGATACCGATCTGGAGTTGGCGAAGCAGAACCTAGGCCTTGTGCCTCAAGAGTTCAACTTTAACCCGTTCGAAACCGTTGAACAGATCGTGTTGCAACAGGCGGGCTATTATGGCGTGCCAAAAGCATTGGCGAAAGAGCGAGCGAAAAAGTACCTATCTCAACTCGATTTGTGGGAAAAACGTGGTGAACGTGCGCGTAACTTGTCTGGTGGTATGAAGCGTCGTTTGATGATTGCACGTGCATTGATGCATGAACCTCATTTGTTGATCCTTGATGAACCAACTGCGGGTGTCGATATTGAACTGCGTCGTTCAATGTGGGAATTCCTAAAAGAGATCAATGAGAAGCAGGGCATTACCATTATCTTGACCACGCACTATCTAGAAGAAGCAGAAATGCTGTGTCGCAACATTGGCATCATCAATCGCGGTGAGTTGATTGAGAATACAACCATGAAAGCGCTGCTGGGCAAGTTGAGTGCTGAGACCTTTATTCTGGATCTGGAAGAGGGCGCGACAGAACCTAAGCTTGAAGGTGTGAATAGCCAAGTCATGCTCAATGGCTCGCTAGAAATCGAAATCGATAAGAACCTAGGTTTGAATACCATCTTTGCTCAATTGAGCGAGCAACAGGTTAAAGTCCTTTCTATGCGTAATAAAGCAAACCGTCTAGAAGAATTATTTGTGAGTATTGTCCGTGAGGGGAGTAAGTAATATGTACAGCCTATATTGGACAGCTTTCTGCAGTTTGTTGACCAAAGAGATCAATCGCTTTACTCGTATCTGGGTGCAAACGTTGGTTCCACCTGCGATTACCATGACGCTTTATTTCATTATCTTCGGTAATCTTATCGGTGCACGTATTGGTGAAATGAACGGCTTTAGCTACATGGAATACATTGTTCCTGGCCTGATCATGATGTCGGTAATCACTAACTCGTACTCGAATGTGGCTTCATCATTTTTTAGTGCCAAATTCCAAAAGAACATTGAAGAACTGTTGGTTGCGCCGGTGCCGAACTACGTGATTATTGCTGGTTTCGTGATGGGTGGTGTGGTGCGCGGCCTATTGGTCGGTACTATTGTGACCTTTGTTTCTCTGTTCTTCGTTGACCTTCAGGTTGATCACTGGGGCGTGATTATTGCGACCGTTTTCCTTACGTCGGTGGTATTTGCGTTAGGTGGTCTTATCAACGCGGTATTTGCACGTACGTTTGATGATATCTCAATTATCCCAACCTTCATTCTGACGCCGCTTACTTATCTTGGTGGTGTGTTCTACTCGATTAGCCTGTTGCCTGAGTTCTGGCAAGGTGTGTCGAAGTTGAACCCTATCGTGTACATGGTGAATGCGTTTAGATATGGCTTCTTGGGTGTGTCTGACGTGGGTATTGTGACGTCGTTTGGCGTTCTAGGCGTGTTTATCGTTGTGCTGTATGGCATTGCACATTACTTAGTGACTAAGGGTATTGGCTTACGCAGCTAGCTCCGACACTTACTGAATCGCAGGCAAAGAAAAAGGTCGATATTACATCGACCTTTTTTGTCTCTTTCATTTGTGCTTTTGTTTTGTGTTTAGAGAAGAACGTGATTACTCAGCAGTTTCTTCTTTAACTTCTTCTTTGGTTTCCGTTACCAAGTCGAGAACTTGGTTGTCGATAAGACGCGTCTTACCTAGGAAAGCCGACATAAGAATTACAGCTTGAGTGGATTCTGAAGTGATGGCTTGCAGAGTCTTAGCATCACAGATGAAGATTTCATCTGGCTGTAGATCTGCTGCACGAAGTTGGTCTGTCGCATCTTCAATCACTGATGCGTAGTCATCGCGACCACCACGAATAGCACTGCTGATCCAGCGCATAGTACGCGCTAGAACTGGCGCTCGTTGGCGCTCGTCAATCGTTAGGTTGCTATTGCGAGAGCTCATTGCTAAGCCATCCATTTCACGAACAGTCGCAACGCCCACAACTTTAATGTCTAACGCTAAGTCAGTGGTCATCTGGCGAATAACAGCAAGCTGCTGGAAGTCTTTTTTGCCGAAGCATGCAAAATCTGGCTGAACAATGTTAAACAGCTTGGTGACAATCGTCGCTACGCCACGGAAGTGACCTGGACGAGACGCACCTTCAAGCATGTGAGATATGCCTGGGACCTCAACAAACGTTTGTTTGTCTAATCCCTCTGGGTACATCACATCTGGCGTGGGTGTAAATACTAGCTCAACGCCTTCGCCTGTCAGTTTGCTTAAATCTGCTTCTAACGTTCGAGGGTAGTTGTTTAGGTCGTCGGCACGGTCAAACTGCATTGGGTTTACAAAGATACTTACCACAACAATGTCTGCCAGTTCACGAGCTTTCTTTACAAGAGTCAGGTGACCTTCATGCAGGTTTCCCATTGTCGGTACAAAAGCAACCGTACGTCCATCACGCTTAAACTGTTTAATCTGCTCACGAAGAGCCGCTATCTCAGCAAAAGTTTGCATACTTACTCCTAAGCGATTGTATGAGCTTCATCAGGGAAGCGCGCGCTCTCTACTTCTTCTTTGTATAGAGCTACTGCTTTACGCATATCACCTGTTTCTGCTAGGAAATTCTTAGAGAACTTCGGCATGTAGTTCGCAGAAATACCGAACATGTCATGCATAACCAAGATCTGACCATCGGTAACATTACCTGCGCCGATACCGATTACTGGCACGTGACAAGCTTCTGTAATTCGTTTTGCCAATGAAGCGGGTACACATTCAAGTAGAACGATTTGAGCACCTGCGTTTTGTAGCGCTAGTGCGTCAGCAACCATTTTATCTGCTTGATCGTCGTCGCGACCTTGAACCTTGTAACCACCAAAGATGTTCACAGATTGAGGCGTTAAGCCTAAGTGTGCACATACTGGCACTGCACGTTCTGTTAGCATCTTCACAGTATCAACCAACCAGCTTCCGCCTTCGATTTTTACCATGTTCGCGCCAGCACGCATCAAGGTAGCTGCGCTCTCACAAGCTTGCTCTGGTGTTGCGTAGCTCATGAAAGGCATGTCAGCCATAAGAAGACAGTTTGGGCTACCAGCACGCACTGAGCGAGTGTGGTAAGCAATGTCTTCAACGCTTACTGGTAATGTGTCGTTATGGCCTTGTAGAACCATACCCAGTGAATCACCGACAAGCAGAACAGGCATCTCTTGGCTTTCGAATAGTTGAGCAAAGCTCGCATCGTAAGCTGTTGACGTCGCGAATTTACGGCCTTCACGTTTACACTTGATCAGGTCGTTAATGGTTACTTTTTTCATTGGTTTTCCTTAATGCGCCTGGCTATTGCTGCCAAACATTGAGCCCGTTTTTATCTACAGTTTTCAGTAGTTTTGTCAGCTCAGTCCCATCAGGGAGTTGTAAACTTGGTGCGATTTCAGCAAGCGGGTAGAGTACAAACTCTCGTTCTTTCATTCCGTAATGAGGAACGGTTAAGCGCTCTGAATCGATCACCTCATTGCCGTACAACACGATGTCGAGATCCAAGGTTCTTGGTCCCCAGCGTTCGTCTTTACGGACACGCCCTTGCTCTAACTCGATTTTTTGAGTGCAATCAAGCAGTTCAATAGGCGTTAATTCGGTTTTGATAGCGACTACCGCATTGATGTAGTCCGGTTGATTTTTCGGCCCCATTGGAGTGCTACTATATAGCTGAGAGGTCGCAATAAACGTTGATCGCGGTAGGCTTTTTAGCGTTTCGATAGCCAAATTTGCTTGGCTAACTGGGTCGGCAAGGTTGCTGCCGACCGCAATGTAAGCAGTTATCATTCGGATTGCTTACTCTTTTTGTTTCGGTAAGTCTTACGGCGACGATGGCCTGACTTTGATGGTGCTGCAACGTCGTTAGCCATTGCTTGACGCATGTTGCGACCTGCAGTCTGATAACGCTCCCACCATTTTGCTAACTCTTTGGTTTCGCCACCTTCAATCTCACCACGCATTTCTAGGAAATCGTAGCCTGCACGGAACTTGTTGAGCTCCATAAGGCGAACAGCGCGTTTACCGTTGCGACGAGGCAGTCGAAGTTGCAGTTGCCAAACTTCGCGAATGGTTGCGGTGTGACGACGAGGAATAGCAATAGACTTTACTTGCTGATCTAGAATGATGTTACTCGCTTCCATGATCGCATCGTAGTGTGCCATACCCTGTTCAGCGACAAGTTTGTCTGCCAGCTTGTTCATTGGGTACCAAAGCATCGCTGCGAACATGAATGCTGGGTTTACTCGCTTACCATCTTCGATGCGAAGGTCGGTTGAATCTAGAACCAAATCAAGCATCTGCTCAGTGTGAGAGTCGTAATCTTCTGTGAAGTGCTCAGCTACCGCTGGGAACATCTGTTGGAATAGATTGTACTCGCGCATCAGGTGGTAGGTTTCTAAACCGTGACCTGATTGCAGCAATTTCAGAGACTCTTCGTAAAGGCGCGCTGCAGGGATATCTCTTAGGAGGTGAGCTAACTCTTCAATTGGGTCAGCTGTGTCTTCTTCAATATCGAAATCCAGTTTAGCGGCGAAGCGCATTGCACGTAGCATACGTACTGGGTCTTCGCGGTAACGTGTTTCTGGATCACCAATCAGGCGGATCAGTTTATCTTCTAAATCTTCTACACCACCCGCGTAATCGTGGATGCTGTAGTCTGCAATGTTGTAGTACATCGCGTTGATTGTGAAATCACGGCGTTCTGCATCTTCATCAACACTGCCGTACACGTTATCGCGCAGTAGCATGCCTTCTTTAGATTGTGCAGACACGTTTTTCGATGGTTCTTGGTGGTGACCACGGAAAGTTGCCACTTCAATGATGTCGCGACCAAACATGATATGTGCCAAGCGGAAACGGCGGCCGATAAGGCGACAGTTTCTGAAGAGGTGTTTGATTTGCTCTGGCGTTGCGTTGGTCGCAATATCAAAATCTTTTGGCTGAGAGCCTAATAAGATATCGCGCACACCACCACCGACTAGAAATGCGTCAAAACCCGCACCATTCAGGCGATATAGCACTTTTAGTGCGTTGTCGCTGATCTGCTTGCGTGAAATATTGTGCTCTTGACGAGTATAAATATTCAGAGCTAATTCGTGGAATCCGCGTTGTTCGCTTGGGGTATTGTCGTTTGTATTCATTAGTTTAGAACAAAGTAGGTATCGCCAACTTTGTTTTTCTCTTAGTCCAAAGTGGTAGTGCAGAGTTTAATTGCGGCTAATAATAGCCTAGCGCGAGCCATTTGAGAACATCGTCTGCTTAACCACAGTGGTTGGTTATGGCATTTTTATGTGTCGTTTTTGCTATTTGCCGTGAGTTTCGAGCTAATTACAGTGCTCTTTTTGTAAACTATCAGGTAACTGACTGACGTTCCATTGCTGGCTGGCCCACAATAAAATCTCATCCATTGAAGCCTCACAAAGGGCTGTCGGGATATCAAAACCTAAGAATCGCATCGCGTTGAGTAACGTTGGTTTTGGATTGTCGATATCTATCGCGGTGGCATGGTTCTGTTTTGACAGTTTATTCCCCAAGCCATCGGTTGCCAATGGTAAGTGCAGGTAGCTGACTGTTTTTTGCTTGAGCGTCTTGTACAAACTGATTTGTCGACCTGTTGGCTCTATCAGGTCTGCGCCTCTTACTACTTCTGTTACTCCTTGTTCGATGTCATCCAGGACAACGGCCAAGTTATAGGCAAACAATCCATCTCTGCGTTTTATAATAAAATCTTCTTCAGCCAATGCTTTAGGGATTTGAATGGTGCCGTGGCGAACATCATCAAAGGACTCTACAGGAAAATCCATGCGCAAGCGGACCGCCTGTTCACCTGAATCGATTAAGCCTGCATCTCGACAGTGACCATTGTAAAAGCCACCCAAAGCCTTTATCTGCTTGCGGGTGCATTGGCAGTAGTAGGCTTGATTGTCAGCGACCCATTGATCGATTTGAGCTTGATACAAGCCATGACGCTGGCTTTGATAGACGACTTCACCATCCCAAAATAGGTGGTAAGCCTCAAGTGTCTTAAGAATGAGGTCTGCAGCGCCGGCCATTTCTCGTGGAGGATCTAGGTCTTCCATACGAACTAACCATTTTCCTTGGTTAGATTTCGCTTGAAAGTAGCTACCAAGAGCAGCAACAAGTGAGCCAAAATGAAGAGGACCTGACGGTGATGGTGCAAAGCGCCCGATATAATTCATGAGTGAACAACCTAATCTAAATGGTACCGCAGTAGCCGATTCTTAAGACGTTTAACAAGAGCTTTAATGCGTAGAACTAAGGCTTAAAGCTGCTATTTACTATCAAGCGTGTGAAATACTTCGCTTGGATAACAAACAAAAAAGGGAGCCAAGGCTCCCTTTCTTTACATCTGCAAGAATTAACCTTGCATCTGTTTCTCTTTGATCTCTGCAAGTGTTTTACAGTCAATACAAAGATCAGCAGTTGGACGAGCTTCAAGGCGACGAATGCCAATCTCGATACCGCAAGAATCACAGAAGCCGAAATCGTCTTCTTCGATCTTGTCTAATGTCTTCTCAATTTTTTTGATAAGACGACGCTCACGGTCACGGTTACGTAACTCTAGGCTGAATTCTTCTTCTTGAGAAGCACGGTCAACTGGGTCTGGGAAATTCGCTGCTTCGTCCTGCATGTGGTGCACAGTACGATCAACTTCTTCCCTGAGCTGGTTGCGCCAAGCTGCTAAAATTTTTGTAAAATGTTCCGTTTGCTCAGGTGACATGTACTCTTCACCTGGCTTCTCTTGGTACGGTTCAACACCTGCGATGGCTAGGATGCCTAGCGCTTTTTTCTTAGATTCTGGCATACAGCATCTCCTATTTACACCTAGTCAACTGCAAAGCAGCTAATTTTAAGGCGGGTATCTATAGCAGAAAGAACGAATGGTGGCAAATACTCTTATTCAAACTTGCAATCAATGTGATTAGTTCAGCATCTTTGCTTAGCTATTGATAAATTCAACAGCTTGTTTTAGTTGTATTTGAGTACTGCTGAGCTCTGCTTTATAGCAAAGCACTTCAACTCCAGCGTCTTGTGCTTGTTTTAGTAATAACGAATATTTGGCGTCTATATGGTGTGCCGCAGACACTTTTTCAATACCTGAATGTAAAACAGTGAATAAAAGTACGGCTCTATTTCCAGATTCGACCATTTCTGTGAGTTCACGCAGATGTTTTTGGCCTCTGGTTGTGACCGCATCAGGGAAAAAGCCTTGCCCTTTAGTAGAGATTTCTTGCTCGTCGAGCAAAGTGACGCTTTTTACTTCGATATAGCAAGGCGGCTTTTCGTTATCTTCAAGTAGAATATCAATGCGACTATTCTCACTGCCATATTTCACTTCGGTTCGTAACGCGTTATAACCTAAGAGTTCAACTATAGTCCCATTTTCAATTGCTTCCACTGCTAGCTGGTTTGCCCGCGCAGTATTTACACAAATACGATGACCTTTGTCTGTTTCTGAGATCTCCCAGCTGTTTGGGTACTTTCTTTTTGCATTATCAGATGTTGAGTACCAAACGGTGTTACCTGGGGTCGCACACCCTGTCATCGCTCCAGTGTTAGCACAGTGAATAGTACGCTCGCTGCCGTCAGGAAGTTTGATGTCAGTGAGAAAACGTTTATAGCGTTTGATAAGAGTCGCTGACTCTAATGGCGGATTGAAGTGCATATTACTTATTTAGACGAGTAGGTTTTTATGTACAATGTTGCCAACATTACACCACAAGGTTCTCCCATTGCCACAACTGCCCATAGAAGCTGTGATGCCAGATCTGCTCGCTGGCGTAGAAACACACACTCAACTTATTCTAAAGGCCGCTCCCGGTGCAGGTAAGTCAACATTCTTCCCTTTACAACTGGTTAAGACCAATGCCGTTCAAGGCAAAATTATCATGCTTGAACCTAGGCGTTTGGCGGCAAGAAATATTGCGACTTACTTGGCGAGCCAATTGGGAGAGAAGGTCGGGGAGAGCATAGGTTTTAGAGTTCGTGGTGAATCTAAAACCAGCAGTGCAACTCGCTTGGAGATCGTTACCGAAGGGATCATGACAAGAATGATCCAAACCGACCCTGAACTGACCGGGGTGGATATGGTGATCTTCGATGAATTCCACGAACGCAGCATTCATGCCGATACCGCTTTGGCGTTTAGTCTAGAGATCCAAGAGGCGCTACGTGATGATCTGAAAGTGGTTGTGATGTCGGCAACCTTAGATCAACAAGCGCTGCAGTCTTTATTGCCGAATGCCAAATATGTTGAATCTCAAGGTCGTACTTTTCCGGTCGACTTCCGTTATCAACCTCTCAGTACTAATGAATATTTAGCCCCTAAAATGGCTAATGTAATTCGCTCTTTGATGGAGAAGGAATCCGGTTCGTTATTAGCATTTTTACCAGGAGTGTCTGCGATTAAGCAGGTGGAGTCGCAACTAGAACAACTCTCTAGCGATATCGATGTGTGTCCTTTGTATGGGCAACTCAGCTTTCCTCAACAGCAGAAAGCGATCGCGCCATCAGAGAAAGGGCGTCGAAAGGTGGTGTTAGCCACCAATATTGCTGAGACTTCTTTGACGATTGAAGGTATTCGACTGGTGGTCGATTCCGGGCTTGAACGTGTGGCGAAGTTTGATTTGAAAACCGGTATCACCAAGCTTGAGCAAGTGAAAATCTCGCAATCTTCAGCTGAGCAACGAGCGGGTCGTGCGGGACGAATTGAAGAGGGCTTGTGCGTTCGTTTGTACAGCGAAACGCAGCTGATGCAGCAACCTGCTGTACCTGAGCCTGAAATTCTACATTCAGATCTCTCTTCGCTGGTGGCTGAATTGACGCAGTGGGGCGCTGCAAATGCAGACGAGTTGCAATGGCTAGATATTCCGCCACAAGCTTCAGTGGAACAAGCCAAGCAACTGCTACAAAGCCTTGAGCTATTAGATAGTAATGGCCAATTTACGGCGCTAGGTAAGCAGGCCCAGCGTTTAGGCCTTGAACCACGTATCGTCAGCATGCTGATAAAAGCGCAACAAGGCAGCCCAGCATTGCTGAATGCTGCGATTGTCGCCGCCGCTTTACTTGAAGAGCCTGAACGCAACGTCACTGATATTCAGCATTCGTTGCACCGGCTTAAACAAAGAAAGCATTCGAAAAACAGCGTGGTGATGCAGCGAGCGAAAAGTCTCGCCAGCAAACTCAATCATCACGTAGATTTGTCACAACTTGACGAATCATTGTTACCATTAGTGCTTTGTTTTGCATTCCCTGACCGAATAGCTCAAGCGAGAAGCGCAACCGGTAGTGCTTTCCTACTTGCGAATGGTCACGGCGCTGAGGTGCGTGATGATGATCCACTGGCGAATAACGATTACATCGTGGTGATTGATTTGATACGCAGCACAGGACGAGCCAGTCAGATTTTCTTGGCAACCGCCGTTGATATTGCGCAGTTAGAAGAAGCGTTTCCAAATCTCTTTGCCTGTTCGGATTATGCGGATTGGGATGAAAAGCGTGGTCGCTTAGTTGCCGAGCAGCGAGTCTCTTTGGGTAAACTGATTATCAGAACCAAAGCGTTACCAGAGCCGAGTGCGAATCAGGCGAGCCAAGCGCTACTCAATTATATCGCTCGATGTGGGCTTGATCATTTACATTGGACGCCTGCCGCGAAGCAGCTAGTTGAGCGCGTACGTTGCGCTCAGCTTTGGATGCCAGAACATGATTGGCCTGCGATGGATAATGCTAGCTTAATTGAACATCTAGATACTTGGTTATCACCGTATTTGAATGGCATAAAGTCAGCGAAAGGGTTGTCGAATGTTTCCATTGAACAAGCACTATCGGCTTACCTTGGTTGGCCGTTGAATCAAGAAATCGATCAATGGTTACCAACTCACTACGTGATGCCTACAGGCAGTAAAAAGGCGATTCGATACCAATATCAATCGGAGCCTGTGATCTCGGTGCGAATGCAAGAAGTCTTTGGTGAACAAGACTCACCATTGATAGCGCAAGGTCGTAAAAAAGTCGTGCTTGAGTTACTTTCTCCAGCGCAGCGACCACTGCAAATCACTCAAGATTTAGCTGGCTTTTGGGCTGGCGCGTACAAAGAAGTACAAAAAGAGATGAAAGGCCGTTACCCAAAACATCCTTGGCCCGATGATCCTGCTAACCATGTAGCAACCACTAAAACCAAACGACAGTTGAACCGATGATGACCAAAATGTTAACGCCAAAAAAGGCACCACCTAAAAAAGCGCCAGCAAAGAAGTCACCAGCGACCAAAGCCAAGCCTCGAAAACCGAGAGCCGCCGCGAAGAAGACCAAACCAAGAGCCAAAAAAACGGGTAACCGAGGTTGGTTGAAGATCCTTTGGGGCATTGCGTGGAAAGCGGGCTTAGCCTTGGCTGCGCTACTGCTGTTCGTCGGTATCTACCTAGATTCGGTGGTCAAGCAGCGCTTTGAAGGCCAATTGTTTGATTTGCCGACCGTTGTTTATGCTCGTGTGTTGGATTTGTCTCCGGGTACTCCGGTGAGTTTGACACAGGTTAAGAATGAACTGGATGTGCTTAATTACCGTAAGGTGAATGCGCCTCGTCACCCGGGCGAATACTCCTCTTCTTCAACCAAGATTGAAATGATTCGTCGTCCGTTCGAGTTTGTCGATGGACCGGAAGCGGATCGTCATGTGATGCTGCATTTCAATGGTAACGAGTTGACTCGCATTCAGTCGCTAGAGAAGAAAGGCGACATGGGCTACCTACGTGTTGAACCGAAAATGCTTGGTATGCTTGAGAAAAGTAACGATGAGCAGCGCCTGTTCTTAAAACGTAATCAATTCCCAGAAGTGATGGTTGATGCCTTATTAGCAACCGAAGACCGAAACTTCTATCAACATGACGGTGTGTCGCCACTGGCAATCGCTCGTGCAATGGTCGTTAACGTCAAAGCTGGGCGAACGGTACAGGGTGGTAGTACGCTGACACAACAGTTGGCAAAAAACCTGTTCTTGTCCAGTGAACGTACATTGTGGCGTAAGGTTCGTGAAGCTTACATTGCACTTATCTTGGACCATCGTTACAGCAAAGACCGTATCCTAGAGGCTTACTTAAATGAGGTTTACCTAGGGCAAAATGGTGGGCAAGCGATCCATGGCTTCGGTTTAGCGTCTCGCTTGTACTTCGGTCAGCCCATTCAAGAGCTCCGCATTGATCAACTAGCATTGCTGGTGGGTATGGTGAAAGGACCTTCGTATTACAATCCGGTTCGTTATCCTGAGCGTGCCAAGACTCGACGCGATTTGGTTCTTCGCTTATTGATGCAGCAAGACATATTAACTCCGCGACAATACGAAGAAGCGGCGAGTCGTGATTTGGATATTCAAGACAATCCACGTATTGCTAGCCGTCAGCCAGCTTACTTCCAACAAGTCAATATTGAGCTTAAGAAGTATGTCGGTGATCGATTTGAAGCGAAAAAAGGGATTCGAGTCTTCACCTCTCTGGATCCGGTTTCCCAAGACAAGTTAGAGAAGTCGATTGCACGCAAGGTGCCTGATTTATCGAAAACCGCAGGTAACAAACTGGAAGCAGCAGCTATTGCCGTAGATAGAAATACCGGTGAAATTCGAGCTATGGTTGGTGGTAAGCGTACTGGCTACGATGGCTTTAACCGTGCCTTGAACGCGAGTCGTCCTATTGGTTCTTTAGTTAAGCCTGCAATCTACTTAACCGCATTGGAACAACCTGATAAGTACACACTTGCGACAACATTGATGGATACGCCATTAAGCTTGAAAGGCAGCAAAGGAAGTGTGTGGAGCCCAAGAAACTTCGATCGTAAGTTCCGTGGAGATGTGCCCTTGTATGTGGCGCTTTCTAAGTCTTATAACGTACCTACGGTTCGTTTAGGTATGCAGTTAGGCATTGATAGCGTCTCCGATACGATTGGAAAACTGGGCGTCGATAAGAATGAAATTCGTCCAGTGCCATCGATGTTTTTGGGTTCGTTCTCACTGACTCCGTTCCAGGTGGCACAGATGTACCAAACCATCACCAACTCTGGCCGTATCGCACCTTTGTCTGCGCTTCGTTCGGTGGTTGATAATGATGGTGAGGTTCTGTATCAGTCGATTCCTCGTGTATCACAGAGCGTTGACCAGCAAGCGGCTTGGCTAACCACCTACGCGATGAAGCGTGGTGTGTCGGAAGGCACGGGGCGCTTCCTACAAGGTCAGTTTGCATGGGCTGGTTTAGCCGGTAAAACAGGCACCAGTAACGACAGCCGAGACAGTTGGTTTGTGGGTGTTGATGGCCGTGAAGTTACCACCATCTGGTTAGGACGTGATGATAATAAGCCAACTAAACTAACGGGCTCCAGTGGCGCGTTACGTGTTTATGCCGATTATTTGAAACAGAGAACACCAGAGCAGTTAATATTGCCTTGGCCTAATGGAATTGCGACGGCAAGTTTTACTCGAACCGCTCAAGGGGCTTTAGAATTTGACTGTGATGGTGCCGTTAAATTGCCGGTTTGGGATGAAAGTGGAAAGATTAAAAAGAGCTGTGAAAGTCAACCAAAACAGTGGCTAAAGAAGCTTTTTCAGTGGTAAAGTCGTAACAGAAAAGAATGACAAGGATAGTGTAAAGAATGATTTCTCGTTGGATGGTGAGCGGCTTAGGCATTGTCGGTACTGTGATCAGTTTTCAGCTGTTTGCATCTACCGTGACACAGGTTGATCAACCTCAGCAGGCTGAACAAGCTCATAAAAGGCCAACCGTTGCTGTCGTTCTTGCTGGTGGTGGAGCCAAAGGTGCAGCTCACATTGGAGTGCTTAAAGCCCTAGAAGAAATGCAAATCCCGGTTGATTACATTACTGGTACTAGTATGGGCTCATACGTTGGTGGCCTTTATGCGACAGGGATGAGCGCAGACGAGATTGAGAGCTTTATTTATACAGTCGATTGGAATCGCGGTTATCGTGATCGTGTTAACCGTAGTGATCGCCGTGTACGTGACAAAGAATATGAAGACCGCTACCAACTGAACACTGACCTCGGTTTAGGTTGGGGCGAAATCAAAGCAAGTAAAGGGGTGGTGCAAGGTCAGAATATGTTGCGTATTCTGCGAGAGACCACAGGTAACCTATCTCCACTCGACTCTTTTGATCATCTTGCTATTCCATACCGTTCCGTCGCAACCGACATCATCGAACTTGAAGAGGTGGTCATCGACCATGGTCACCTTGTTGATGCCATGATGGCGAGTATGTCGGTACCCGGCGCACTTCCCCCTTACTCTCTAGATGGTCGAATGCTGGTTGATGGCGGTGTCACCAATAATATGCCAGTCGACGTTGCCAGAGCGATGGGAGCGGACATTGTCATTGCGGTGGATATCAGTACCAATTACAAAGGCAAAGAAGACTTCACGAATTTTCTAGCGGCAGCTAACCAACTTTCTAATTATCTGGTCCAACGCAGCACTCAAGAGCAAGCTGAGACACTGACGGATGATGATGTTTTTTTACGCCCTGATGTTGGGCAAATGGAGACGACAGAATTCGATAAAATGCCGGGTGCCTACCAAGCCGGTTATGACGCAGCGATCCAGAACAGCTCTGAGCTTTCTAAGCTGTCACTCTCTAACGCAGACTATCAGAAGTATATCGATCATAAGCAGCAAGCTCGAAAGCAGCTGAAACATGGCGATAAGACTGTCGTCGATAGGGTCGTTATCAACAATAATACTCATTACACCGATAAGCTGATTGAGAACCGCTTGAACCTCGATTCTGGTGAGATTCTGAAGACCAGTGAAATTGAATCAAAAGTGCAAGATCTGTATGCCTTAGACCGATTTGAGTTGATCACCTATGAGTTCGAAAATTTCGATGGCGAAGATCAACTTCAGGTCGATGTGAACGAAAAATCTTGGGGGCCTAATTACCTCAATTTCCGTTTTTTCCTTGAAGATGACTTTTCAACAGAGAGCCAGTATTCGCTTGGTGTATCTGCTAATTTTACCGATATCAACTCACACGGTGCAGAACTAAGAACCAACGTTGAGATGGGTACAGATAAGCGTATAGAGGCTGAACTTTTTTCCCCATTCTTCTCAAGTCAAAAGCTATTCACGTCGGCATCTCTTGCTTATAGTAATCAACAAAGAAATTTACCCGTTGATATTGATGAGATCGAAGAGCCTACATTGGATGTAACTCAAAACTACTTTCCCATGTCTTATAAAGAGTATGTGGGTGAGTTAGCATTAGGTTATCAACCCACTTTGTGGCAAGAACTTAAATTTGGTGCTCGCTATACCGATGGTGATGTGGAGGTATCTTCGCTGCCTTATCTTGGTAATGGCGGGTACACTCGTATTGGCGGCTTCATTAGCTATCGACTCGATACATTAGATAACTTTAGTTTGCCGACCGAAGGTTATTTTGTCGATTTGGAGTACCTTGTCTCTCATGATGATTTTGAGAATGATTCGTCTATCGAAAATTCGGAATTAATCTCGGAGAGCGATACCGTCTATGAGTTTTCGGCTAATTTCATGGCGGCACAAAGTATTGAGAAGCATACTTTAGTCGCAAAGCTTGATTACGGTATCGTAGAAAGCAAGAACTCGGTTTTTCCTATCGATCCCAAAGAGCTCGGTGGTTTCCTAAACCTATCTGGTATTCCTAGGAATAGTATGATCGGTCAGAACTTAGCTTATACGAGTCTTATTTACCGCTATAAGTGGTTTGAAAATGACTTTGGTCTCTTTGAGTCACCATTCTATGTGGGTGCTTCCATTGAACATGGTGGTGTTTGGTCAAACAATGATTTAAGACTTGATGAAGCACCAATGTTCACCGCGGGCTCCGTTTTTGCGGGTGTCGATTCACCAATAGGACCGATCATTTTGGCTTATGGCCGAACCGAAGATAACTATGATTCGGTGTATTTGATTGTAGGTACTTCCTACAAATAATCATGCGTAGAGCTGCCATTTTACTGCGTAATTAGGCAAAAATAGTGGGACTTTCGTCTTAACTTGCTATGTTGGTCAAAATGATAAGATTTTAATTTAACGTTAAATTTGCTATTCTACCGCCCACAGTTTGGCCTCTATGACGCCGCTCATCAATACAAATTGAATGACAAAAATGGCAATGGAGAGCCAAGTTTCCAAGGATGTTCACTTCTTTATTTTACTAACAATTATGAAGGGAAGAAGTGAACCGCAATGAGAGGAAAAAAGTCGTGCTTGAAGCCTACCGTAAACACGTCGAAGAACGTGCTGCCGAAGGAGTTGTTCCAAAACCACTAGATGCTGAGCAGGTAGCTGGCCTAGTTGAACTTCTGAAGAATCCACCTCAAGGTGAAGAAGAAATCATTCTTGACCTACTAGAAAATCGCATTCCACCGGGTGTAGATGAAGCTGCTTACGTAAAAGCTGGCTTCCTTACGGCTATCACTAAAGGTGAAGTAGCTTCTCCACTAGTAAGTAAAGCAAAAGCTGCAGAATTGCTTGGTACTATGCAAGGCGGTTACAACATCGAATCTCTAGTATCTCTACTAGACGATGCTGAGCTTGCACCTATCGCTGTTAAAGCTCTGTCTCATACTCTACTAATGTTCGACGCGTTCTACGACGTAGAAGAGAAAGCGAAAGCAGGCAATGCTTCAGCGCAACAAGTACTTCAATCTTGGGCTGATGCCGAATGGTTTACAGCTAAAGATAAAGTAGCGGACAAGATCACCGTTAAAGTATTTAAAGTTACCGGTGAAACTAACACCGATGACCTATCTCCAGCACCTGATGCTTGGTCACGTCCTGATATCCCAGTACACGCGAAAGCGATGCTGAAGATGGAACGTGATGGCATTACTCCTGATGAACAGGGTAGCGTTGGTCCAATCAATCAAATTGAAGAAATGCAAAAAGATGGCATTCCACTGGCTTACGTTGGTGATGTTGTTGGTACTGGTTCTTCACGTAAATCGGCAACAAACTCAGTACTTTGGTTCATGGGGGAAGACATCCCATTCGTACCAAACAAGCGTACTGGCGGTGTTTGTCTTGGTGGTAAAATTGCACCGATCTTCTACAACACAATGGAAGACTCAGGCGCACTACCCATTGAACTGAACGTACAAGACATGAACATGGGCGATATCATTGATATCTACCCGTACGAAGGTGTTGTTCACAAGAACGGTTCTGTAATTTCAAACTTTGAGCTAAGCAAAGTACTTCTCGATGAAGTGCGTGCTGGTGGCCGTATTCCACTGATCATCGGTCGTGGTCTAACGGGTCGCGCTCGTGACGCTCTAGGTCTAGAAGAAACCGATCTGTTTGCTAAACCAATCGACCCATCTGCATCTGATAAAGGCTATACGTTAGCTCAGAAGATGGTTGGTAAAGCATGTGGCGTTGAAGGTGTGCGTGCTGGTCAGTACTGTGAACCTAAAATGACGACAGTCGGTTCTCAAGATACGACTGGTCCTATGACTCGTGATGAGCTTAAAGATCTGGCGTGTCTTGGTTTCTCTGCAGACCTAGTCATGCAGTCTTTCTGTCACACATCGGCATACCCGAAGCCGGTTGACGTAAACACGCACCACACGCTGCCTGATTTCATCATGAACCGTGCCGGTGTTTCACTACGCCCAGGTGATGGTGTTATCCACTCATGGCTAAACCGTATGCTTCTTCCTGATACTGTAGGTACAGGTGGTGACTCGCATACTCGTTTCCCTCTGGGTATTTCATTCCCTGCGGGCTCAGGCTTAGTAGCATTTGCTGCGGCAACGGGTGTAATGCCTCTTGATATGCCTGAATCTATCTTGGTTCGTTTTAAAGGCGAAATGCAGCCGGGTATCACGCTACGTGACCTAGTACATGCCATTCCTCTTTACGGTATCAAGCAAGGTCTACTAACGGTAGAAAAAGCAGGTAAGATCAACGAATTCTCTGGTCGTGTACTAGAAATTGAAGGTGTTGAACACCTATCTGTTGAGCAAGCGTTTGAGCTTTCTGATGCATCTGCTGAGCGTTCGGCAGCTGGCTGTACAGTGAAGCTTTCTGAAGAGTCTATCTCTGAATACCTGAACTCTAATATCGTTATGCTTAAGTGGATGATCGCTGAAGGCTACGGTGATGTTCGTACGATTGAGCGCCGTATCACGGCAATGGAAGAGTGGTTAGCGACCCCTGAATTGCTATCTGCTGACTCAGATGCTGAATACGCTCACGTTATCGAGATTGACCTTGCTGACATCGATCAGCCAATCCTATGTGCACCAAACGATCCAGATGATGCACGTCTTCTATCTGACGTTCAAGGTACTGAGATCCAAGAAGTGTTCATCGGCTCTTGTATGACGAACATCGGTCACTTCCGTGCTGCAGGTAAAATGCTTGAAGAGTTCAACGGCTCGCTAAGCACTCGTCTCTGGGTGGCTCCGCCAACTAAGATGGATAAAGACCAACTAACAGAAGAAGGCTACTACGGTATCTTCGGTCGTGCTGGGGTCCGAATCGAAACTCCGGGTTGTTCACTATGTATGGGTAACCAAGCGCGTGTTGCAGACAAGTCGACAGTAATGTCTACCTCTACTCGTAACTTCCCGAACCGTTTGGGTACTGGCGCGAATGTTTATCTAGCGTCTGCTGAGCTTTCTGCGGTAGGTGCGATTCTTGGTCGTATTCCAACGAAAGAAGAGTACCTAGAGTACGCTGATAAGATCAATGCAACGGCTGCAGATACATACCGTTACCTGAACTTCCATAAAATGGGTCAGTACACGGAGAAAGCCGATACGGTTATTTTCCAAGAACCAGCCTAGTTCCTCGTCATATTTGTAGCGGCAGCGTTGTTGACTGCGCACGTTCACCCTAATCACATAGAGCTTCTATGCTCATAGGGATGAACGTACTTGTCGCCTAGCTGCCACTCCAACTATTTAGAGGAACCCAAATGATAGAGCGTCTACTTCGGTAGGCGTTTTTTTATGTCTGAATGCTGGACGACGAGCGACTCGATCTCTTGATGACTTCGCTATATACTCTCGCCTCATTTTTAACCCTGTCTGCAGTCACTGCGTGGAGCCACTATGGAATTCGAATTTACAAGAAACACTTTGATGGGTGAGTACTACGTGAAATGCAGTATGGGGCATGAAATCGTTGGCCGTTGGTTACAAGAAGAGATTGGTAAAGATAAGCAGAAACTGGATCATGTGATGGCGCTTATTGAGCAGTCACGACAGGATCTGAGCAACGAAGTAACGTTACTTGGCAAAGAGATCAGCCTAGCGATTAATGAAGATGAAGTAACGATTCAAGAAAACGTGTTAGCGCATGAGCAAGAAATGGAAGAGGGCAGTGAGTTCGACTTCTATAACTGTGAAAGCCAAGCAAGCTGTGGAATCGATGACTTTGAACTACTCATCGAACGCTGGATGGATTTTTTAGGTTACTAGTTTCTAACACTTACCTGTTAGCCATTCTGAGCTTTGAAGGCTCCGTTGCCCAAAACTGGAGCAAGTAAGAGCATTACGCATTAAGATAGTGAAAAGGCCGCACCATATTGGTGCGGCCTTTTTCGTTTTTATAGTCCTATTATGTATATGTTGTTTTAAATCAAGTGCTTAGTGTTTTGGCACGCTACTTGGATTGTTATAAGAGAATTAACGGATTAAGTAAGAATTTAAGGAAAGAATATGAAATTAATAAATGCCATTGTTAAGCCATTCAAATTAGACGATGTACGCGAAGCGCTCTCTGATGTGGGTATTGAAGGTATGACTGTTTCTGAAGTGAAAGGCTTTGGTCGTCAGAAGGGACACACTGAATTGTATCGTGGTGCAGAGTACCAAGTGGACTTCCTACCAAAGGTGAAGCTAGAGATTGCTACCCAAGCTGAAAATGTTGACCGAGTTGTTGAAGCGATTAGCCAAGCGGCACATACCGGAAAAATCGGCGACGGCAAAATTTTTGTGTATGACCTAAGCCAAGCCGTACGAATCCGTACTGGTGAAATGGATGCTGAAGCACTTTAAAGAATTACAAGGACTGGAGACTTTAATATGGAACTTACAACAACAGTAACGGAACTACGTTACGCACTAGACACTTTTTTCTTCCTCATTTCAGGTGCGTTGGTAATGTGGATGGCAGCAGGCTTCGCAATGTTAGAAGCTGGCCTAGTTCGTTCAAAGAACACCACAGAAATTTTAACTAAGAACATCTGCTTGTACGCAATTGCTTGTACAGCGTTCTTAGTGGTTGGTTACAACATCATGTATGTCGACAACGGCGAAGGCGGTTGGTTGCCATCATTCGGTACTCTGATTGGTACTCAAGGTGAAGGCGCAGACCACTCTCTAGAATCAGACTTCTTCTTCCAGGTAGTATTCGTTGCAACTGCAATGTCGGTGGTATCTGGTGCAGTTGCTGAGCGTATGAAACTTTGGTCGTTCCTTATCTTCTCGGTAGTACTAACAGCATTCATTTACCCAGTTGAAGGTTACTGGACTTGGGGCGGTGGTTTCCTATCAGAAGCGGGTTTCAGTGACTTTGCAGGTTCGGGTATTGTACATATGGCCGGTGCAGCAGCTGCATTAGCAGGTGTTCTACTACTTGGTGCTCGTAAAGGTAAATACGGTAAGAACGGTGAAATCTACCCGATTCCTGGTTCAAACATGCCGCTTGCAACACTAGGTACATTTATTCTTTGGTTTGGTTGGTTCGGTTTCAACGGCGGTTCTCAACTGATGGTTTCAGATTTCGAGAACGCGACAGCAGTGGGTCAAATCTTCCTTAACACCAACGCAGCAGCAGCAGCAGGCGCAATCGCAGCACTACTAGTATGTAAAACGACTTGGGGCAAAGCAGACCTAACAATGATTCTTAACGGTGCGTTAGCTGGCCTAGTAGCAATCACTGCAGACCCTCTATCTCCATCTCCTCTGTTCGCTGTGGCTATTGGTTCAGTGTCTGGTGCGCTAGTTGTGTTCAGCATCATCGCTTTAGATAAAGCTAAGATTGATGATCCAGTTGGTGCTATCTCAGTGCACGGTGTGTGTGGTTTCTTCGGTCTAATGGCAGTGCCACTGAGTAATACTGACGCAACGTTTAGTGCTCAACTATTGGGTGCTGCCGTAATCTTCGCATGGGTATTCGGTGCGAGCCTAGCGGTATGGGCAGTGCTTAAAGCAACAATCGGTATTCGTGTTAGTGAAGATGAAGAGCTAGAAGGTATGGACATGCACGATTGTGGTGTCGGCGCTTACCCAGAGTTTGTATCAGTAAAATAACCAATAGTATTTGTCTAATCTGAACGGGTTAGGCAGGACAAAGCAAACCCCATAGCCATTGGTTGTGGGGTTTTGTTATTAATGGTCGAGTAGTTTTGATTGATGTAGATAAACCGAGCTAGCCGGCAACTCTTCGCAAGAATAAGCGGTCACTTTGAAATGAATTGTTACAAAAGTGCGAGGCTGATGATGCAGAGCGAACAATTTTTTTGTCGGACATCATTGTAATTGTGTTACTGATGAATATAATAACGCAACTGATATAGATTATCATTTCGATATAAAGGATTTTACCATGAAAAAACTGCTAACACTTTCAGCTCTAGCGTGTAGTGTCATTGCCCCTGCTGCAATGGCTGCGGAAGAAGTGAACGTATACTCTTACCGTCAACCTTTCCTAGTTGAACCAATGTTCAAGGAATTCACAAAAGAGACTGGCATTAAAGTAAACGTTAAGTTTGCTAAAAAAGGTTTAGCAGAAAAGTTAGCTCAAGAAGGCGAATACAGCCCTGCAGACGTAGTGTTAACTGTAGACATCAGTCGTCTATCTGAGCTAACTAAACAAGGTTTAGTTCAGTCTGTTGAAAGCGAAGTTCTTGAAAAGAATATTCCTGCTCAATACCAAGATACAAACAATGAGTGGTTCGCTCTAACAACACGTACACGTAGCGTTTACTCTTCTCGTGACCGTGTTGGTCGTCTAGGGGAGGAGTTTACTTACGAAGATCTAACTAAGCCTGAATTTAAAGGCAAGATCTGTACGCGTAGCGGTAAGCACCCATACAATGTTTCTCTAGTATCTTCGATGATAGCTCACAAAGGTGAAGCTGAAACGAAAGAGTGGCTAGAAGGCGTAAAAGCTAACCTAGCACGCAAGCCTCAAGGCAACGATCGAGCACAAGTTAAAGCGATTAAAGAAGGCCTATGTGATGTTGCTCTTGGTAACAGCTACTACCTAGGCAAGATGGTTAACGATAAAGAGCAAAAAGCTTGGGCTGACGCTGTTTACATTAACTTCCCTAACCAAGAGACAACGGGTACTCACGTGAATATCTCTGGTATGGCAATGGCTAAATACTCTCCAAACGAAGAGAATGCCGTTAAGCTAATGGAATTCCTATCGGGTAACACAGCACAAAGCATGTACGCAGAAGTGAACTATGAATACCCAGTGAAAGCTGATGTTAAACCTTCTGAGCTTGTTGCTTCATGGGGTGAATTCAAAGCAGATACAATTTCTCTAGACCAAATTGCTGACCATCACGCAGCAGCAATCAAACTATTAGACGAAGTTAAGTTTGATCTTTAATTTATTACTGTAGGCTTCGGCCCAAGTAAAATGACAACCTCAAGTCACCATTTTCGGTCACTTGAGGTTGTTTGTTTTTGGAAAATCACTTTTTGATACAAAGCTAGCTGTTGATCCCTTGAGTTATGAGCATCTCACCTTGAAGTCGTTACAGTATATGGGTATAAATAACCCCACCATTAAAAGGATATGAGATGTATTTGCAAATGCATTTGTGTTTCATTAAGCCTCGTTGTAGTTAGGCGATGAAAGAAAAGAATTATTTATGGAACACCAGTAGCGGCGTCATTGCTGTCTTGCTGGTTTTACCGATCTTAGCGATTTTTACGACGGCTGTTGGAGAAACAGATGAGCTATTTTCTCATCTGATGTCCACAGTGATGCCCACCTATGCTTACAATACGGTGGTTTTAGTCATAGGAACCATGCTCCTGTCTTTGGTTTTTGGTATTCCGTCTGCTTGGATTATGGCAATGTGCCGTGTACCGGGCGAGCGGGTTTTGCAATGGGCGCTGGTACTGCCATTAGCAATGCCAGGCTATATTGTCGGGTATATTTTTACCGATTGGTTCGACTTTGCTGGTCCTGTTCAAGTTCTACTGCGAAATCTTACTGGTTGGGGACCTGGTGAGTATTGGTTCCCGGATATTAGAACCTTATCTGGTGCTATTATTGTTCTGTCTCTCGTTCTCTATCCTTATGTTTACTTGCTGTGCCGAGCGGCATTTATGGAGCAAAACGTCTCCTTACTACAATCAGCTCGGTTGCTAAAATGCTCACCTTGGGAAAGTTTTCGTCGTATCTCGTTGCCACTTGTTCGCCCATCAATGGCCGTAGGTCTATCGCTTGTTGCAATGGAAACCATTGGTGACTTTGGTACTGTGAGTTACTTTGCAGTCAACACCTTAACGACAGCGGTTTACGATACCTGGTTAGGTTACTCAAGTTTAACGGCTGCTGCGAAAATATCGGCAATTATGCTGGTTATCGTGATCCTACTGTTGAGTTCAGAGCGCTACAGTCGTCGTAAACAGAAACTGTTCCAGAATCAATTCAGCAGTCGTGAAGACTTTCGTTACGACCTGTCCGGTTGGAAGAAGTGGTTGGCACTATTTTGGTGCTGGGGATTAGTGTGCGTTGCATTCTTATTCCCTCTAGGCCAGTTGATGATCTATGCCTACAAATACTTTGCACAAAGTTGGACGCCTGAATTCAGAGAGTATGCGGTTAACAGCCTTTATGTGTCGGTGGTAGCGGCAATTATTGGTGTAATTGTAGCGATGATTGTTAACTTCAATCAACGTGTTAGCCCGAGTAAGAAAAATCAGGCTTATATGCGTCTCGCTTCGATGGGCTATGCCGTTCCAGGCACCGTGTTGGCTATTGGTGTGATGGTGCCTGTGCTGTTCATGGATCACTTAGTCAATGATATTGCGAAAGTGATGGAGTGGGGGCGCCCGGGGCTGATTTTCTCTGGCTCTATGTTTGCGCTTATTTTTGCGATGGTCGTGCGTTTTTCTGCCGTGGCGATTGGCAGTATTGAAAGTAGCTTGAGTAAAATCTCTCCTTCATTGGATATGGCTTCTAAAACTATGGGTTGCAATACCAACCAGATGTTACGTCGTGTTCATTTACCTTTGATTAAACGCGGTGCGTTGATCGCAGGTTTACTGGTGTTTATCGAATCAATGAAAGAGTTGAATGCGGCATTGCTGCTACGTCCTTTCAATTTCGAAACATTGGCGACTTACGTTTATAACTATGCCTCAGATGAGCACCTAGAATTGGCGGCAATGCCTGCTGTATTATTGGTGTTGGTGGGTTTAATTCCTCTGATCATCGTAAACCGTTCTTTGGAGCAGAAACACTAATGAGTTGTGCATTATCAATTAAAGATCTGACTTGTAAATATGAGTCGCAAACTATCTTGGAAGCGCTCTCGTTAGAAGTAGAGCATGGTGAAATTGTTTGTCTTCTTGGTGCTAGTGGCTGCGGAAAAACCACCTTACTTAAGGCGATTGCCGGTCTACTTCCATTGAGTAGCGGTGTAATGAGCCTGAACTGTCAAACTATCGATGACAGCGATAATTGGTTGCCACCTGAGCAACGAAACATAGGTATGATTTTCCAAGATTACGCCCTGTTTCCGCACTTGACGGTAAAACAGAATGTTGGCTTTGGCCTTAAAGAGCTCTCTGAGCAACAAAAGAAAGAGAAAGTTCAAGAGATGTTGGAACTGGTTCATTTAGATGAGTTCGGTGACCGATACCCACATCAACTTTCTGGTGGTCAACAACAGCGTGTTGCGATTGCCCGATCTTTGGCATACAAACCTGACTTACTGTTGTTAGATGAACCATTCTCGAACATCGATACTCAAGTTCGTCATGAGCTGATTTCTCAAATTCGTAAGATCTTTAAGAAGCAGGGTGTTACCGCTATTTTTGTGACTCATAGTCGCGAAGAGGCATTTGCTTTCGCAGATAAGATGGCTGTAATGAACCATGGTGTGATTGAACAGTATGGTTCGGCATCTGAGTTGTATTTCCACCCTTCGAGTAAGTTCGTTGCTGATTTCTTGGGTGGTGGCAGTTATCTGAATGCACAGCGTATTTCAGGAAATGAATTTGAAACAAGCTTAGGCGTGATAGAAGCTAAAGCACAAACTCAGATTGAAGTGGGATCGGAATGTTCGTTGTTACTAAGGCCACAGCAGATCCAAGCAAGTTATGAGCAAGACAGCGCTATTTCAGTGCTAGAACAGCAATTTATGGGCGACCACTGTCGCTATGTTATTGAAGCTCATGGTCAGAAGTTGTTGGCAACCTCATCAGAAGCGCTTGAAGTGGGTATGCCAGTAAACGTAAAAGTCGATACCAAAGGCGTGTTGGCTTTTTAAAGGGATACAACACGATACTAATCGTTACAAGAATCACGATAAAAAAGCCCAGCACTTTAATTAAAGTACTGGGCAAGAGTTCTTCACCTATAGGCTTTAACAAGGCAGTGATTTGTTAAATCCCATACAAAACTGCTGCACTCTATAAGCCTATAGAGAGAGGAAGTCTTTCACTTTTTGAAGAACACGTTCTGCAGTGTCTTTATCTTCCATTTCTGCGAAGATTCGTAGTAACGGCTCTGTTCCTGAGAAGCGAGCAATTACCCAGCCGCCATTCTTGAAGTACACCTTGGCACCATCTTCATAGCTGACTTTTTCAATTTCGTATTCAAATTCAGGCAGTTGCTTCTCTACATAGATCTTGGTGTAGAGTGCTTCTTTCTCTGAAGGCTTAAACTTGCAGTCGCCTTCAGCAGTGTAGGCATAGCCGTATTTGGAATAGATCTCATCAAGCAGTTCAGACAGCTTTTTGCCCGTCACGCTGATCATTTCAACCAGCAAGCTAGAAGCAAATACGCCGTCTTTACCTTTGATGTGACCACGAATGGTTAAACCACCTGAGCTTTCTCCACCAATCAGTGAGTCATCGGCTTCCATTTGCGAGCTGATATGTTTAAAGCCTACCGGAACCTCAAAGCTCTTCTCGCCGTGATCAGCCGCCACTTTATCTAGCAGGTGTGTGGTTGCGATGTTACGCACGACAGAGCCCTTCCAACCTTTGTATTCCAGCAAGTAGTAGTAAAGCAGCAATAACACTTCGTTAGGATGAATGAAGTGACCTTTCTCATCGATAATGCCTAAGCGGTCGGCATCGCCATCGGTACCGATACCGATGTCATAACCTTCAGCGGCTACTAAGTGCTTCAAGCGATAGAGCGTTGCGGCATTTGGCGATGGCATCAAGCCACCAAAATCTGGGTTTTTGCCATCATTGATGACATCAACATCACAGCGACCGTTGATCAGAACCGTTTGTAGAGCATTTTTTGCTACACCAAACATAGGATCAATCAGTACGCGTAGGTTGGCTTTTTTGATCGAATCGATATCAATAAAGTTGATGATCGAATCCACAAAGTCGTTCATCGGATTGATGATCTCGATCTCTTTATCATTTAACGCTTGTTCGAAATCGACACGGATAACGTCTTCGTTGGTTAGAGTTGCGATTTGCTGTTCGATCTTCTCGGTGATGATCTCGTCAGCATCACGACCACCTTCAATGAACACCTTGATACCGTTGTAGTCTGCTGGGTTGTGAGAAGCGGTGATACACGCTGAGTAGGTACACCCCAACTCTTTTGCTTGGAACATCACGATAGGTGTTGGAACGAATTTATCAATGAAGCTTACTCTGATGTTATTCGCTGCAAGTACTTCTGCAAACCAGCATGCCGCTTTATCTGAAAGGAAACGACGGTCATAACCGATCACAAATCCATTCTTGGCAGCATCTTCGTTGTTGATGATGTTAGCGAGCGCTTGCGCTACTAAGCGAACGTTCTCTCTGGTGAACTCTTCACCAATGAAAGCGCGCCAGCCACCTGTACCAAATTTAATCATTAGAAAATCCTTTTAGTCTCATTGTCTCAAGCCTGTAAAGACTTGAGACAAGAGTTGTTCGTTAAATTGAGTGACTAGCCTAGAACAACGATAACATCGTTCACGCTGCCTTCTGCTTGTACTGGGATTGCGCCTTCAACTGATTCACCATTGATAGTGATAGAGGTAACGCCTTTGCTTACTGCATTCGGGTTTTGCACCGTGATGTTGTAAGTCGCGCCACGCCATTGACGAGTAACCTCGAACTCTGGCCAATCAGTCGGGATACATGGATCAACCGTTAGGCCTTCAAAGCCTGTACGAACACCAAGAATGAAGTTAGTTACCGCGAAGTAAGCCCAACCAGAAGTACCCGTTAACCAAGGGTGGTTTGCACGGCCATGGTCTTGGTGATCTTTACCCATGATGAACTGTACGTACGAGTATGGTTCTGCGTAACGTGTTTCAATCATGTCGTTTTGGTTGTACGGGTTAAGTGCATCGTAGAACTTCATCGCACGGTCACCACGGCCTAGCTTCGCTTCTGCTACCCAAGCCCATGGGTTTGGGTGAGAGAAGATAGCGCCGTTCTCTTTTACACCCTGGTAAACGCGAGTGACGAAGCCGATGTCATCGTTTGGTGTCGCGAATGATGGAGAGTTTAGGTGCAGGCCGTATTCAGAGAATAGGTTCTCATCGACTGCATCCATCGCTTTTTCACCACGCTCTTGAGAAACCGCACCAGACAGAACTGCTAGTGTGTTTGACTCAAGGTGTACACGACCTTCAGCTTGTTGAGCAGTACCGATCTTGTCACCATTTTTGGTTAGACCACGGATGTACCAACCGCCTTCGTCATCCCAAAGGTGTGTTTCACACGCTTCACGTACGTTCGCTGCCATTTCTGTGTATTTAGCAACATCAGCATCGTTATTGCGGAACTTAGCAAGGTCTAAGAATTCTTGTAGCGCCCAGAAGTGAAGGAACGAAACCATTGACGACTCACCACCACCAAGGTTCAAGCAGTCATTCCAGTCTGCGCGAAGGCCCTTACAGATCCCCGTTTGACCAACGTATTCTGCAGAGAAGTTCAGTGCCGCTTTCATGTGTTCGTAAACAGTCGCTTCGCCGCCGTCTGCGTATGGAATTACTTCATCAAAGAAGTCGTGCTCGCCAGTTTCCATTACGTATTTGATGATGGTTGGTACGATCCATAGGTGATCATCAGAACAGGTGTCTTCAATGCCGTGGATCTTGTCGTCATCTGACGGTGTTGGAACAACCGTTGGTGATTTTGATGGCTCAATGTCGGCTTTCTCTGGATCGAACCAGTCAGGATCGAACAAGTGAAGACCGTAGCCCGCTTTCACTTGGCCGCGAAGCAGGTCGATAATACGCTTCTTGGTCATTTGTGGGTTGGCATGAGGTACAGAGATAGCATCTTGCGCAGTATCACGGTAACCAAGGCCAGTACGGCCACCAACTTCGATGAATGATGCAAAGCGCGACCAAACCACACAGGTTTCGGCTTGGTATAGCGTCCACGTGTTGATCATGGTGTCTAAGCCTTCGTTCGGAGACTTAACTTGGAATTTGTTGCAACGCTCGTCCCAGTGATCTTTGATACCTTGGAACGCTGCATCGACATTTGCAGTGTCTTGATATTTCTCACGTAGGCGCTCGCCGTTCCCTTTACCGATACCTAGTACGTACGCAAAGCGAACTTCTTCACCTGGTTGAATCGTGAATTGTTTATGCAGAGAACCACAGTGGTTGTAACAGGTTTGAGCGCTGTTAGAACATTTACCGTTTTCAACTGCAATTGGGTTCGCTTCATCACGATACATGCCAAGGAAGTTGTCACGCTGGCCATCGTAGCTGTCTGGCGAGAAAGTTGAAGCTAGGTAGTAGAAGCCTTCAAAGTCGTTAGTGTTGTAGTACAGATCGTATTCCAGAACACCTTCTTGGTAAGACGTGCCCGCAGAGTACAAAGACATCTGATGGTTTTGGTTATCCGATTGAATATGACTGAAAGAGAACTCAACAAACGAGAAAGTGCTGATAGTACGTGGCTTATCAGTGTTGTTCTTTAGTACAACGTCCCAAACTTCTGCATCTTCACCTTTAGGTACGAATAGCGTCTTCGTTGCGGTAATACCGCTGTACTCACATTTGAACTTTGAGTATGACAGGCCGTGACGAACTTCGTAGTTCGCTTCATCGAGGCTCTTTGCCACTGGCTGCCAAGAGATAGACCAGTAATCACCTGTCTCATCATCACGTAGGTAAACATAGTGTCCTGGACGGTCAAATGTGCCGTTTGGACGGAACTTAGTAACACGGTTGTATTCCGGAGAATTGTAGAACGAGTAACCGCCTGCATTGTGTGAAATCACGGTACAAAACTTTTCTGTACCTAGGTAGTTGGTCCAAGGTGCTGGTACATCAGGGCGAGTGATGACGTATTCGCGATTGTCGTTATCGAAATAGCCGTATTTCATTGTCATTTCCTTTTTAACAAACTGCATCTATGCAGCTAATTTTTAAATAGTGATGCTGAGTCGTATCTGACTGAGCACCTTAATTTGAGTCAGCAATCACTTGATGTGAGTGTCGCTTTGGTTTGTTTTATTGAGCTTTCCAAGGGTTGCGATAATCAACATTGAGTCTGTCGAGTAATGGCAGATGCCCCTTTAGGCGAGATAGGTAATCTAGCCAGTTTCGGTTGTTTTTATGTGTCCAACATCCTTCAGCTAAAGCGCTAATTCTTGGGAATACCATGTAATCCATACGCTTTTGGTTGGTGACGATCTCACACCATAGAGCACACTGAATTCCGCGAATCCGCTTACGAATTGGGTCGGTGTCGGATATCTCAGCAAGCGCTTCGTAGGTATAAGCTTGTTCTAATGGGATAACGGCAGCCCAATCTACGCCCGGCTCTTCCGGTGCATAATCTTGGGTCATGTCGAGATAAGTAAATTGTGCCGGTTGCAGTACCACATCAAAGCCTTGGCGAGCACAATTGACAGCGGCTTCTTCGCTGAGCCACGAGTAGATGATGGTCTCTTTGCTTACCTTGTCGCCGTGCTGTGCTTCTTCCCAGCCCACCATGCGTTTGCCTAGCTGCTTGAGTTTATTTTCGGCATAGCGGAACAGGTGACCTTGCAAGTCTTTGCTGTCTTGGTACTGGTGCTCTTTCATCAGTGCTTGAGCTGCAGGGCTGTTGGTCCAAACGCCCGGTGGTACTTCATCTGCGCCCATGTGGATCAATTCGCTCGGGAAAAGTTCTGCGACTTCTTCAATCACAGCATCTAGGAACTGATAAGTACCTGGCAAACCTGGATTTAGCACGTTGTCGTTGTAGTGCTGAATACTCTTGTATTGTGTGGTGTCTGCTTGCTCTACTAGCATGTCAGGCAGTGACTTAATCGCAGCGCGACAGTGTCCTGGGATATCGATCTCAGGGATCACGGTGATGCTGCGTTGCTCTGCGTATTCAATAACTTCGCGAATCTGCTGTTGTGTGTAGAAGCCGCCATAATTCTCTGCAATGTGGGTATATTGCGGTTCTAATGCATGGTCAGGACCACGCCAAGCCCCAATTTCTGTTAGCTGAGGTAGTCGCTTGATCTCGATTCTCCAACCTTCATCATCGGTTAGGTGCCAATGAAAAACGTTGAATTTGTAGTGCGCCAGTTGGTTGATTAAACGCTTAACTTGCTCCACAGAGTGGAAGTGACGTGCACAGTCCAACATCATTCCGCGGTATTTGAAGCGAGGTTGATCGGCGATTTTGCAACATGGCACAGAGAAGTGCTCAGCATCTTGTTGTTGAACCAATTGGATTAAGCTAGCGACGGCATGGGTGAAGCCTGATTGACTGCCGGATTCTACGATAACTTGCTGCTCAGTGATCGCTAGCTTGTATTCGGCTTCGTCCAATGTCGGATTGCTACGAAATAGAATGTCGCCACTTTCGTCTTTTGAAAGTTCAGCTGAAAGCGCGTTTGAAAGAGCCAACTCAAAGGTAGAGAGCAATTCTTGCAGGAACCAAGAGGCGGCCATATCGGCAAGATGAGATTGAACCTCAATTCTGCAGTCGCTATTTAGCGCGAAGCTACCTTGCTGAAGTTCGATCTGATTAGGCTGAGGAATCAATGCAATTTCAGCAGCGTTAACTTCAGGTATTTGATTGCGTTCACGGTATGGCGAAGCCAGCACAATCGGTGATATCGCGACAGGCAGTACCGATGTTTCTCCATCATGATGTGATTGGATAAAGGCATCGTTAAGGCCATCAGAATAGAAGCGGAATGGTGCACTTTGAATACTAAATTCAAGGTAGTAATGGTTGTTGGCCTTTAATACTGACGAACTTGGTTTGAACGAACAAAAACTGCCAACTTGAGTCAGTTCGCCTTGCGACAGACTCTCCTGAAGGATGAATCGGTCAAACGCAAAATGCAGTGACCAATCTGTTACGTCAAGGTCACTTAAGTTATGTACCGTAAGGCCAAATCGGCAGTTATTTTTTTGTTCAGAAAGAACAGCTAAGTCGATGCGATAATTCATATAACTTCCCTGCTAAGCCTGTTGATACAAGTTGTGTTGTGGTTTACCTGCAAACATCAATGCGCCTTCGATAGCGTCAAATTGAGGTTGAACGATCCATTGTTGTACTGGTGGTGATAGCCACTTGAGAATGCGCTCAGCGATACTGCCCATCAGGCATACCTTGTCCGCACCTTTGCGATGAAGTGCTAGCACAAACATTTCGATGTCAGCTGCGGTTTGCTTGAGCATCTCGATAGCTAGCTCATCGCCTTCGTTAGCGAGTTGAAAAATCACTGGCGAGAATTGACCGTAGTCTTTTGGAATAGCCCCTTTTGACCATTCGACGATGGCATCGACATCATTGTTAAAGTGGTCCATAACATACTGAGTGAGCGGTGTTTTATTGCGAATACCGTCTTCTGCAAGTAGGACTTGTTGAATCAAGCGAAGACCCATAACCGCGCCGCCGCCTTGATCTGAAATTGGGAATTCACGACCGCCAACCACGTGCTGCTCACCATCTTGCAGGTAGATGCCGCATGAGCCAGTTCCACCAATCATGATCGCGCCGTTTTGGCCATTGTGAGCGCCAATACAAGCACCGTAAGCGTCAGTGTTGAGCGTCATACTTGCGAAAGGGTGTGGTTGAGCCATGAAATCGAACCATGCCGACTTTTGCTCAGCACCAGCCAGAGCTAGGCCAACATGCATATTTGAAAAATGGTTTGAGTTTAGTTGCCCTTGTTGTGCCGCTTTTGTAATGGCATCAATAATTGAGCTCATTGCAACATCGACACCTAAAAGGATGTTAGCACTGCCACTTTTCGCTTCACCAATGAGTGTGCCTTGGTCATCTCGGATTCGAGCTCGACAAGATGTACCGCCGCCATCAATACCTATGAAGTAAAGAGTCATGATTATTGCTCCTTACTTTGTGCTAAGAAGTTGAACTGTGCAGCGGTTGCTAATAGGAACCAAGCGCCATGAGGGATCCATTGTTCACCCCAGCGCCAATTTTGAAGCATGTCGTCTTTTTGTGCTGGTGGATTAAACGCGATGTCTTGTTCATCTTCGAAACCAGCTGTGATGCCGTTGCAGATACCGCCCTTCGCATTGAAGAAACCAAGCTGTGGTAGGTAATCAGGGTTGTTGTGACCGTGACCATCGAGCATGCACATGTGGTATGGGTTGAGGCCCAAGATCCAGTCGAGGCTGTTTTGCGAAAGTTGGATCAAACGCTTTTTAAGTTCGCTATCTTGAATGTGTGGCTGAACTAAGTACGCCATGGTTGCGATTGAACCAAGGCGAGCGTTTTCGCCTTGCCACCAGTAACCTGTTTCGTTTTGCTGAGCGACAAAGAAGGCATCACGTTTATCACCATCGACAGACTTAACGTACTGTCTTGGGTAGCCAAATGGGTTAGTGACTTTGTCGGTAATGTTGATTTCGAACTGGCAAGCTTGTTCAACAACTGTGCGAGCCTGTTCTTTTAATTCATCATCGGTTTCGTTGTCGAGGTATTCGCATAGCGCAATCACAGGAAGACCAGCTTCGGCTGCATGGAAGTATGGTCGAGTGCCATCAGAATTCGCTGACCAGAAGTGCTCAAATGAATCATCTGACTGTTGGCGAGAAATTAAACGAGTTGCCCAAGTTCTTGCTTCTGATAGGTATTGCTGGTCTTTTGTTACGCGATACAGTTCATTGGCTGCGAGTAGGGCACAGTACTCATCGATGATGTTCTCTTCACCATCGTTTAGATACTGGAGGTTGTGCTCTTTTAGGTGCCAGTAACCCTTAGCAGCCGTATCAAGGTAAGTATCGCTCGAGTAGCTGCCAGAGATTTCAAGCTCAGAAGCGGCTGCCAATGCTGCGATAGCTACACCTGCACCTTGTCGATGGCCTGCTTGTAAGTCTGTTGATTTATGGCCTTCTTGAGTCGCATAAGCGCAGATGTCGCGCTGGTTGATATCTTTGCTCCACTTATCGAATACTGTCATGTAGAAGTATCCAGCCGCGTCTTGCATACGCACTAAGAAATCAGCACCAAATAGCGCTTCTTCCGTTAGACGAGTCATGGAGAATTTAGGGAAGTCCGGATCGTCGCTGGTTAAGCGCACGCTTTTCAGCATGTTCCAAACGACCATTGGAATCTGTTGCGGGTTTAGGTAGTTGCCATAAGACAGGTGGCTAAAATACTTACTGACATCACCTGATGCATCATACCATCCACCGTGGACATCGACGTATCTGTCGGTACCGAGAATTTGTGCTTGTCGATCTTTCTTGTCGAAAATACCGCCACAGCGTTGTGACTTAAAGTAATGAAGCACATCAGAAAACGTGTGGTTCATTAATAGGTTGCTAGCAATCTCAAATACTTCAGAGCGCAGGTTGTCAAAACGTAGATAGTAGCGACCAGATTCAGTGACTGAACTGAAGTCGATAGTGAAGAATTGCCCTTGATGCCAATTTGCTACGTGGCCTTGTTTTACCACATCAAAACTTCCGACAGTGATATGGTTGTCTGCACAGACGAGTAAAGCCGTTGTGCTAGATAGGCGAGCTTTCTTAGTTTGTAAGATTGCCTGCTTGGGGCCTGTGGATTCATAGCCAATATGGTTGGTCAATAACAGCATCAATATTCTCCGACAGTCCTAGTTTCTATTGGCTAGGTACTTGAATGTTTTGGATATAAATAGGTAGGGCCCGCAGACCCTAACTTGATTTTATTGCTTAGCTTTCGTGTAGGTAACAACGTACAAAGTGGTTATCAGCTAGTTGCGTAACCCCTGGTAGCTGCTCTTTACATTTGTCCATTGCATGAGTACAACGACCTGCAAATGGGCAGCCTGCTGATACTGGCGTCCAAAGAGGGATCTCACCTTTGTTGCCAGCAAGTTGTTCATGGATCGATTTCTTAGGATCTGGAACCGCTGAAACCAGTAGTTGGGTATAAGGGTGCTGAGGGTTAGCAATAACGTCATCGGTATCCCCCCATTCCACCATGTGTCCCACGTACATTACCGATAGGTCTTCCGCGATATAACGAGCGGTTGCGATATCGTGCGTGATGTAAAGCAGAGACATTTGCTTCTCAAACTTCATCTCTTCCATTAGGTTCAAAACACCTGCACGGATTGATACATCTAACATTGAGGTTGGTTCGTCCGCTAGAACGACCTCTGCACCTACCGCGATGTTACGAGCTAGGTTGACACGTTGACGCTGACCACCAGAGAGTTGGTGAGGGTATTTTTGCGCCGTCTCTTTTGGTGGGATTAAGCCCACTTGCTCCAAAAGATCGTAAACGCGTTCTTCTAACTCTTTCTTGTTACCCGGGGATACTTTCTTGTGGATCAACAGCGGTCGAGCAATGTGGTGGAAGATATTGTGCGTTGGGTTCAGAGAACCAAACGGGTCTTGCCATACCATCTGCACGCCTTCACGGTAGTGCATAAGATCTTTTCTGCTTGAGATCTCTTGGATATCACGACCTTTGTATTCGATCGTGCCGCCTGAAGGTGCGTACATTTTTGCGATCATTTTTGCGGTTGTTGACTTGCCTGAACCAGACTCACCAACCACTGCTAGGCCGCGGCTTTTGTACATCTTGAATGACACGTCGTTAATCGCACGCATCATTGGGGTTTGAATTGTGGTACTGCTTATTGGGAAGTCTTTTACGACATTCTTGCCTTCAACCAATAATTGACCGAAATCTTTGCTCATAATTGTCTCCAGAATCCTTATTCGCTTTGCTTGTTTTTAGGTGGTCGAGCCGCCTTGTTCGTTATTCACGCTGAGTTAGCGTGCAAGCTATAGCTTCCTTTGTACTATTGGGTCACCGTACAGGTGGCAGTTAGACAAATGTCCCGGGTCGATAGAACGCAGCTTGGTTGGTACCTTGGTACACGTTTCATGTACACGGTCACAACGAGCTTGGAAACGACACCCCTCAGGGATCTCTAACAGGTTCAGAGGGTTGCCCGGAATACCTGCTAGTTTTGTCTTTGGCCCTGTCAGTGGAGGGAAAGAACTTCCCAGCCCTTTGGTGTAAGGGTGGTAAGGGTTTTCTAGAATATCTTGAGAGTTAGCCACTTCGATTAGCTCACCTGAGTACATGATGCCGATACGGTCAGAGAACTCGACCATCAATGACAGGTCATGGGTGATGAACAGAATCGAGAAGCCAAACTCTTCTTTCAGTGCATAAATCTTTTGTAGGATTTCGCGTTGCACAACCACATCAAGTGCGGTTGTCGGCTCATCCATGATGATCAGCTTTGGATTCAGTGCCAACGCGATAGCAATAACTAAGCGCTGACGCATGCCGCCAGAGAATTGGTGAGGGTAGTCACTCAATCGGCTCGGGTGAATATCTACGATTTCTAGTAGACCTTCAGCACGTTGTTTAGCTTGCTCACGAGTCATGTTGGTGTGACGCATGATTACGTCACAGAACTGCTCTTCCATTGGTAGGACTGGGTTGAGCGCGTTCATCGCGCTCTGGAATACCATCGACATCTCGCTCCAACGGAACGCTTGCATACGGTCATCACTGTATTCAAGGATGTTCTCACCGTTGAAAATAACCTCACCACCACTGATGTAAGCGGGCGGCTTATGAAGACGCATAAGAGAGAAAGCGACCGTTGATTTACCACAGCCAGATTCACCAGCTAGGCCGAATACTTCACCTGGAGCGATGTCGAAACTTACGTTGTTACACGCACGAACATCGCCAGACTCTGTGATGTAATCCACGCATAAGTTGCGGATAGAAATTAGTGGTTCAGACATGATTATTTATCTCCGCTCCAAAGTGCATTTTGTGGTGGTAGTTCTGGTTCACGTTCTTGTTTGTCTTGTGCCGCTAGTTTCTTCCAACGCTTCATGCCTTTATGAGAACGCAGTTGCGGGTTGGCAATTTCATCGACAGCGAAGTTAAGCAGAGCAAGGCCAGTTACAAGTAGTGTTAATGCGATACAAGGAGCCAATAGTTCCCACCAAGCGCCAATCAGCATTGATGAAGAGGTTTGAACGTTGTAAAGCATGATGCCCCAGCTGATTGTGTTAGGGTCACCAAGACCTAAGAACGAGATGGTTGCTTCCATCATGATTGCGTACATCACCGAACCGATGAAGCTTGCGCCAACGATAGAGATAAGGTTTGGCAGAATCTCTACGAAGATGATGCGGAATGAAGATTCACCCAAAACTTCAGCGGCTTTTACAAACTCTTTTTCACGCAGTGCTAAGGTCTGGGAGCGAACAACACGGGCGCCCCAAGCCCAGGACATAAAGCCGATAACCAAGGTTATGGTGAGTGGCCCTGCCTCACCAATAAAGGCTGCAACTACGAACAGTAATGGGTATTGAGGAATAACCAGCATGATGTTCATTGCGGCTGTCAAAATGTCATCGACACGGCCGCCAAAGTAGCCTGCAGAAACGCCGATAACCGTTGCTAGTAAACATACGGTAAGGCCCGCACCAAAACCTACAGCCAGAGATACACGTGCGCCGTATACCACTTGTGACCAAACGTCACGACCCATACGAGTTGTCCCCAGTACATGGTCTGCCTTCTTAGACATGATAAGTGTGCGACGGTCGTCTGCTAGGTTTTGAGCAACCCAGCCGTCAGGGTTCGTTTGTGCAGACTTAACGACGAAGCCAGGGTATTCGTGTGGGTTACCTGTACGTTTGTCTGGTACATGTTTGGTGATCAATGGAGCCGCAATAGCACCAAGAATAAAAATACTTAGGATGATGACGCCTGTTAGGGCCATCGGGTTACGCCAAATGAGTTTTAGAAAGTCTTTCATGATTATTTACCACCCTTACGAAGACGAGGGTCAAGAACAACGTAAAGCATGTCTGCAACTAGGTTAAAGAACAGCATGAATAGCGTCATGATAAGCAGCTGACCTTGCAGTACTTGGTAGTCACGAGCGTTAATTGCGTTGAAAAGTACGCTGCCAAGACCTGGGTAGTTAAAGATGATTTCGATAATTAACTGACCACCGATTGCCATACCTAGAGACATTGAAAGAGCAGTCACACTTGGTAGCATCGCGTTACGAGCTGCGTAGTTGAATACCACTCGGTTTTCGCTCAGGCCTTTGCCTTTCGCCATGGTGATGTAGTCTTCTGCTAGTAGGTTGATCATGTTGTTACGCATGTTTACTAGGAAGCCACCAATTTGAACAACAGAAGCACAGAACAGTGGTAAGAAGGCGTGGTAAGCGACATCTTTAATGAATGCCCAGCTTGTCCAATCTGGCATAGTACCTGCGGTGTAGGCGTAACCTGTTGGGAACCACTTTAAGCCAATTGCAAAGGTAAATAGTGCAATCATCGCGATAACAACTTGAGGAACAGCTTGTAGAATCAGCATCCCTGGAGTTACGAAGGCATCGTATTTACTGCCGCGTTTCCACGCTGCGAAAATACCTAGGATTGAGCCAATCGAGAAAGAAAGAATAACTGCAGTGCCTGCTAAGAAAAGCGACCAACCGAATGCTCCACCCAACAGTGTGTTTACAGAAAGTGGGTAGAATTGAATTGATGTACCAAGTTCCCAGCTAAGAATGTTCTTCATGTACGCTACGTATTGAACCAGTAGACCGCCATCAACGAAGCCTAATAGTTCTTTCATTGCAGCAATACGCTCTGGAGTAACTTGTACAGAAGCGTTCGCAAACATCATGGTAACGGGGTCACCAGGCATTGCTCTTGGAATAATAAAGTTTAACGTCGCAGCAACTAATAGCGCGACAAAATAAAATGACAAACGTCTTAAAAAATAACCCATAACTCACACCTTACTCACCCAGATTGTTTCCCTGTTTCTGGATTCAGGTCGCTCCTAGCGAAATTTGGAACGAAAAATCCCCTGACGACTAGCGCCATACTTTCAATTGAGAGTGTGGGGATTTTTATAAGCGGCGTAAGAGGTTACGCCGCAAGGATTGAACGATTACTTATTTAACTGGTTTTAGGTCCAGTACATGAAGTAGACGCTCTGGAATACCAGCCCAAATGTTTGGACGGCCTTTTGGATTTTCTTCGTTCCACCAACCAGTGAAGCGAGTTGTGTTGTATTGGTACATGTAAGCACCAGACATCACAGGGATTGTCACTTGGTCTGCAGCGATGATTTGCTGAATACCGTGTGCAATGTCTAGCTGCTCGTTCTTATCAGCTGTTTTGTAGAAGCTGTTTAGAAGACCATCTAGCTTGTCGTTTTTGTAGAAGTGCATAGCGAAACGAGGCATACCATCACCAGATTGTAGTGATGAGTTGTAAGCACTGTTCCAGTACGTGTATGGATCCGCACCGTGGAAGTAGTTTGTGTATGCTACGTCGTATGTACCTTCAAGCATTGCTTGATTGTAAACAGAGAAGTCAGGTGTACGAGCTTTCGCTTTAATACCGATTTCGTTCAGCTGTTCTACCGCTAGTTGAACTGTGTTGTTGAAGTCAGTCCAGCCGTTTGGCGATTGAATCATTAGTTCGAAAGACTTACCTGATGGAGTGTCAACAAAACCATCTTTGTTTACATCTTTGAAGCCAGCGTCAGCAAGAAGCTTCTTCGCGCCTTCAGCGTTGTATGTGTTGAAGCCTTTGTACTTGTTATGAGTTTTTTCATCAGACCAAGCTTCAAACGCGTAGCCAAGACCCGATGCGAAATCGTTCACAGTACCGCCACCGTAGAATGCGATGTCGATGATAGTTTGACGGTCAAGAGCCATAGAGAAAGCACGACGGAAGTCAACGTTGCTCAATGCTTCATGCTTCGCAGCATCAGGGTGCTTGAAGTTAACGATGAATGCCTGTGTACCTGCTGGCGGGTACCAGTAGTGGTGTTTAGGGCTAGCTGCTGCGTATGTACGATCGATATCTGGAACGAAAGAAGACGTCCAGTCCATTTCACTGTTTACAACTTTACCTAAGAATTGGTCGTTGTTCGCAATTTGTGGAACACGTAGACAGTCAACATCTAGGTTGTCTGCATCCCAGTAGTTCGGGTTTGCACACTGGATGTATAGTTGCGCTGTAAACGTATCGATTTCTGTAAATGGACCAGAACCTACCGGGTTCTCATTGGTAAA
This sequence comes from Vibrio sp. T20, assembly GCF_007858795.1. NCBI lineage: Bacteria > Pseudomonadati > Pseudomonadota > Gammaproteobacteria > Vibrionales > Vibrionaceae > Vibrio > Vibrio sp. T20. The sequence goes on from NZ_VFEB01000080.1 coordinate 155,153, forward strand.
CGTTGATGGATCTTTAACGTCTTTCCAGATGTGCTTAGGTACTACAGGTACTTTAGCAATCTCGTAAGGTACGTTTGAGTTTGCTTCTGTTAGAGTGAACTTAACTTGGTTGTCGTTTAGTTTTTCTACAGAAGTTACCCAAGAGTTGATACCAGATTGGTCAAGCTCTGGCTTCTCTTTTACAAGGTTGAAAGAAAAAACAACATCATCAGCAGAGAAAGTTTCTCCGTCAGACCATTTAACACCCTTACGAATGTCGAAAACAACGCTCATCAGATCATCTGACATCTTGAAGTTTTCAGCTAGACGGAACACTGGAGTGTTACCGTGCATTTCGTTAAATACTACTAGCGGCTCATACATGAAGTCAGTTGTAGTATGTAGGTTAGTAGCACCAAGGTACGGGTTAAAGTTACGTACGAATGTAGTGTACTCTTTCGGGTGAACGGTCAGTTCGCTGCGTTCTGCAGCAGTTGCTACTGATGCAAAACCTGTTGTAGCAGTTGCAATAATTGCTGTTGCTATTGCTGTTTTTTTTATATTGGCAAGCATAGCTGTTCCTTACTATTTGCTTTCATTTCACTAATGGATTGAATGTTATCTGTCGCTAAATTGTTTAGTAGATACACACTCTGGTTAAAGGCCTACCTCTTCTTCGTTGCTCCAGATTCATCGTTGATTCTGAGAAGTGGTAAGAGTGGCCTGTAGGCCTTTGGCAGGAGTAAGAAAACACCTTATCGATGAATTAATCAAACTCGTTTCCCGTCAAAAACGTTAAAAACACTTAACTCCACGTCATTAACGTCAAAAACGGGTGGTTTGGTGGTTTTTTATGCGCATTTGTTAAGGTGATGTGACTCGCATTTGATTTTGCGATGATGTTATAATGTTAGTGCTTACTTACTATTTGGGCTTTTTATTATAAGGCTTTAAGGTGTGGTAGTGTAATTGTAGATCTCGGTCACTTGCCGGTTTTACGTTAAATTTCCCTAGAAAATTAAATCTGCCGTTCTGTTGTGACTCGCTTCTCAAACTGCAACAAAGAGTCGGAGAACTGTGAAATTCAGCCAAGAATAAGCTTCTAAATAGCGATTGAGCAGGTGATTGTTTAAGCTTGAGTAACGTGTCATTTTGCTTGTTTAACACCGTGAAAGAAGTGTGTTTGAATGGACATTCTTGTGTTTTGATTACGAATGATACCCACAAAAAAGCCCACGCTAGGTGGGCTAATAAGGAGGTATTGGTTCAGGTTTAACTGGTCAAGAGTTTCTGCAGTTTATCCCTTAGCATCTCAATATGCGTCCTCTCTGGTGTTTGTTCTTTACAGTGCTCAAGTATGAATTCGATAGAACTCAATACCGTTCGCCAGCGAGGTGTTTTTGGTAGGGTTTCGACGCGTAGGTATTTGTCTAGCGTTCGAGTTTGCAACGTACTGCGATCTAAGTAGACACGCCACAAGCCACTCTTCTCGGCGAAAGCAAATTTGGTTTCACCAGTCACCGATTCCCAGTAGATGATGGCATTAGTCATTGCATCGACTAAGACCTCACGCATTAACTCTTGCTTGTTTTTACCTTCTCCAGTGGCTTTATCTGCCAGACGAGTAAACTCACCACCGAGTTCTTTCAATTGTTGCAGTTTGTCCTTATCACCTTCAAATGCATAGCTAGAAAGCGCTTCAACAGCGGTCTCAAGGTTATTAATACGGTTTGAGTTAACGCCACCGCCTACATTAAAGATATACATGGTGTCGAGCCCTGAGCCTTCAGGTAGCTTAAGGATGTCACTTGGTATGCGCTGACGTGTGTCATCTATATAGATATCAATGTCACCGCAGTAGTGTGCTTGTTCCACCTTAAGGTATTTAGGTGCGATGATCTCGTCAGCCATTGAGCGTTTAAGTTGTTCTTGACCGCGCCTGAATAGCTTCGCTGCCGCTTCGTTAGCAAAGCGAATACGTTGGTCATCACGAATACAGATGATAGCCTCAGGTGCCGATTCTAACTGTTCTAATAAGCGTCCTTGAGTTTCCAACAGGTTAGCCTCAACCATCGCTCTATGTTTGAGCTCGAGTTGCAGTTGGTCGTTTTCAAGGCGCCTCTGTTCGGCTTTACTTGCTGATAGATGCGCTGTTATTCGAGCCGCCAGTTCTTGTTTGTTGAATGGCTTCGATAAGTAGTCATTGGCACCCGCTTCGAAACCTCGAACACGGTCTTCTGCTTGGTTGAGTGCCGTTAGCATGATGATTGGCAATTGAGCATGATCGTATTGCTTACGCAGTGCTTCACAAACCTGATAGCCGCTCATACCTGGCATCATTATATCGAGCAGCAGTAGTTCCGGTTTCTCTTTTTCAATTAACTCGATGGTTTCAGGGCCGTCACATGCAGTACGTACTCGATAACCTTCTAACTTCAAGAAGCTGTCTAATACTCGCAGGTTAACCGGCTCATCATCGGCGATAACCAGTAACGGACCATCTGGATTTTCACTGATAACACTGTTTTCTTGTTGGCTGTTATCAATTAAATCAGGTGCTTGGAAGTGCGAGTAGTGACCTGATTCGTTGTAACTGTCCAGCTCATCTTGAGTAGCTAGGGGCAGGGTAAAGCTAAACGTAGTGCCAAGCATTGGCTGGCTACTTACGTACAGCGAACCGCCCATTAACTCAATTAACTGACGACTGATCGATAATCCAAGCCCAGCACCTTGGCGGTAGTTATTCGCATCTTGTCCTGCTTGAATCAATGGCTCAAAGATGTGTTCAAGATACTCGGCTGGAATACCTTGGCCAGTATCGACAACTTGTACACGAATGTTGTCGTCGATAACGCTGGCAGAGATAACAATTTTACCTTCTGAGGTGTACTTGATGGCATTGCCGACCAAGTTATACATTACTTGCTCAAGTCGTTGAGGATCCGATGAAACCAGCCCTAAATCACTTGGCACTTGGTTAATAATACGGATTGGCTTATTGCCCAACAGGTGATGAGACAACTCTAGGACCAAGCTGGTGGCTGCAGACAAATCAACGGCTGACTTCTTAATGTCCAAGCTGCCGTAACGCATCTTGTGGTAATCAAGCAGGTCATCAACCAGCGTAGCCAATCTTTGACCACTATTGATGATGATATCTAACTGGTACTTCTGGTTAGCCGGAATAGGACCATTCGCGCCTGATATCAGTGCTTCAGCGATACCAACCATGCCATGCAGTGGTGTTCTCAACTCGTGAGAGGTGGTCGCTAAGAACTCATCTTTGAGTTTGTTAGCCAGCTGTAACTCTTCATTTTGCTTTTGAATGGTCTTGAGGTTGTCTTCAAGCTCATCATTTTGGCTTTTGATCAACTGCATCTTTTCACGAATAGAGCGCTGCATTCGTTCAAAGCTTACCGCCAAACGACCGATTTCATCTTTACGTTCGGTATTGATCATCGTCTCATCAAGATCACCCGCAGAAACTTTCTCGGCTGCCCACGTCAGTTTAAGTAGCGGTGAGGTGATGAAGTTAGACAGATAGTGCGATGCGACAACAACCAGAATGATCGCCGTTAACATCACGATCACGAAGATCTTTTCTAGTTGATGAATACGGGCAAATGCCTCTTTTTCCGGAAGTTCGACAACGAGAGCCCAAGTCGCGTACTTGAGTTCAATTGGTGTATAGGCCGCGATGATCGCCTGATCTAGAGTGTTATCAAATGTGCCTACCGCTGTTTCGCCCGCAAGTGCTTTATCAACCACATCTAGGCTTAAGTTAATCGATTCTTGAGAGTGCGCAAGGCTACGAGGTAAGTGGTCACTACCTACAAGAAGCGTTTGAATGTTAGAGCTCTTGTTGAGATCGGCAATCAGTTTGGTGATGCCATTGATCGGCAGTCTGAACATCGCATAACTGTGTAGGTAACCCTGCTGTACGATAGGCGCACCTAGCCATGCTGTCTGTTTCCCATTCTCGTCTTTAAAGTCCGATACAATAACCGGCGTGTAATCTTCATTGGATTTACGTCGGTCGGTGACATCTTTAGCGAGTCGTTGAAAGGTAACGCCTAGGTTTGAATCTTTGTACTTACCTGTTAGTAAGTTAGTGCCGTAATCGTCATTTTTAAAGACGGAGTAAGCGACGTTACCATTGATATCAACCAATAGAATATCGTCAAAATCAGAGCGTTTAAGCAGCTCTAGGTAAGCATTATGGTAGCGCTTGTGAAGTAGTCGATAGCGCTCGCTGCCAATAAAGCTACTGGACTCTGGAAGAATCGATGTTTTGATTTGATCGCCAGATCCCTGAATGTAGCGTTGCTGCGCATTACTGCGTGCCTCGTCAATATCTAGACCAAGTCGCTGGAAGGCATTGATTAATCCATAGAATCGGCCGCCACTGGCATTGGCTAGTTCAGAGCGAACAAAGCCCATCACTTGGGATTCTTGAGCTTGCAGGTAATCGACAATTTGCTGTTGCTTAGTATCACGGACTGAAACAAGGTGTGAGGTGCTTTGTTCCTGAAGGTCCTGACTGTGCGATTGAAGGAAAAATATCGCGATAAGTGTCACTGGAGTAATACTGAGGACAAGAAATGCCAGCATTAGGGTATTTTGAAGGCGCTTAAACTTCTGCTTACGATAAAATCTAAACATAAATTGGGTACTACTTTCCTTTGATGTACTGCTAAAAGGGGCGAAAACAAGTACAGAGAATAGAATTAATGGTTTCCAATTTAACGAAATTAACGAGTTTTTTTACTTTGACAAGTAAGTGGTATTTAAAGCGTGTGCAAAAGCTCATTTTTATAGAGTTTTGACAAAAATATGAACAGACAGCGCAGATAATGACCCTGCGCTGTGTTAGGTAGGCTATTTGCTTGCGTGATAAATCGCGAATTTAGTGGTCTTATTTAGAGTCGCGCATTTTCCAAACGCTTGTTCAATAATTGGAATGTATTTTAAGAAACTGTTCGCAACAATAATCATCTCACCAGAACGTTTCAAATGCTTAGGAGCCTGAGCAAGTAAGGTCTCAGTCGCACTGTAGCTAGTATCCAAACCTGAGTGGAATGGTGGATTACTGATGATGAACTGGTAGTCTTCTGCAGTATCAGAATAGACATCTGAAGCGAAGACTTTACCCGTTAAACCGTTCGCTTCTAGGGTTGCTTGGCTGGATGCCACGGCAAATGCACTGATGTCGCACATTTCTAGTTCGATATCAGGGTTACGAGATGCCATTACCGCGCCTAATACGCCTGCACCACAACCAAAGTCCAGTACTTTGCCTTTTAGTTTTGGCAGAGTATCAAGCAGAAGTTGGCTGCCGACATCGAATTGACCGTGACTGAAGACGCCAGGAAGGCTTTTTACCGTCAGAGGTTGTTCATCAATGTTAACCGTGTAGGTCTTAAACCAGTCTTGTAGGTTGAATGCTTGTGGTTGCTCGAAGCATTGACCCCAGTAGAAAGAGCAGCGACGTGCTGAATCGTATTTAACGACTTTGCCGTAAGGAGTAAACATCTTCTCGATGCTCTTCACGCCTGAGCGGTTCTCACCAACCACGACGATTTCGGTATCTTTGCCTAGCTTGGCAAATAACATCGCTAACAAAAATTCTGCTTCTGCCTTGGCCTTTGGCCAATACAGCATCACTAAGTCTGCTTTGGTCTCTTCAGTAAACTCAGCACCGTAAAAACGTTGGATGGTGTTACAGCCTTCCAGTTGACGGTAGTAGCTGTAATTAGACGTAAATACAGAGACAGATTCACAATGTTTCGCTAACTCAACAGGGAACAAGTCTTCTGCCTCACCTGCAACTAAAACATGTTTGCCTTCAAAGTAGGCGAGTTGGCGTTGAGCAATCTGGCTTGGGGCAATATAAGCTGACATAGGATACTCTGTTGAATCGTTAGCAAAAAATGAGGGCGGATTTTCGCATAATCCGCCCAAAGCTTGAAGTGTTTAATACTCGTTCGGCAACCAAGTTGCTGAGCCGTTGATTAACTCTTGTCTTGCTGGTTTAAAAAGTCTTTAAACTCTTCATCGTAGATGTTGAATAGGACAATGGTAATCGCAAAGATTAGTGGGCCATAGATAAGACCAATTAGGCCAAACAGTTGAATACCACCTAACAGTGAGAAGAAGATCATTAGGGTATTCATGCCTGCACTGCCTTGCATCAACAACGGACGTAGCAGGTTATCAATTGAACCAACAATTGCTACACAGTAAACCGTTAGGAAAATCGCCCAAGTGGTATCGCCTGTTAGGAACAAGTATGTTGCAGCAGGGATCCAGATGAGAGCGGTTCCCACGACTGGGATGAAAGAGGCAAAGCCCATCATGGTTCCCCAGAACAACCCAGGGAAACCAGCAATCCACATACCTAAACCACCCGCAAAGCCTTGCGCGATGGCCGTTAAGAATGAGCCCATTACTGCTGATTTAGATACTTGCTCTATCTCTGTTAGAAGCTTGTCTTCTTGGCTACGAGATAGCGGAAGAATATGACGCACCACACTAATGATTTTGTCGTGATCTCTTAATAAGAAGAACAAAACGAACAGCATCAAGAAGAAGTCCATCAAGAAATTGGTCGCATCACCTAAGATTTTCGCACTGATCCCAACCAACTTAGAACCAAAACTTGTCGCGAATTCGCCAACTTTCTGTGCGATGGCTTTAGGTTCAATGTTATCAAAAGGCAGGTAATTATTTACGAACGACAGTGCTTTAACAACGATAGGGTGCTCAAACAGAGTCTGAATACCGCCGTGTGTCACCCATTGGTAAGTGTTCTGAGAGAACAGAGAACCTTGCTGCACAATCGCTGCGAACACTGCTAATAAAGGAATCACAATAATGAAAGTCAGGATGACACAAGACAGCAGAGAGACGATGTTTTCTTTATTCGGAATCTTCTTTTCAAGCCACTCGTGGATCGGGAACATCAACAGTGAAATGATGAAAGCCATCACAATTGAATTAACGTACGGCTCGATAAGCAGGTAACAAGCATAAGCAGCCGCAAGTAAGGCTATGATGATCACCCAGTGACTGGAATTGATTTTAATTTTTTCTGACACGGTAATGGTCTCTATATTTGCGTTCTAAGTTTATAATGGCTGCAAAACAGAGAGTTAGCAATGAGGAGTTTTGATAATGGGATGCTGTAATAAAGATAAGAAATGCCAAGATGAAGAACAGCAAACAAAAAAAGAGATCCCTTGGTTCAGAATGTTCCTAGGTACCTTGATGCTGTTGGTTTTTCTTTTTTGGGAACGTTAGGTGTTTTTAGTTCAATTTTGGTCTTAGTTGGCTGATAGGCAAGCTGCCATATTCACAGTTGATGAACGTGGCGTACAAAAAAGGGCCGCACCTAATGCAGCCCTAAATTCAACCAGTTAGCGACTTATAAAGTGCTTTCGATTATTTGCTTTCAGCTGCAATGATCGCAAGAGAGCGGTCTGCGGCTTCTAGTGTTGCATCAAGTTCTTTTGAACCGTGAGCAAGAGAAGTAAAGCTTGCTTCGAATGCTGAAGGTGCAAGGTAAACACCGTGATCTAACATTAGGTGGAAGAAGCGCTTGAAGCGTTCTACATCACACTTAGTTACATCTTCGTAGCACGTCACAGTTTCTTGATCTGTAAAGAAGAAACCAAACATACCACCAACTTGGTGAACTAGCATTGGGATGCCGTGTTTGTCAGCAAGTTGCTTGAAGCCATTTGCTAATTGCTTAGTTTTTGAAGCTAGACGCTTTTCGTTGCCTTCTTCTCTTAGAAGGTTCAAACACGCGTAGCCAGCAGCCATTGCAACAGGGTTACCTGAAAGAGTACCCGCTTGGTAAACTGGGCCTGTAGGTGCGATGTATTGCATCACTTCTTTGCGACCACCGAAAGCACCCACTGGCATGCCGCCGCCGATTACTTTACCAAGGCACGTTAGATCTGGCTTGATGTTGTAGTAAGCCTGAGCACAACCTTCAGCAACGCGGAAACCTGTCATTACTTCATCAAAGATTAGCAATGCACCTTCTTGGTCACAGATTTCACGTAGACCTTCGTGGAAGCCTTCTACAGGAGGGATACAGTTCATGTTTCCCGCGACTGGCTCAACGATGATACAAGCGATCTCGCCTTTATTTGCTGCGAAGATTTCACGTACTGAATCTAGATTGTTGAAGGTTGCTGTTAGCGTTAGTTTCGCAAAATCAGCCGGTACGCCTGGTGAGCTTGGCTGACCTAAAGTCAGTGCGCCAGAACCTGCTTTTACAAGTAGGCTGTCTGCGTGACCGTGGTAGCAGCCTTCAAACTTAAGAATTTTGTCACGACCAGTGAAGCCACGAGCTAGACGAATTGCACTCATTGTTGCTTCTGTACCTGAGCTCACCATACGTAGCTGTTCCATTGATGGAACCATTTCAGAGACAAGTTCAGCCATTTTGATTTCAGTTTCGGTTGGAGCGCCGAAGCTAAGGCCACGTTGAGCTGCTGCAATAACAGCATCACGAATGACAACGTGGTTGTGACCAAGGATCATTGGACCCCAAGAGCCAACGTAATCGATATACGCTTTACCATCAGCATCAAAAATAAGTGGGCCATCAGCGCGTTCAACGAAGATTGGAGAACCACCTACACCATTGAATGCACGAACTGGAGAGTTTACGCCACCAGGAATAGTTTGCTGTGCTTTTTCGTACAGCTCTGCTGATTTGGTCATTGATATATCCTCTTTTGACTGTCGGACCAATTGGCACGCATTGTACCTATCCATAATCCAACTAGGAATGCTTTCGCTGATATAATCGCCCGAATCTGGTTGTTTTGTGTGGTTACACGTTTTAATTGCTCGATATTGACTACTTTACTGCACTAAAAGAGGCGATCCGGTGGTGAATACTTGAACGTTTCAGTCAGGTATTAGATAATCAGTAGAATATAAGAAAATACTCAACAACTATGGTCTCGAATTAGATTTGTATCATGTTGTTTTTGACACAGGTAAGAGAGGTTGTCGTGAGCGAAGTAAATATCCCATTGTCTTTTTCTGATGCAGCAGCTACCCGCGTACAAACGCTAATCGCTGAAGAAGAAAACCCAGAACTAAAACTGCGTGTATACATTACAGGTGGTGGTTGTAGTGGTTTCCAATACGGCTTCACATTTGATGAAAAAGTAAATGATGGCGACACTACCATTGTAAACAGCGGTGTAACGCTAGTTGTTGATCCAATGAGCCTACAATATCTAATGGGCGGCATGGTTGATTACACAGAAGGCCTAGAAGGCGCACGTTTCTTTGTGAACAACCCGAACGCTACAACAACATGTGGCTGTGGTGCTTCATTTAGCGTATAGCTTGAACAGAAAAAGTTGAAAGCTACATTAGAAACACTGCAAACGCCGAACCTATGTTCGGCGTTTTTGTGTTATAGACTCCTCAAAAAGCCGTAGTAAGTTAAACCTCACGGTCGACCGCTTGGCTTTTTCATCGAAATCAGTACTTACCTCGATATTTAACCTATTATTTTTCAAAGTATTTCCTTCATTTTTAGTACACGGCATATTCTTTAAACTGTCGATAGCGTCCAACTTCGTTTGGTTTTGGTCTGGTAAGGTTATCTCTGTGCATATGGAAGTTGCACATAACCGTGTTAAGCCAATTAGCTTACCTTAATTACATCGGACAAAAGGATTTGTTATGCCCACTCTATTTCCTAACTCACCACTTTTTCAGAAACTTAAGCAGCCGTGGCTAGTTTCTCTGACTCTAGTCGTGTTGTTGTCGATCTGGCTTGGTTTAGGCGTAGGGCAAGCAGGAGAGTCACCTGAAAAAAAGGCGACAGAAATTCCGTTGGCTAAAGTTTCCTTTCAAACCTTCACTTCATCACCGACCTTTAAAACGATTGATCTCTATGGAAGAACGGCGCCCGATAGGCATGCTCGTCTAGGCGCAGAAGTCGCGGGCAAGATTGTCAGATTGAATGTTGTTAAGGGGGATATGGTTAAAGCAGGACAAGCCATTGCTCAGATTGATAAAGGCGACTTAGAGATTCAGCTGGAGCGAGCATCTGCGTTATATCGTTTGAAGAAAAAAGAATTCAAAGCGGCGCAATCACTGAAGAAAAGAGGGCTGCAAGGCGAAATCGCCTACACCACAGCAGAGGCTTCGTTAACAGAAGCAAAAGCCATGATGCGCAATGCGGAGTTGGCTTTAAAGAATACGGTAATTACTTCCCCGTTCTCTGGTGTGGTTCAAGGTTTGATGGTGGAGCTTGGTGACTTTGTTGGGGTTGGCGATCCGGTCGCGGGCGTGATTGACCTCGATCCTCTGGTCATCGAAGCCGATGTGAGTGAGCGTCATATCCAGCATTTGTTAGTTAATCAGTCTACCTTGGTTCGCTTGCTGGGAAGAGAAGAAGCGGAAGGCCGCTTACGTTATGTTTCTCGAATCTCTTCTGCCTCAACCAATACCTTCCCAATTGAGATTGAAATCGATAACTCCGATGGCCTGTTACCTGCTGGTGTCAGTGCCGAAGTAACCCTCAATCTAGAAACGAGAGACGCTATCAAAGTGACACCTGCCATGTTGGCACTAGATGAGGCGGGCAATCTTGGAGTCAAAACTTTGGTTTCAACTGATGACTCACCAATCGTGAAATTTGTCGGTATTCAACTGGTGAAAGCTGAGCAAGATGGAGTGTGGCTGACGGGGTTAGGTCAGCGTGTCGATATCATCACGGTGGGGCAAGGTTTTGTGCGTGATGGTGATTTGGTGATTGCTGTTGAGCAAGGCGCTGAACTCTCTAACGTAACCGCAGAGTAGGAGACAATCGATGTATTCAATTATTGATGCAGCATTGTCTCGTGCTCGAACAATGCTCTCCCTTTTGGCGTTAATTATTGTCGCCGGTGTCATTACCTATATCACGATACCCAAAGAATCGAGCCCAGATATCACCATTCCAATTATCTACGTTTCAGTAGGGCACCAAGGGATCTCGCCAACCGATGCGGAGCGTTTACTGGTACGCCCAATAGAACAAGAGCTTAGGTCGATTGAAGGCGTAAAAGAGATGACGGCAACCGCTGCAGAAGGGCACGCTTCTGTTGTGTTGGAGTTTAATGTTGGCGTCGATCTTACCAAAGCAATGGCCGATGTGCGTGACGCGGTTGATCTGGCTAAGCCAAAACTGCCAGAAGATAGTGATGAACCGGTTGTAAATGAAGTGACACTTGCTTCGGAGCAGCCTGTACTTTCTGTAGTTCTGTTTGGAACTGTACCAGAACGTACTATCGTACAAATTGCTCGAGAGCTGGGAGATAAACTCGAAAGTTATCGTCAGATATTAGAGGTCGATATAGCGGGTGACAGGGAAGATATTGTTGAAATCATTGTTGATCCTCTTTTAATGGAAAGCTACAGCCTAGATCAAGCCGATATCTATAACCTGATTGCGTTAAACAATCGAGTGGTTGCTGCAGGCTTTGTCGATACTGGCTATGGTCGTTTCTCGGTTAAAGTTCCTTCGGTGTTTAACTCTCTAAAAGACGTGCTTGAGCTACCAATTAAAGTGGATGGTAAGCAGGTCGTGACCTTTGGTGATGTGGCCACGGTTCGTCGAGCGTTTCGAGATCCTGAAAGCTTTGCTCGCTTAGATGGTAAATCCGCGGTTGTCTTGGACATTAAGAAGCGCGCAGGTGAAAACATCATTGAAACGGTTGAGTTAGTGAAAGCCGTAATGGCTGGCGCTCAACAGCAAGCCGAATGGCCAAATAACTTATTGGTTAAGTACACTTGGGATGAATCCAAAGATGTGAAGATCATGCTCAATGATCTGCAAAACAACATTCTATCCGCCATCATTTTAGTGGTGATCGTTATCATCGCCATTCTTGGTGTCCGAACCGCGCTATTGGTCGGAATTTCAATTCCTGGATCATTCCTTACCGGGCTACTAGTGCTGTCTGTATTCGGTTTAACCGTCAACATTGTAGTGCTGTTCTCTTTGATCATGGCGGTTGGTATGTTGGTCGATGGCGCGATTGTGGTGACCGAATTTGCAGACAGGCGAATGCAAGAAGGTGAAGGACGTAAAGCCGCTTACCGGGATGCAGCTAAACGTATGGCATGGCCGATAACAGCGTCTACTGCGACAACCTTGGCGGCATTTGCTCCGTTATTGTTTTGGCCGGATGTGACGGGCGAATTCATGAAGTATTTGCCGTTAACCCTTATCGCTACTTTAACTGCTTCATTGATCATGGCGCTGTTATTTGTGCCCGTATTAGGCGGCTTGATTGGCAAACCTCAATACGTATCGTCTAAAAGCCAAGCTCGAATGGTCGCACTGCATAATGGTGACTTTTCACAAGCCACCGGCTTAACTAAGGCGTATTACCACACACTGTCGATTGCGATTAAGCACCCCTTTAAGATTCTTTGTAGTGCGATACTGCTCGCGGTTGCGGTTGGATTTACTTACTCCAAAGCCGGTCTTGGAGCTGAATTCTTCCCTGAGGTTGATCCGCCATTCTTTAATGTCAAAGTCCGCTCATATGGTGATCTCTCTATCCAAGAAAAGGATGGCATCATGCGTGATATTGAGCTGATGATGCTCAACTATGATGAGTTCGATACCGTTTATACGCGCACTGGTGGTGACGACCAGATTGGTTTGATCTCGATTACGCCTGTTGATTGGCAATACCGCCGCAGTGTTAAAGCGATCATTGATGAGTTGAAGGTACAAACCGATCAATACGCTGGTGTTGAGATTGAATATAAGTTTCCAGATGCAGGGCCTCCGGTTGAGAATGATTTAGTGATAGAGCTGTCGGCAAGAACGCCAGAGCAACTGAATCAGGCTGCAAAAATTGTAAGGAACTGGGCGGATGGCAATCAGGCGCTGACCAATATAAGTGATACCGCGAGTAAAGATGGCATCGATTGGAAAGTGGATATTCGCCGCGACGATGCCGCTCGTTTTTCGGCTGATGCGACCTTGGTGGGTAATACGGTTCAATTCGTCACTAACGGGCTAAAGATTGGCGATTACCTCCCAGATGATTCTTCAGAAGAGGTCGATATCTTGGTGCGCTATCCAAGCGATAAAAGAGATATTGGGCGCTTTGACCAACTAAGAGTTAAAACACCAGCAGGCTTAGTGCCGATCACCAATTTTGCGCAGATAGTCCCTGACCATAAGCAAGACACGATCAAACGTCTTGATGGTAAGCGTGTAGTGAACATCATGGGTGATATGGAAGAGGGCTATAACCTTGCTCTCGAGTTGCCAAAGATCGAGCAAGCGTTGAGTGAGTTGGGTCTACCAAGTAGTGTCGAGTTTCGTATTCGTGGTCAAAATGAAGAACAAGAAAACTCTTCTGCTTTCTTACAAAGTGCTTTCTTGGTTGCTCTGGCGGTGATGGCTTTGATTCTGATTACTCAGTTTAATAGCTTCTATCAAGCGTTTTTGATTCTTAGTGCAGTGTTGTTTTCGACGGTAGGTGTATTTGTTGGTTTGCTTATCTTCCAGCGTCCGTTTGGCATCGTGATGTCTGGTATTGGAGTGATTGCACTGGCAGGTATAGTGGTGAACAACAACATTGTGCTGATCGATACCTATAACCAGTTGATTAAAAGAGGCTTGGATAAGCGAGATGCGATTCTAAGAACCGGAGTTCAACGTTTAAGACCTGTAATGCTGACTACTGTCACTACTATTTTAGGTTTGATGCCGATGGTGTTAGAGATGAACATCGACCTGATTAATCAAAAGATAGAATTCGGTGCTCCGAGCACGCAGTGGTGGTCGCAACTCGCTACCGCAATTGCGGGAGGCTTAGCATTCGCGACAGTCCTAACTTTGGTACTGACGCCTTGTCTATTGATGCTAGGGCGAGACAAGAAGCCTGAAGAATAGTCGATACAGTGGTTCGATGAACATAAAAAAGAGCGCCTTGGTGGGCGCTCTTTTCGTTGGTTTATATGGCTATTAATCTAATTAGTCACTAGTAGCCTAATTAGTTGCTAGTAACTGGCCGTATCGCTCTAGGTTATTCAATCGAATCTCTGAGTTGGCAATAAAGGTTGCTTTTGCCTTACCGGTTAACGACTTAGATTGAGGCAATTTCACGGTACGCGCATTCTTATGTACGCCATTGACCAAGAATTCATAGTGTAAGTGTGGGCCAGTCACTCGGCCCGTACCACCCAAAGTACCAATGGTTTGGCCTTGTTTTACGCGCTGACCAGTTTTCACCATACGTCGCTTCATGTGCAGGTACTTGGTGATGTAGGTGTTGCTGTGGCGTATGAACACGTAGTTACCATTGAATTGGTTGTAACCCGACTTCTGAACGATACCGTCACCGGCAGCCCAGATAGGCGTGCCAACAGGGGCTGCGTAGTCAGTGCCGCGGTGAGCGCGAACCTTACCGGTTACTGGGTGTTTTCTGTTAGGGTTAAAGTTCGATGTTACACGACGAAAATCAATAGGAGATCGCAAGAACGCTTTCTTCATTGCACGACCATTTTCATCGAAGTAATTGCCGCTCTTATCATCTAATACCGCGGTAAATGAATCACCTTGGTTTTTGAATACGGCTGCCATGATCTTACCGCGACCAACCACTTCACCTTCAACTACTTTTTCTTGGTATAAGATTTTGAAGCTGTCATTCTTACGAATATCTAACGCAAAGTCGATATCCCAACCGAAGATGCCTGCCAGTTCCATAATTTGGTTTGCGGTTAAACCTGCGCTTACGCCAGCGTTCCAGAAATTCGAGGTGATATCGGCTTCGGCATAATTGTATTGGTAGGCAACCTCTTTCTTGTCGAAACTAGAGGAAAACGAATCGCCAGACTTAGTGATCTTAAAGCTTTCAAACGCACTAAGCTGTCGTTTTAGCTGAACAAGGTCGTTGTTTTCATCAAAGCCAAACTGCAATACATCACCAGGTCTTAGGTTAGACAGCTGCTTCTTAATATCATTGTTGGTATTAAGTAGGGTGATCAGCAAGCGGTATGAGAGGCCAATACGTTCGAATAGAACAGAAGTGCTTTCGCCAGAACGAACGGTATATTTTTCCCAATTGAGCACAGCTGTTGGTGGCGCATCACTTGAGCCCATAAGCGCGGATGTATTGATAGTCAGTGGGTAATGTTTCCCCACCACTAAAGCGCCCGTATCGTCACGTAAACTGTTGACGTCGGGGAGTAAGAAAATCGCGACGAAAATTACGGCACTAAAAAATGCGATAAAAGCCCGGTGCAAAATAGGAAGGCGTGCAAAAATAGACAACATGTTCCGGTTCGTTCTGTAAATATTATGAAAATCGACGACGGAATAGTGTAACTGGTTTCAAAATACATCGCTATTCAAGTAAGATGTCTAATTATTATATTTTTGCCAAATCTGTGGGAGTGAACAAGAATGGCGAGTATTGAAGCTGCACTAGCCGAGATCAAACGTGGCGTAGAAGAACTGATTCCAGAAGACGAACTAATTGCTAAATTAAAAGAAGGTCGTCCTTTACGCATTAAACTGGGTGCTGATCCAACAGCTCCAGATATCCACCTAGGCCATACGGTTATCTTTAACAAGCTTCGTGCTTTCCAAGAGCTTGGTCATGAAGTGACATTCCTTATCGGTGATTTCACTGCAATGGTTGGTGACCCATCAGGTAAGAACTCAACCCGTCCACCGCTAAGCCGTGAAGACGTATTGAAGAATGCTGAAACTTACAAAGAGCAAGTATTCAAGATTCTAGATCCTGCGAAAACGCAAATTCGTTTCAACTCTGAGTGGCTATCTGAGCTTGGTGCTGAAGGCATGATTCGTCTTGCTTCTAACCAAACTGTTGCTCGTATGCTTGAGCGTGATGACTTCAAAAAGCGTTACGCTGGTGGCCAACCGATTGCAATCCACGAATTCATGTACCCACTTCTACAAGGTCACGACTCTGTTGCACTAGAGAGCGACGTTGAGCTTGGCGGTACTGACCAGAAGTTTAACCTGCTAATGGGTCGTGAACTGCAAAAAGCTGCCGGTCAAAAACCACAAGCGGTACTAATGATGCCACTACTTGTTGGTCTAGACGGCGTGAAGAAGATGTCTAAGTCTGCGCACAACTACATCGGTATCAGCGAAGCACCAAGCGAGATGTTTGGTAAGATCATGTCTATCTCTGACGATCTAATGTGGAGTTACTACGAACTACTGTCTTTCCGTCCTCTTGAAGAAGTTGCGGAACTGAAAGCTGGCGTTGATGCAGGTAAGAACCCGCGTGACGTTAAAGTGCTTCTTGCTAAAGAGATCATCGCGCGTTTCCACAGTGAAGCAGATGCTGAAGCCGCTGAGCAAGAATTTGTTAACCGTTTTGCTAAGAACCAAGTTCCTGATGAAATGCCTGAATTTGAATTCGAAGCAGGTCTACCAATTGCGAACGTTCTAAAAGAAGCGGGTCTAGTAAACTCGACTTCTGATGCGATGCGTATGATCAAGCAAGGCGCGGCTAAGCTTGAAGGCGAGAAGATTGAAGACAGCAAATTCGTACCTGAAGCAGGTACTGCGGTTTACCAAGTAGGTAAGCGTAAGTTTGCTCGTATTACTATTAAGTAATAATGCATATCAATAATTGAAATCAAAGGCATCCACGGATGCCTTTTTTATTGACTTAAAATTGACGAAACTTTGAAACGTCTATTGCTACACTATGCGCGCTGTCAAATTGACAGTAATTCTGGAGATTTTTATGAACAATACCGACCATCCTCCTAGTTTGAATGGAGAAGAATAACCTGTCTCGGTATTGATCTATTGTCCTGCCGTTCAGGTAGGGTATCTTTGTTTTTCCCCCTCATTCTTTTCCACACACTAGATTCTAACAAGTAGACACACCAGTAGCTTTAAGCTCTTGGTGCGCATAAATCTATAAATCTATAAATCTATAAATCTATAAATCTATGCTATTTGTTTTGATGGTCGTTACCTTTGCCAATCGGGAGATTCGCCATGACGGTAATGAACAACGCTTTTTTATCTATTGAAGCTCTGTATTCAGAGCAAGACATCCAAGCTGTATCGAATGCATTTCAACAGTACGGACGTGAACAACAAATTAACCTTTTGAACCGTATGCCGCTTGAAGATGCGGTGTTAGTACTGGGGCAATGCTCTCTTAGTACGATTCAGACTTTACTTAGTGAGTTAGAAGAGCAGGGCTTTGAGAAGCGCTCTCGACATCTAGCTCACCAACTAGGGCTGATCTATTCAGAGGTTGAACCTCAGCAGGGCTATCTTTCTACTGGAGTAATGAGCCACGTTAGGCAGCGCATCGGTTGGATTATTGCATTAGCACTGCTAGGTATTGTCTCTGGGCTTATTATTGCTCAGTATGAAGATATCCTTAGCCAACTGGTGCTTCTGGCGATTTATATGCCAGTAATCGCTGCTGCGGGTGGTAACACAGGAACGCAAGCTGCAACTTTGGTGATTAGAGCCTTGGCTACTGGCGAGTTGAAGAAGCGCCAATGGGCCAACGTTCTATGGAAAGAGTTTAGAGTCGCCATCTGCTTAGCACTTGCGATTGCTATGGTGATGATTGGTCGTATTCTGCTATTTAGCGAAAACCAATCGACAGGTGGTTATGATATCAACATGATTGCCCTTGCGATTGCGGTAGCGCTGTTTATTCAAGTGACCATATCTACCGTACTCGGAGGCGGGTTACCGATAGTTGCTAGGCTATTTAAGCTTGATCCTGCGGTGTTAGTGAGTCCAGTACTCGCTTCGATAGTGGATATCTCAGGGATGTGGATCTACTTCACTGTCGTGAACTCATTCCTAGGAATCGCTTAAAAGCTTCTAAAAATAGCTAAAATACATGTTAGAAATGAAAATGGCGCTGAAGATCTTCAGCGCCATTTTTTATCGGGTAATTAACCGTTTACACAAGTTAACCACTATTGATATTCACTTTGTGTTTGACTGAATTCGACCACATCTTTGTAGAAAGCACGTTCAAACTGGGTGATTGGCGCTTCTACTGGCTTGTCTGGATCTTGTTCTTCAGGGAAGTAATCACGCACAAACTGCACAAACAGAGAGTTTGGATTCCCTGTTTTATCTAATCCGTATCCCGCCATGTTGTAACTGCCATATAAAGATCCGCTCTTTGCAACAATGTTGCCTTGGATCGGTGCTTTTCTCATGCTTTGACGGTATTTGAGCGTTCCATCAGTGCCAGATGTAGGCATTGCCTCGATTAAGTTGAGCTGTTGGTCGTTATCCCAGATATAACGTAGAACCTGAGCCATGGTTTGCGAGGTCATGCGATTATTCCTCGATAACCCTGAGCCATCGACTAACTGTGCTTTACTTAGGTCAATGTTGGCCTTAGTCAGTAATATCTGCTTTATCGCTTCGGTGCCGTTATTGAAACTACCAGGCTGGACATAAAACGTTGCACCCAGTGTTTTAGTTAGGTTATCTGCTATTAGATTGTCTGATTTCTTCAACATGGTATCGAGCAGTTCAGGAAGCTTTTCTGAATGGTGGCTCGCGACTAATGTTGTTTTGTCTGCTGTCTCTTTTTTACCAAGGATCACATCGCCTTTAACCTGAATCTTCAGTTCTTTAAGCAGAGAACTCACGACTTGAGAGGTGTAAAGCTCTGGATTTTGAATCGCAAACTTGAGTGGCAGTGGCTTTTTACGCTCAACTAAGCAGCCAGAGAGCTTATAAGCGTTATCTGGTGTCGTTATGAGCTCCAAGTCGCATTGTGTTGCCTTCTGCCCAGAGCGAGTTACCGTGGCTGCAGAGGTTGTCACGTCTATCGGGTAGTGAGCCGGAATATAGACCCGAGTGCTGCCGTTATCTTTTGTATAAATAGAAGCTTGCGCGCAATTGCTGTCCAAAGTCATTGCACTCGAAGGCGCGCTGTAACAAACGCCTAGAATGTCCCAAGGCCAACCAACGGCTCGCTGATAGCCAGTAAAAGCTGAACTATCGAGATACAAGTTACCTTCGATGGTTTTAGATTGCGACTTAGCGTATTGAGCTAAAAGACTTTTTAGGTGTTCTCGTTGTAGTGTTGGATCACCGCTAAATGAGATCACAACATCCTTATTCGAACGGGAAATACTTGTCGTGTAGTGGAAGTCATCTCCTAACTCTAATTTGGCTGCCAAAGCCGTGACCAATTTTAAGGTACTGGCTGGTGGGAAAAAGCTATCACTGTTAGTTTTCATTTCGTTTGAATTACCATTCAGTGATTCCAATATTAAACTTGTGCTACTACCGTCTGGCAATTTATCTAAAGGGGCATATGCGAAAGTGTTAGTCGAGAAAATGCTAATGGAAAAACCACATACAAGTAGGGTGGGTAGAAGGCGCATAGAAGATTTCTTGGATGGTTGATATTTTCAGTATACAGATATAAAAAACGCCCGCTAGGTAGCGGGCGTTTTGATTCTCAATTAACTAATTAATCAATTAGATAATCAGAATTAGAAGTCGTAACGTAGACCTAGAGCTAGCTCGTCTTCAGCTTGTGCTGAAGTTGCGCCGCGGTTTACTAAAGTACCAACTGTACCGTACTTATCACCTTCAGAAATCAGGTTGAAGTTGTATGATACGTAGCCACGGAAGTTTGGCTTGAAGTAGTAAGTAGCGTCGATTGCGATGTTGTCTGCAGACGTGTCACCGTCAGTTTCAGCGTTGTTGTACGTAGTTGTGAATACAGTTTGACCCATAGTGTACGCTGCTGCTAATTCGTAACCAGTGTAATCACCGTTGTCTTTAGCTTTTTCGCCGTCTGTGAATACACCTGCGAAGTACAGGTCAGAGATAGCGTAAGAACCTGAAAGCATGTATTCGTTTTGTTCGTTTTGGTCTGCGTAACCTGCACCTAGTTTAATGCCAGTCTCGCCAATAGCGTAGATACCAGATAGAGAGTAACCATCTTCACCGTTATCAACGTATTTTGTATCGCCATTAGCAGTTTCTGTTGAACGGTCTGCAAAACGGTAGCTAGCTTTTACGCTTAGGTCTTGGAATTGACCCTTGTAAGAAAGCATGTTGTCAGTACGGTCAGCTACTGCGATTTTGTCTGCAGCAGAGTTACCGTGGTAAGCCATGATATCTGTGAAGTCAGTGATAACGCCTAAAGCACCTTCGTTCTTACCGTAAGTTACTTCACCGTATGTACCACCAAGACCAGCATAAGTATAACGGTTATCGATTGTATCGTTACCGCTAACATTGTTACCGTCTTTGTCGTAGTCAGAAGTTGTGAATTCACCTTCGTAGAAACCAACACCGTATAGGCCGTCTTGGATTTCAACTTTACCTAGGAAGTTAAGACGGATACGAGAGTTATCTTGTGCTTTACCATCTTTCATAGATAGGCGAGCTTCAGCGCGACCACCCATATCTAGAGAAGTACCGTCTTGGTTGTATAGTTCTGCCGCATTAGCGCCAGTAGCAAGAGCTGCAGCAGATACAGCAAGCGCGATCATAGTCTTGTTCATGTTATTAATTCCTAATTACTGTCCATAAAGGTATTTATTAAGGATTTGAATCCTTTTAGTGTCTTGCCTGTATTAATCAGGCTTCATAACCATGATTAGGTCAGAACGCTAAAAAATGCCAGTGCAATCCATGAGTTACTTTTTACCCCTAAAGTTCCTTAGCTAGTTAGTAAAATGATATAAATTGAAAAACTGAACACTGTTTTATTATGTTGGTTTATTCTTAACTTGTTGTTTTTGTAGTTGTATTTTAAAAGTGTGATCTACATTTATTTGGTTTGTTTTTGTTTTTTTTAGGTATTCAATTGCTGACTTATTGATGGGAAGGTTATTATTCATTTTTGTGATGTCTGTAATTTAGAGCTAGATAAAGCTTTTATAAGACAAAGTGGAATAAAGGTGATTTAGCCATCAAGTTTGTTTACACTAAGCCAAATTGTTTTGTTTCTATCACCCAATAAGTATGTTGGGTGGATTTATGTTGGCCAAAGAAAGCTTTGGCATAGAGGTAAAAAATGGAAAAGGTTCCAATGACAGTACGTGGCGCTCAGCAGCTACGTGACGAATTAGATCGCCTACTTAAGCTACGTCCTATTATTTCAGCAGCTATTGGTGAAGCACGTGAACTCGGTGATTTGAAAGAGAATGCAGAGTACCACGCCGCTCGTGAAGAGCAGGGTATCTGTGAAGCTCAAATTCGAGATATAGAATATAAGCTATCGCTAGCTCAGATCATCGATGTAACTCAGATGGATAATACGGGTAAGATTATCTTTGGTACGACAGTAACTTTGATCGATGTCGATACGGATGAAGAATTCCGTTACCAGATCGTTTCTGAAGATGAAGCTGACATCAAAACTGGTCGTATTTCTGTGAAATCACCAATTGCACGTGGTCTTATTGGTAAGATGGAAGGCGATGAGGTTATTATCTCTACACCTGGTGGCGATAAAGATTTCGAAATCGACAAAGTAGAATATATCTAATTGAATTTTCTTTGTTTCTGATAAGTAAAAAGGTCGCTTAATGCGACCTTTTTCGTTTCTCACGCTACACTAAAAGATAAGCGCTATGGCTTTCTCTTAGTGGAAGTTAGCTTATATTAAGCTCGCTTATTTACGTGGAATCTCGATTTTACGTGCTTCTGACTGACGGAATAGTACTAGAACTTTACCGATAGTCTGTACTTTTTCAGCTTTAGTTTCACGTACAATTGCATCGATAATCAGTTGCTTAGTCTCACGGTCTTCTGATGCAACTTTAATCTTGATCAGTTCGTGGTGGTCTAGAGCTAATTCGATTTCCGCTAGAACAGCTTCAGTAAGTCCATTTGCGCCCATTAGCACAACAGGTTTTAAACTGTGAGCTAGGCCCTTTAGATGCTGCTTTTGTTTGGTACTTAGGTTCATTACGCGGCCAATTTTCTTTACTATTAGGGTTGAAAAAACCTATTTTAACGCCATCTAAAGCTGAAGACTATAATTTATTCAGCAATTAGTACTTTCCTCCAATTTAGGTATCCAATGAGCAAACAGAAACACTCGGCCAGTTCAGGCCGTTGGTTGAAGGAACACTTCGACGACAAGTACGCAAATGAAGCTAGAAAGAAAGGCTATCGTTCACGTGCTTATTTCAAAATGGAAGAGATTCAAACGAAAGATAAATTGCTGTCTCCTGGGATGACCATTGTGGATTTGGGTGCAGCGCCTGGCGGTTGGTCTCAATATGCTGCTAAGATTGTTGGAGACAACGGACAAATCATTGCGTGTGATTTGTTACCAATGGACCCGATTGCTGGTGTTAGCTTTTTACAAGGCGATTTCCGCGAAGAAGCAGTGCTAGATGCCTTGTTGGAGCGTATACAACCAAACATGGTTGATGTCGTGATGTCAGATATGGCACCTAATATAGCAGGCAACAATTCTGTGGATCAGCCAAGAGCTATGTATTTAGTTGAATTAGCTTTGGATATGTGTCGACAAGTTCTAGCTACCAATGGTAGTTTTGTTGTAAAAGTATTCCAAGGCGAAGGGTTTGACCAATACGTTAAGGACGTCCGCGAGATGTTTAAAACAGTAAAAGTCAGAAAACCCGACTCTTCTCGAGCTCGATCTCGTGAAGTGTTTATCGTAGCCACTGGTTACAAAGGTTAACGATTCTCTTCCAATAGTGAGAGTTAACAACATGGCTACAGGTTACAAACTGTAGTACCCTACCTTTAATTACAATTAGTTATCGAGAGGCTTACACCTTGAGTGACATGGCAAAAAATTTAATTCTGTGGCTTGTTATCGCGGTAGTGTTGATGTCGGTATTCCAGAGCTTTGGCCCTGGAGAAAGTAACGGCAGAGCAGTAGATTACACCACGTTTGTACAGGAAGTTGGCCAAGGCCAGATTCAAGACGCACAGTTCAATAACAGCGAAATCACTTTCACACGTCGTGGTGGTGGTTCTAAGTATGTAACTTACATGCCTGTTTATGATCAAAAGCTACTTGATGACTTAATTAATCAAAACGTAAAAGTTCAGGGTACACCACCTGAAGAACAGAGCCTGCTTGGCACTATCTTCATCTCATGGTTCCCTATGATCTTACTGATTGGTGTGTGGATTTTCTTCATGCGTCAAATGCAAGGCGGCGGCGGCGGTAAAGGCGCGATGTCTTTCGGTAAGAGTAAAGCTCGAATGATGAGCGAAGAACAAATCAAAACGATGTTTGCTGATGTTGCAGGTTGTGACGAAGCAAAAGAAGACGTGAAAGAGCTTGTGGATTACCTTCGTGATCCAAGCCGCTTCCAAAAGCTAGGTGGTAAGATCCCGACAGGTATCCTGTTGGTTGGTCCTCCTGGTACGGGTAAAACATTGCTTGCAAAAGCGATTGCCGGTGAAGCGAAAGTACCGTTCTTTACGATTTCTGGTTCTGACTTCGTTGAAATGTTTGTTGGTGTTGGTGCATCTCGTGTGCGTGACATGTTCGAACAAGCGAAGAAAGCGGCACCTTGTATCATCTTTATCGATGAAATCGATGCTGTAGGTCGTCAACGTGGTGCTGGTGTTGGTGGTGGTCACGATGAACGTGAACAAACACTAAACCAAATGCTGGTTGAGATGGACGGTTTCGAAGGTAATGAAGGAATTATTGTTATCGCTGCGACTAACCGTCCAGACGTACTAGACCCAGCATTACTTCGTCCTGGTCGTTTTGACCGTCAAGTGGTGGTAGGTCTACCTGATGTTCGTGGTCGTGAACAGATTCTTAAAGTGCACATGCGTAAAGTGCCACTATCGGGTGATGTTGAACCATCTCTGATTGCTCGTGGTACTCCAGGCTTCTCTGGTGCAGATCTTGCGAACCTTGTGAACGAGGCGGCGCTATTTGCAGCTCGCGGTAACAAGCGCAATGTCTCTATGGTTGAGTTCGAACTAGCTAAAGATAAAATCATGATGGGTGCAGAGCGCCGTTCAATGGTGATGTCTGAAGAAGTGAAAGAGTCAACGGCTTACCATGAAGCGGGTCACGCAATTGTTGGTCGTCTGGTACCTGAACACGATCCAGTGTACAAGGTGTCAATCATTCCACGTGGGCGTGCACTTGGTGTCACTATGTACCTACCTGAGCAGGACCGCGTAAGCATGTCTCGCCAACATCTAGAATCAATGATCTCTAGTTTGTATGGTGGTCGTCTTGCTGAAGAACTTATCTACGGTAAAGACAAAGTTTCGACTGGTGCGTCTAACGATATCGAACGTGCAACTGATATTGCTCGTAAGATGGTTACGCAGTGGGGCTTCTCTGAAAAACTGGGTCCTCTTCTATATGCTGAAGAAGAAGGCGAAGTTTTCCTTGGTCGTGGCATGAGCCAAGCGAAACATGTTTCTGACGATACTACTAAGCTGATCGATGAAGAAATTCGTATTCTAATCGACCGCAACTATGCTCGTGCGAAGCAAATTCTTGAAGAGAACATGGATATCATGCACTCGATGAAAGATGCGCTAATGAAGTTTGAAACGATTGATGCAGGTCAGATTGATGACTTGATGGAACGTAAAGACGACATTCGTGAGCCAGCTGGTTGGGGGGATCAGGCGAAAGCAGAACCTGCAAAGGAAGAAGCTAAACCTGAAGCGAAATCAGAAGAGCAAACTAAAGCCGAACCAAAAGCTGAAGAGTCGCAAGTTGAAGAAGTTAAGTCTGAATCAGACGATGCTCAAAACAAAGATTCTTAATCGCTAAGCTTTAAATTAAAACCCTGAGTACGCTCAGGGTTTTTCTGTTTATAGCCCAAGATGTTTTTACCTTTAAGACCCGCCTTCAATGATATTAAAAGCACATAATAAAACGCTCGTTTTAGACCGCCCACATGTGATGGGTATCCTCAATGTCACGCCTGACTCTTTCTCTGATGGCGGGAAATTCAATTCATTAGATAATGCTTTACTGCAAGCTGAGCGAATGATTCAAGTTGGTGTTAGCATTATTGACATTGGTGGTGAATCAACTCGTCCGGGAGCACCTGACGTATCTTTAGAAGAGGAGCTCGCTCGCGTTATCCCTGCCATTAAAGCAATTCGCGCCAAGTTTGATGTGTGGATCTCTATTGATACCAGTAAAGCAGAAGTGATGCGCCAAGCCGTTGAAGCGGGGGCTGACTTGATCAATGATGTGCGCGCATTACAAGAGCCCGGAGCTCTAGAAGCAGCCGCCAATGCTAAGGTACCAGTTTGCCTGATGCACATGAAAGGTCAGCCAAGAACCATGCAAGCTAACCCAAATTACGATGATGTTCTAACGGATGTTGAAGCTTTTTTAAAAGAAAGGGTGGAAGCGTGTGAAGCTGTTGGTATATCAAAAGAGCAGCTGATTCTAGATCCTGGTTTTGGTTTTGGTAAAACCATTGAACACAATTACCACCTATTAGCGCACCTAGAAAAATTTCACACGCTTGGGTTGCCAGTCTTAGCGGGGATGTCGAGAAAGTCGATGATCTTTAAGCTATTAGACAAAGCCCCGGCAGATTGCATGGTCGCTAGCGTCACTTGCGCTACTATCGCGGCAATGAAAGGCGCACAAATTATTCGCGTTCACGATGTTGAAGATACATTGGAAGCGATGAAGATAATCGAAGTGATGAATAACAATCACTAATCATAATTAAGGAAAATCACTATGTCTGATAAGAGACGTTATTTCGGCACAGATGGTGTGCGTGGCAAAGTTGGCCAGTACCCTATTACACCTGATTTTGTTCTGAAGCTTGGCTGGGCTGCGGGTCGTGTTCTTGCGAAGCAGGGCACAAAGAAAGTCATCATTGGTAAAGATACTCGTATCTCTGGCTACATGCTGGAGTCTGCGCTAGAAGCAGGTCTTGCTGCTGCTGGTCTGCAGGCTACGTTTACTGGCCCAATGCCAACACCTGCCGTTGCTTACCTAACTCAAACCTTCCGCGCGGAAGCTGGTATCGTTATCTCTGCATCGCACAACCCTTACTACGATAACGGTATCAAATTCTTCTCTTCTGAGGGAACAAAACTACCAGATGATATCGAGTTGGCGATTGAAGCCGAATTGGATAAAGAGATCGAATGTGTTGACTCATTTGAGCTTGGTAAAGCGGTACGTTTAAACGATGCCGCTGGTCGTTATATTGAATTCTGTAAGAGCACATTCCCAAATCAGATGACACTTGCTGGCATGAAGATTGTTGTCGATTGTGCTCATGGTGCGACTTACCATATTGCACCTGCTGTATTTAAAGAGCTAGGTGCTGAAGTTATTGCGATTGGTGTTGAGCCAAACGGTACTAACATCAACCATGAAGTGGGTGCTACCGATGTACGTGCTCTGCAAGCAAAAGTACTTGAAGAAAAAGCGGCCTTAGGCCTTGGCTTTGATGGTGATGGTGACCGTATCATTATGGTTGACGAGCTAGGCAACAAAGTTGATGGTGACCAAATTGCTTACATCATTGCTCGTGATGCCCTGCGCCGTGGTGAGTTGAAAGGTGGCGTTGTTGGTACACTAATGACCAACCTTGGTATGGAAAATGGCCTTAAGCAGTTAGGTATTCCGTTTGTACGTGCGGCTGTTGGTGACCGTTATGTAATGGAACAGCTTCTTGCTAAAGGCTGGAAGATCGGTGCCGAAAACTCGGGTCACGTTATCCTACTAGATAAAGTGACGACGGGTGATGCTATCGTTGCTGCTCTGCAAGTATTGGCTTCAGTTGTTGATAGCGAAATGACTCTGAATGAGCTGTCTCAAGGCATGACGTTGTACCCTCAAGTTCTAGAAAATGTTCGTTTCAGCGGAGACTCAAACCCATTAGAAGCAGAGGCGGTAAAAGCAGCGGTTGTTGAAGTAGAAGCAGAGCTTGGCGAGAAAGGTCGTGTGCTATTACGTAAGTCTGGTACAGAGCCACTACTACGTGTGATGGTTGAAGGCGAAGATGCTGAGCTTGTTCAAGCATCTGCGCTTAAGATTGCAGATGCAGTAAAAGCAAATTGCTAATTTAACCTTTTACTTAACAGGCGCAACGAATAGCGCCTGTGATTAGAAGTGATTGGCTTATATAGCGGTCAAAAGATATAACGGTCAATAGAGACGTAAATGAGTTTTGTGTCGCTTTTGACCTTTTTTTGACCACTCGCTTGGTAAAGGCTTATTTTTTAGCAAATTCTCCTTGTCAGTCAACGTAGCATTCGCTAGTATTGCTCGGCCTTCAGTTAGGAGGTCGCTAGCCTTGTTCTGAAAAATAGTTTTTTGAACGGCGCTGGCTCAACAATTAGGAACATAGGTGGAAAAATGTTTACAGTTCTACTTGTGATTTACCTGTTGGCAGCGCTTGGTGTAATTGGCCTAGTGTTGATTCAACAAGGTAAAGGCGCAGATATGGGAGCCTCTTTCGGTGCTGGCGCTTCAAACACTGTGTTTGGTGCTGGTGGCTCAGGAAATTTCCTTACCCGAATGACTGCAATTTTTGCAACTACATTTTTTATCCTTAGCTTAGTGCTTGGTAATATGTCTACACATAAAACTGAGTCACAATGGATTGACCCGACTCAAGGTCAGGTAATTCAACAAGCTGATGATGCAGTGAGTGAAGTTCCGGCGCAAGGCGACGAAATTCCACAATAATCTGTAAAGATTTGATGCCGAGATGGTGAAATTGGTAGACACGCTAGCATGAGGTGCTAGTGCCTTAGGGTGTGAGGGTTCGAGTCCCTCTCTCGGCACCATGTTTACAAACTTGTAAAACATCTTGTTGGGCGTATAATGCTCACAAGTCGGACGCGGGATGGAGCAGTTTGGTAGCTCGTCGGGCTCATAACCCGAAGGTCGTCGGTTCAAATCCGGCTCCCGCAACCAATTTCAATGCTATTATATAGCTTGTATTGGTAGCAAGTTTGCACAGTGTGAACCTCACTGTGAGTTAAGTGTGATATCGAATGTGATGGCACTTAACATATAAGGGTCCAGCAACAAAAACCCCGGCTTATACGGGGTTTTTTGTTATCTAAGCATTTATAAATGCGTTTAGATAATGTTTGCTTGGAATTTAAATTGGGCTTTGAGCCCTTTTTTTGTTTCTGGAGTGGTTAAATGACTGGTTTAGAAAGACAACTTACTGAAATGCTTGACGCTCCAGTAGCAGCATCAGGTTATGAGTTAGTTGGATTAGAATTTATTCGTGCTGGTGAGCACTCAACGCTACGTATTTACATCGATTCACCAAATGGTATCAATGTAGATGATTGCGCTGAAGTTAGTCACCAAGTAAGTGCCGTAATGGACGTTGAAGATCCAATTTCAGTGGCTTATAACCTTGAAGTGTCTTCACCAGGTTTAGAGAGACCACTGTTCAAAGCAGAGCATTACCAACAATTTATTGGTCACGAGGTAAGCATCGTTTTGAAAATGGCTGTCGGCAACCGTCGTAAATGGAAAGGTGATATCCAATCTATCGAAGGCGAGACAGTGAAAGTATTGGTTGAAGGACAAGAAGAAGAATTCGTCCTGAGCAATATTGCGAAAGCTAACCTGATCCCTAAATTTTAGTTCTCCTAGAGAGAAGAGCTTAAGAGGCTAGATTAATGAACAAAGAAATTTTGGCGGTAGTAGAAGCTGTTTCTAATGAGAAAGCAGTTCCTCGTGAGCGTATTTTTGAAGCGCTTGAAATCGCGCTTGCAACGGCAACAAAAAAGAAAAGCGAACTAGAAATTGAAGTTCGTGTTGAAATCGATCGTAAAACGGGTGATTTCGAAACTTTCCGTCGTTGGGAAGCTGTTGAGGAAGTTGAATTCCCAACAAAAGAAATCTCTATTGAAGCTGCAAAGTACGATGATCCAGAGATCGAACTTGGCGGTTTCATTGAAGATGACATCGAATCAGTAACGTTTGACCGTATTACGACTCAAACGGCTAAGCAAGTAATCGTACAGAAAGTACGTGAAGCTGAACGCGCTCAAATCGTTGAACAGTTCATCGACAACGAAGGCGAGCTAGTAACTGGCGCAGTTAAGAAAGTTAACCGTGACACTATTATTCTTGACCTAGGTAACAACGCTGAAGCGGTAATCCTTCGTGATGACCAACTTCCTCGTGAAAACTTCCGTCCAGGTGACCGTGTTCGTGGTCTTCTTTACGCAGTTAAACCAGAAGCTCGTGGTTTCCAGCTTTTCGTTACTCGTTCGAAGCCAGAAATGCTAGCTGAACTATTCCGTGTTGAAGTGCCTGAGATTGGTGAAGAGCTAATTGAACTTAAAGGTGCTGCACGTGACGCTGGTTCTCGTGCTAAAATCGCAGTGAAAACAAACGACAAACGTATTGACCCAGTTGGTGCGTGTGTTGGTATGCGTGGCGCACGTGTACAAGCTGTTTCTAACGATCTTGGCGGTGAGCGTATTGATATCGTTCTTTGGGACGATAACCCGGCTCAATTCGTAATCAACGCAATGGCTCCTGCTGATGTTGCTTCAATCATCGTTGATGAAGACGCACACTCTATGGATATCGCTGTTGAAGCGGATAACCTAGCACAAGCAATTGGCCGTAGCGGTCAAAACGTACGTCTAGCTTCTCAACTGACTGGTTGGGAACTGAACGTAATGACTGTTGCTGACCTAGAGAAGAAGCACCAAGAAGAAGCAGTAGCTTCTATTGAAAACTTCATGAAGCACCTAGACATTGAAGAAGACTTTGCTCAAATGCTTGTTGAAGAAGGCTTCTCTACACTTGAAGAAGTAGCATATGTTCCTGTAAACGAGCTTCTTGAAGTCGACGGTCTAGACGAAGGTATCGTTGAAGAACTACGTAACCGCGCAAAAGACGCACTGACTACTCTAGCGCTAGCGAAAGAAGAAACTTTCGACGGTGTTGAGCCTGCTGAAGACTTACTTGCACTTGAAGGTCTTGAGCGTGAAATGGCTTACAAGCTAGCAGCAAAAGGCGTTGCGACATTGGAAGACCTAGCTGACCAAGGCGTTGATGAACTAGAAGGCATCGAAGACCTAACTGCAGAGCGTGCAGGCGAGCTAATTATGGCTGCGCGTAACATCTGTTGGTTCGGCGACGAAGAATAATTCAGCAAGGAGAGAAAGCGGTATGACACAATTAACAGTTAAAGCACTGAGTGAAGAGATTGGTACGCCAGTTGACCGCTTAATTGAACAACTTGCTGATGCAGGCATGAAGAAATCAGGGTCGGATCAAGTGACTGATTCAGAGAAGCAAACATTGCTAACGCACCTTAAAAAGGAGCACGGCGATACTTCTGGTGAAACAGAACCGACTCGTTTAACTCTTCAACGCAAGACCCGCAGCACGCTAAGTGTTGCCGCTGGAGGCGGTAAGAGTAAGGATGTTCAAGTAGAGGTACGTAAAAAGCGTACTTACGTGAAGCGCAGCACTATTGAAGATGAAGCGAAACGTGAAGCTGAGGAAGTAGCTAATCGTGAAGCGGAAGAGAAAGCACAACGCGATGCTGAAGAGCAAGCGAAACGTGATGCTGCAGAGAAAGCACAGCGCGAAGCCGAAGAAAAAGTAACACGTGAAGCGGATGCAAAACGTGAAGCTGAAGAGAAGGCTCAACGCGCACAAGCTGAAAAGGCTAAAAAAGACATGAATTCAAAAAATGCAGACGCTAACGCACAAGCGAAAAAAGAAGCGGATGAACTTAAAGCTCGTCAAGAGCAAGAAGCAACTCGTAAAGCAGAAGCTGAAGCAGCTAAGCTTGTTGAAGAAGCTCGTAAGTTAGCAGAAGAGAACCAAGAACGCTGGTCTGAAGAAGAGAAGAAGAAGAAAGAGCAAGAGAAATCTGCGGATTACCATGTGACTACTTCTACTTACGCTCGTGAAGCTGAAGATGCGGCAGATAAGAAAGATGAGAAAGCACCTCGTCGTCGCAAGAAGAAAGCAGCTCCAGCTAACCAACCTACAAATAACCGTGGTGGTCGTAACCAACGTGGTCGTGGCGGTAAAGGTAAGCTTGCTAAACCAACTTCAATGCAGCAAGGCTTCGATAAGTCAGCGACTGTTGCTAAATCTGACGTTGCTATCGGCGAAACTATCGTTGTTTCTGAACTGGCGAGCAAAATGTCAGTTAAAGCAACTGAAGTTATCAAAGTAATGATGAAGATGGGCGCTATGGCGACTATCAACCAAGTGATCGACCAAGAAACAGCACAACTTGTTGCTGAAGAAATGGGTCACAAGGTAATCCTACGTAAAGAAAACGAACTTGAAGAAGCAGTACTAGCTGACCGTGATAGCGATGCTATCGCTGAAGGTCGTGCTCCTGTTGTTACTATCATGGGTCACGTTGACCACGGTAAAACTTCAACTCTTGATTACATTCGTAAAGCACACGTTGCTTCTGGCGAAGCTGGCGGTATCACGCAGCACATTGGTGCTTACCACGTAGATACTGACAACGGCATGATCACTTTCCTTGATACTCCTGGACACGCGGCGTTTACAGCTATGCGTGCTCGTGGTGCTCAAGCGACAGATATCGTTGTACTTGTAGTAGCTGCAGATGATGGCGTAATGCCACAGACAATCGAAGCAATCCAGCACGCGAAAGCGGCAGGCGTTCCTCTGATTGTTGCTGTGAACAAGATCGATAAAGAGGGTGCAAACCCAGACAACGTTAAAAATGAGCTAGCTCAATACGACGTTATCCCTGAAGAGTGGGGCGGTGAGAACATCTTCGTTCATATCTCTGCAAAACAGGGTACAAACATCGATGGTCTTCTAGAAGCAATTCTTCTTCAGTCTGAAGTTCTTGAGCTTACAGCGGT
The DNA here is from genome assembly GCF_007858795.1 of Vibrio sp. T20. Lineage (NCBI taxonomy): Bacteria > Pseudomonadati > Pseudomonadota > Gammaproteobacteria > Vibrionales > Vibrionaceae > Vibrio > Vibrio sp. T20. The sequence goes on from NZ_VFEB01000080.1 coordinate 186,993, forward strand.
TAAAGAAGGCATGGCGTCTGGTGTTGTTGTTGAATCTCGTCTTGATAAAGGTCGCGGTCCAGTTGCAACAGTACTAGTACAGTCTGGTACTCTAAACAAAGGCGACATCGTTCTTTGTGGTCAAGAGTACGGCCGTGTTCGTGCAATGCGCGATGAGAACGGCAGAGACATCGAAACTGCAGGACCATCTATCCCTGTAGAAATTCTAGGTCTTTCTGGCGTACCGGCATCAGGTGACGAAGCGACTGTTGTACGTGATGAGCGTAAAGCACGTGAAGTTGCGAACTACCGTCAAGGTAAATTCCGTGATGTTAAACTAGCTCGCCAACAAAAAGCGAAACTAGAGAACATGTTCGCGAACATGACGGCTGGCGAAGTTGCTGAGCTTAACGTTGTACTTAAAGCTGACGTTCAAGGTTCTGTAGAAGCGATTGCTGACTCTCTACTGAAACTGTCAACTGACGAAGTTAAAGTGAACATCGTAGGTTCTGGTGTTGGTGGTATTACTGAAACTGATGCAACTCTTGCAGCAGCTTCTAACGCTATCATCCTTGGTTTCAACGTTCGTGCTGACGCAACTGCGCGTAACACGGTTCAGAACGAAAACCTAGATCTACGTTACTACTCAATCATTTACCAATTGATTGACGAAGTTAAACAGGCGATGGGCGGTATGCTTGCTCCTGAATTCCGTCAAGAGATCATTGGTCTTGCACAAGTTCGTGACGTATTTAAGTCGCCTAAACTTGGTGCAATCGCTGGTTGTATCGTTACTGAAGGTACGATTAAGCGTAGCAACCCAATCCGTGTACTTCGTGAAAACGTTGTTATCTACGAAGGTGAACTAGAGTCACTTCGTCGCTTTAAAGATGACGTTCAAGAAGTTAAGAACGGTTACGAGTGTGGTGTCGGCGTTAAGAACTACAACGACGTTCGCGTTGGTGACCAGATCGAAGTATTCGAAATCGTTGAGGTTAAACGTACTCTAGACTAATCAGTCTGTACGACTCGACATATTGACTAAGGTTACTAACATTACTAGTAAAGGTAATAAGTAATCGGTTGTTGAATACACCATGGGGGGCTGGTAATTACCAAGCCCCCCATCTTTCTAAGTGAGAAAAGAAAATGTCAAAAGAATTTAGCCGCACACAACGTGTGTCTCAGCAGCTTCAAAAAGAGCTTGCTCTTATCCTACAACGTGAAGTTCGTGACTCACGTATTGGTATGGTAACTATCTCAGACGTAGAAGTGTCTCGTGACCTTGCATACGCAAAAGTGTTCGTGACTTTTCTATGTGTTGGTGAGCAAACACCTGAATCATGCCTTAAAGCTCTTAAAGAGCATGAAGTGCCAGTTCGTATGGCTCTTGGTAAGCGTATTCGCCACCGCCTAACGCCTGAAGTTCGTTTTACTTATGACAACACACTAGTAGAAGGTATGCGTATGTCTAACCTAGTAAGTGAAGTTCTGAATGACGACAAGCGTAAGCAAGAAGAAGCTGGCCGCACTGACGAAACTCAGTCTAAGGGCGAAGAGTAATGGCTCGCCGTCGTAAAGGTCGCCCTATCAACGGGGTAATTCTATTAGATAAGCCGACTGGCATTTCGTCTAATGATGCACTGCAAAAAGTAAAGCGTATTTACTTTGCAGAGAAGGCAGGGCACACCGGTGCTCTGGATCCTCTTGCGACTGGCATGCTGCCAATTTGTCTTGGTGAAGCAACGAAGTTCTCTCAGTTTCTTTTAGATTCTGATAAGCGCTACGTTGTTATTGCTAAGCTTGGTGAGCGTACCAATACCTCTGACTCTGATGGTGAAGTGGTTGAGACGCGTGATGTTAACGTGACCCAAGAACAGCTTGAGCGTTGCATTGCGAGCTTCAAGGGTGAAACCGATCAGATACCATCAATGTTTTCGGCATTGAAGTATCAAGGTAAGCCTTTGTACGAATACGCACGTGCAGGTATCGAGGTTCCTCGTGAGTCTCGTAAGATTACAGTGTACTCTATTGAACTGCTTCGCTTTGAAGGTGATGAAGTTGAAATGGAAGTGCATTGTTCGAAAGGTACTTACATCCGCACAATTACCGACGATCTTGGTGAAATGCTAGGTTGTGGTGCTCACGTGACCATGCTTCGTCGTACAGGTGTAGCGAAGTACCCATATGAGCGTATGGTGACTTTGGAGCAGTTAAACGAGATCCTAGAGCAAGCACAGGCGCAAGAAATTGCACCGAAAGAGCTGCTTGATCCACTGTTGATGCCAATGGACACTGCCGTTGAAGATTTACCAGAAGTAAACCTGAACGCGGAACTGACTGACCTAGTTCAGCACGGTATGCCAGTTCAAGTTGCTGGTGCGCCAACTGAAGGTACGGTTCGTATGACAAGTGGCGAAGAGAAGCTGTTTGTCGGCGTTGCTCAGATTGCTGAAGATGGCCGAGTTGCACCGAAGCGTTTGGTTGTTTTCAGAGATGAAGAGCCACAAGCGTAGCGCTGAAACCGAATTAGGTATTAGTGTTTAGCCTTGAAAAGCGAGCAAATAAGACAGAAAGCGAACGCCTAATTTAGGTGGTTCGCTTTTTTCGTTTTTAATGGGTTCGATTGTTATTGCACCAACTGACAAACTTCCCTATAATCCTCGGCTCGCGTAGCGGCTGAATCAGAGATTGGCTGCTACAAATATAAACTTACTCTTATCAGGAGAGAATTATGTCTCTGAATGCAGAAACTAAAGCAGCAATCGTTGCAGAATACGCACAATCTGAAGGCGACACAGGTTCACCAGAAGTACAAGTAGCACTACTTACTGCTTCTATCAACCACCTACAAGGTCACTTCAAAGCGCACAAACACGATCACCACAGCCGTCGTGGTCTACTACGTATGGTTTCTAGCCGTCGTAAGCTTCTTGATTACTTGAAAGGCAAAAACCTTGCTCGTTACCAAGACCTAATCAAGCGTCTAGGCCTACGTCGCTAATAGCGATGTCTGCAAAGACAGTTTGAAGAAAAGGAGCATTTATGCTCCTTTTTTTGTGCCTGTAAGAAAATGCTAGGCCGGATGCTCAGAATATCATCTGGCTTTTTCTGATAGGAAATATCTCTCCTAATAAAAATAGTTTATACTACGCCCGCCTATAGCGTTTTCAACGTTTGGCAATCAACCTCTCAAGAGATTACAGTCACAGATGTCGGCCAATAGGTCGCGACTATTCAAAGGCGGATTTGGTCTTAATTCGGCGTATGAACTCATACAAAGAGTCACTATTCTAAGTCCCTTTTCACTAGTCGCGATTGGTAATATCTTGAGTCATTATTCACTTAATCTAAAGTCTGACTTTAGAGCTAAGGATATACAATGTTTGAAAAACCAGTTGTAAAATCGTTCCAGTACGGTAACCACACCGTTACTCTAGAAACGGGCGTAATTGCACGTCAAGCTACTGCTGCTGTAATGGCGACTATGGACGATACATCAGTATTCGTTTCTGTTGTTGCTAAGAAAGAAGCAGTTGCAGGTCAAGACTTCTTCCCTCTAACAGTTAACTACCAAGAGCGTACATACGCTGCGGGTAAAATCCCTGGTGGCTTCTTCAAGCGTGAAGGTCGTCCATCTGAAGGCGAAACACTAACAGCTCGTCTGATTGACCGTCCAATTCGTCCACTTTTCCCAAGTGCGTTTAAAAACGAAGTTCAAGTTATCGCTACGGTTGTTTCTATCAACCCTGACGTAAACCCAGACATGATCACTATGATCGCAACGTCTGCTGCGCTTGCTATCTCTGGTGCTCCATTCAATGGTCCTATCGGTGCTGCACGTGTTGGTCACATCGACGGCGAACTTGTTCTTAACCCATCAAATACTGAGCTTGAAAACTCTAAACTAGACCTAGTTGTGTCTGGTACAGAAGGCGCAGTACTAATGGTTGAATCTGAAGCAGATAACCTATCTGAAGAAGAAATGCTTTCAGCTGTTGTTTACGGTCACGACCAACAACAAGTTGTAATCAAAGCAATCAATGAGTTTGCTGCTGAAGTAGCAACTCCAGCTTGGAACTGGGAAGCGCCAGCAGTTAACACTGAGCTTAAAGCTCAAGTTGCTGAACTTGCTGAAACACGTCTATCTGACGCGTACCAGATCACTGAGAAAATGGCTCGTTACGAGCAAGTTGGCGCAATCAAGAACGACGTTGTTGAAGCTCTAATTGCACAAGACGAAAACCTAGATGAGCGCGAAATCCGCGGCATGCTTGGTTCTCTAGAGAAAAACGTAGTACGTAGCCGCATCATCGCTGGCAACCCACGTATCGACGGTCGTGAAAAAGACATGGTTCGTGCGCTAGACGTACGTACTGGTGTTCTTCCACGTACACACGGTTCTTCTCTATTCACTCGTGGTGAAACTCAAGCACTTGTTACTGCAACGCTTGGTACACAACGTGATGCTCAAATCATCGACAGCCTAATGGGTGAGAAGAAAGACAACTTCCTTCTACACTACAACTTCCCTCCATACTGTGTAGGTGAAACTGGTTTCGTTGGTTCACCTAAGCGTCGTGAAATTGGTCACGGTAAGCTTGCTAAACGTGGTATCCAAGCAGTAATGCCTTCTGTTGAAGAATTCCCATACACAGTTCGTGTTGTATCGGAAATCACTGAATCTAACGGTTCTTCTTCAATGGCTTCTGTATGTGGTACATCTCTAGCGCTTATGGATGCTGGTGTTCCAATCAAAGCTTCTGTTGCGGGTATCGCAATGGGTCTTGTTAAAGAAGGCGACGATTTCGTTGTTCTTTCTGACATCCTTGGCGACGAAGATCACCTAGGTGACATGGACTTTAAAGTAGCAGGTACTAACGCTGGTATCACTGCACTTCAAATGGACATCAAGATCGAAGGTATCACTAAAGAGATCATGCAAATTGCACTTAACCAAGCGCAAGGTGCACGTAAGCACATCCTTTCTGTAATGGATGAAGCTATCTCTGGTGCTCGTGAAGATATCTCTGAATTCGCTCCACGTATCCACACAATGAAAATCAGCTCTGATAAGATCAAAGATGTTATCGGTAAAGGCGGCGCAGTTATCCGTGCTCTTTGTGAAGAAACTGGTACTACAATCGAAATCGAAGATGATGGCACAATCAAGATTGCTGCTACTGAAGGCGCTGCTGCTAAAGAAGCAATCCGTCGTATCGAAGAGATCACAGCTGAAGTTGAAGTTGGCCGCATTTACCAAGGTAAAGTTGCTCGTCTAGCTGACTTCGGTGCATTCGTAACTATTCTTCCAGGTAAAGATGGTCTAGTACACATCTCTCAAATCGCTGACAAGCGCGTTGAGAAAGTGTCTGATTACCTAACTGAAGGTCAAGAAGTACCAGTTAAGGTTCTTGAAATTGACCGTCAAGGCCGTGTACGTCTAAGCATGAAAGAAGCAGTTGAAACGCCAGCTGAAGGCGAAGCACCTGTAGCTGAGTAATTCTCAGTGTGTCGATGGTGATATCGCTTTTTAGTGATTTCTAACCCATCGTCAACAAAGCATGTTATAAAGGGGAGCATATCGCTCCCCTTTTTTATTGCGGTCATAACAGGAGTAATTATTTGTGAAATGGTTTCAAACCGCGAGTATGTGTTTACTGCTTGTACTAACAGGTTGTGCGACAACATCAGATAACACCTCACGTTGGGTTTATCCACCGATGGCTGTGCCACTGCAACCAAGCGTTCAGCAAGAAGTTCAAATTGCACGTCTTAGTCAGCTATTACAGCGCCCAGATTTGAACGATGAAGTTCGAGCTAAGATGCTGTTTGAACGTGGTAATTACTACGACAGTGTTGGCCTGCGTGATCTAGCGCGTCTCGACTTCAACCAATCTCTTTCATTGAACCCTGCTCAACCTGATATCTTCAACCTTTTGGGTGTTTACTTTACGCAGGTAGGGGAGTTTGATGCGGCTTATGAATCTTTTGATTCTACGTTAGAGCTTGATCCTGCAAACTCTTACGCAGAAAGAAACCGCTCTATCGCGCTTTATTACGGCGAGCGTTACGACTTAGCTAACGAAGAAATGATGAAGCACTACGCCGATGATCCTAGCGATCCGTTTCGTGCTCTGTGGTTGTACATCATTCAGCATGAGCTCACGCCAGAGCAAGCTAAGCTTGATTTACAAAAACGTTACGAGAGCCGTGATGAGCAGTGGGGCTGGGTATTAGTCGCGATTATGCTTGATGACATTACTGAAGAGCAGGCTTTCAAGGCGATTTTAACCGGTACTCGTGATAACACTTTACTTGCGCAGCGCCTAACAGAGACATACTTTTACCTTGCTAAGCGTTACCACATGAATGGTGACTACGCGAATGCGATCTCTTTATACAAGTTGTCAGTGTCTTTCAACGTGTATGAATATGTGGAGCACCGCTACTCTTTCTTAGAGCTAAGTCGTATCTTCACTACGCTTAAAGCCGAGCACTTAGCGCAAGTTAAGTTGGCTGAGGCCGAAGAAGAAGCTAACGCTAAGTAAGCTATACATCTTGATTCCGAAAAGCCGCTGCCTGTCAGCGGTTTTTTTTATGCTCTTTTTTTATAAACAGGGGGGGCTCATTTTTGATTGCTTTTTAATTAAACAATACTAAAATAGTTAGCCTTGCTAACTAAATGTTGTTCTTTGATTGGATGAATATGCTGAACCAGAATTTAGAAAAGATTGAGCGCTTCGCCTCTAAGATATGGCGAACTCAGGTAAATGAAGAGCCTATTTGTCAATTGAGCTTCAATGAGTATGACTATTTGAAGGTTATTCAAGCATCTCCTGAGCCGATCCGATTAACTGATCTTGCGATTGAGATGCAAGTCACCAAGCCTTCAGCGACCACTATGGTTCAGAGGCTTGAGAGAAAGGGCCTTGTTGAACGTAAAGCTTCGCTCGAAGATGCGAGATCTAAGCTAGTAGTACTGACCAATAAAGCAGAAGTGGGTTTGGAAGAAGAAAGTAAGATCTATCAGGTTATGGCACAGATACTGGAAAGTCGTTTGTCTGAGCAAGAGTCTCAACAACTAAATCTATTATTAAATAAGGCTTTGAAGTAAATAATTTAGATATTTAGTTAGCTTTGTTAACTAATTTTTCGAGTCATATCTTATTGATATGCGACTCACAAATGAAAGTAGAGTAAAAAATGAGTAACTCAATTAGTCGCCAGTTTTGGCGATACACAATCCCTACCGTGGCAGCCATGTTGGTTAATGGCCTGTATCAAGTGGTGGATGGCATCTTCATTGGCCGCTATGTGGGAGCTGATGGGCTTGCAGGTATCAATGTTGCGTGGCCTGTGATTGGTTCGATTCTCGGTATTGGTATGTTAGTGGGGGTGGGTACAGGTGCGCTGGTCTCTATTCGCCAAGGTGAAAAAGATACTCAAGGCGCTAAGCAGATCTTAGCAACGGGTTTAACCTTGCTGTTAGCGATCACGCCTATTGTTTCGGCATTGCTGTTTTTGTTTGCTGATAACTTCTTGCTTTGGCAGGGTGCTGAAGGGCGAGTGTACGAGCTTGGTCTGCAATACTTACACATTCTGATTGGTGCCGGTGTCTTCACGCTAGGTTCGATCGCGATGCCGTTTTTACTGCGCAATGATGACAGCCCTAATCTCGCCACCATATTGATGATCGTTGGTGCGGTAATTAACATCGTACTCGATTACCTGTTTATCGCCCTCTATGGTTGGGAGTTGATGGGCGCGGCATTAGCAACAGCGATTGCCCAGTTTGTGGTAACGGGTCTTGGCTTGGCTTACTTCTTCTCACGTCGAGCAAACCTACGTTTACGTTGGAATGAGTTGAGACTGAAGCTCGATGTGATTCCACAAATCTTCGCCATTGGTACATCAAGCTTCTTTATGTACGCTTATGGTTCGATGATGGTGGCGCTGCACAATGCCTTGTTCTCCCAATATGGCGATCAGTTGATGATTGGCGCTTACGCGATTTTGGGTTACATCGTGACGGTTTATTATCTCACAGCTGAAGGTATCGCCAACGGTATGCAACCTTTGGTGAGTTACAACCATGGCGCGCGTAACCAAGCGAATATCCGTAAGCTACTTAAGATTGCGATGATGAGTTCGGTATTGATTGGTGTGGCGTTCGTGTTGCTTCTGAACGCGTTCCCACGGGAGTTTGTATCAGTATTTAACTCAGACGAACCTCAGCTAGTTGAGTACACCGTGTTGGGTATTCGACTTCACATGTTTGCACTGGCGCTGGATGGCTTCTTGGTAGTAGCAGGAGCTTACTATCAAGCAGTGAACAAGGGCAGCAAAGCGATGTTTGTGACGATAGGTAATATGCTTATCCAACTACCTTTCTTGTACATTATGCCTAAGTTGTATGGTGTGCCGGGGATCTGGATTGCGTACCCACTGTCTAACATCGCGCTAAGTGTGGTGGTGATGGTAATGCTCTACAAAGACCTAAAGAAGCTCGATGCCTCGCCGATGGAAACAGCGACGGCATAGGTTGTGTTTCTTAAGTCGAATTAGAAAGGTCTAGCGAATGCTAGACCTTTTTTGTATCTGTTGCTGGTTAGTCCAATGCGAAGAACTAAATGTTCTTAACGTCTAAACCTGCAAGCTGATGCCAGTAACCATTACATTGGCGGCTTTCAATCTTCATCGGTTTTTGACCTTGCTCGTTTGCTCTGAAATTATTGATTTCAGAGAAGGTATCGATACCGAGTGGGCTTAAACGAACCACATCAACCAGGTCGTGCATGTTTGGCAAATCATTGACTAGGTTGTAGCAGTAGCCTGATTGTGTCTGGATACCATTAAGGTTGAATACTGATTGGCCTTCTTGGCTTTCTACTTGTAGCCCTGTTGGGTACTTGATACAGCATGTTTCGCAATCGTCTTTAGCTTTGTTTTCTGCGCGAGCTGTAAAGCAGCGAGCCGAGTAAGCAAGCGGTAGATAGCCGTGGCTAAATACTTCTACTTCGAATTTGTTGCGGATGTTCAGCTCTTCGCACTGTGTCATTACGTTGCTTAGCCATTCGCGAGAAAGCTCAACCGGCATACACCAACGCGTCATACCTTGTTTCAAGAACAGGTTCAGTGTGCGTGCGTTATATGTGTTTACTGCAGGGCCGACCACGAAAGGTACTTTGCTTTCGCTAGCTAGTTGAATTGCAGATACATCATTGGCTTCGATCGCAAAGTCACCATTATCGATGTACTTCTTCATGATGTTGACTTCGCTTGGCGCTTCTAGCAATGCCATGGTCGAGAGTACAACTTGCTTACCGGAAGCAGACAGCTCTTTAGCAATGTCCATCCAGTGTTTCGCTTTCATCTCTCGACGCTTTGAACATACAGCTTCACCTAGGTAGATGATGTCAGCAGAGCTTGATTTCGCTTGCTCATAGAAGCTTTCAACGTCTTGTTTTGGCCAAAAATAAAGTAGAGGGCCTAATGCGTATTTCATTGAGTTCTCCATTTGGCTCTATTGCCATTTACGGTGATAAGCGCCAAGCGTGGTTTGTGTACCTTCAGATACATTCGCCAGTGTCGCATTCCAAGCTTGTTCAACTTGGTATTGTTCTGGGTTCGCTAAGTAGCGATCGATAGCAGCGCGCCAAGTACGAGTCACTTGCTCGACATAAGCAGGGCTGCGTTGGCGGCCTTCAATCTTCACTGAGGCAACGTTTGCAGCGAAAAGCTCAGGCAACATGGATAGCGTGTTGAGGCTGGTGGGCTCTTCAAGTGCGTGATAGCGCTTACGTTCACCATCGATCTCGGCTTCAAAGCGGCCTTTACACAGCGTTGGGTAGCCAGCGTTCTCACCTGCTTCATACTTATCGATAAGGATCTCATTCAAGCGAGACTCTAGGCCCGTTTCTGTTTCTTGCCAGCGAACGTATTTCGCAGGAGAACAAGCGCCCACTGTGTTTGGTGATTCGCCCGTCATGTATGAAGAGAGGTAGCATCGGCCTTCTGCCATGATACATAAGCTACCAAAAGCGAATACTTCAAGGTCAACGTCAGAAGTGATGTTACGAGAAAGCTGTTTAACCTGATGAATCGATAACACGCGCGGCAGTACGACACGTTTTACGTTGAAGTTCTTGTGGTAGAAGTCGATCGCAGCGGCATTGGTTGCAGAAGCTTGAACTGATAGGTGCAGTTCTAGATCTGGATATTTGTTTGCAGCGTACTCAAGCACAGCGATGTCTGCGATGATCAGCGCATCAACACCCAGTGCAGCGGCGTTGTCTACGGCATTGGTCCAACGGTCGAAGCCATTTGGGTGAGCAAACGTATTTAGAGCAACATGAATTTTCTTGTTGTGGTCATGTACATACTGCACAGCACGATCGAGCTTTTTACCCGCAAAGTTTAGGCCTGCAAAGTGTCGGGCATTGGTATCGTCTTTGAATCCGATATAGACAGCATCCGCACCGCAATCAATGGCGGTTTTCAAAGCAGGTAAGTTACCCGCTGGGCATAAGAGTTCCATTTGCTCACTACCAGTAGAATTAAGTTGAAGCGGGCATTTTATGAAGAATTGTGAATGACGGAATTGATGTAAGGCAGGTTTAGATGGATAAATCTGCTTTTACTCCGTTTGAGGTACTGACGAGTGACCGTTTTACATGTTGGCTTGGCTTGAACGTGAGATATTTGAATCGGCTTGTTAGTTCTTATGGCGACGATTTTGGGCAAATAGCTCTTCGACATCTTGTTTTGGTTGAGGGCGATAGAAGTGAAAGCCTTGAATTGAACTACAATTGAGGTTAGACAGTAGAGTCGCTTGCTCACTGGTTTCTACACCTTCAGCAACCACGGTTAAATCGAGAGACTTACCAAGGTTGATGATGTTTTCAATTACAGTAATTTGCTTTGGTAGGGTATCGATATCAGAGATGAAAGCACGGTCTATCTTAAGTTCATCAATTGGGAAGCGAGCTAGGTAAGATAGTGATGAGTAACCGGTACCGAAATCATCAATCGATAGAGCGAAGCCGAGCTTTTTAATCGCGTTGAGCATTTGCAGTGTGTGTTCACTGTCACTCATCACCGCGCTTTCCGTTAGCTCAAATGTAATCGCACTTGGGTCAAGCTCTGTCGAACGCAGCAGCTTTTCCATGTAATCAATCAGCTTCGGATTTCCAAACTGTTCAGGAGAAAGGTTGATTGCTACACGACCAGGGAGAATTCCCTGCATCTTCCAGCGCTTAACCGTAGCAAATACTTCACGCATAACCACACGACCAAGTTGTTCGATAAGGCCGGCTCGCTCCGCTACAGGGATGAACGCCGCTGGACTAATATAACCCTCTACAGGATGTTTCCAACGAACTAGAGCTTCAGCGCCGTTGATGGTGAAATCTCGTGCGTTGACCTTAGGTTGATACCAAACCTCAAGTCCATTCTGTTGCAGCGCTTTTTGTAGTTCAATCTCCAGCCACAGTCGCATACGCGCTTCTTTGTTCATCTGTTCGTTGAACTTGATTAGACGATTGCGACCACGATCTTTGGCTTCATACATTGCTGTGTCTGCATTTTGCAGCAAGATACGAGCATCAGTACCGTCTTGAGGAAAGCTCACACTACCAATCGAGCAGGCTAAGCGTTTACTAAAATGGTGAAGATCGAAAGGTTGATTGATCAGGGAAATGATCTTTTCAGCGAGCATTTCAGGTGTTCGCTGATGTTCGGGTTCTGGCAGGATAATACCAAATTCATCACCGCCTAAATGCCCAATTACGGCTTTACGAGGCAGTAAGCGTTTAAGGCGTGAGGCGACCTCTTTAATCACTTTGTCACCGATGTGATGACCAAGTGAATCATTGATATTTTTAAAGTTATCAATGTCTAAGTAAAGCATCACAACCGGCGTATCGTTGTGAATGAATTGCTCAAGACGCTTAGTAAACCCAACTCGGTTGTAGAGCTTGGTCAGTGCATCGATGTAGGCATCTTCACTGTTTGCCGATGTATATTGTTTTGCGGTTTCTTGTGCGTCTTGAATAAGCACCAACTGAGTGTTACTTCCAAGAACGGTGGTAGAGTCGATGTTGAGCTGAACCTTACGTTCAAAGCCGCATCGGGCACCCGTTAAGCAAACCAAACCAGACTCAGAAATAATAGAGCTGAGTTTATTATTGAAGACTGTTTTGGTTTGTTCATCGATAAATAGGCGTCCCAACTCTTCGCCAATTAACTCTATGGTGGAGTTAAAGCCAAGCAAGCGCGCTGCAGCTGGGTTGGATGACAAGATGTAGTCACTTTCAACTAGCAGTAACCCGTCTGGGAGTAGGTGAGATAGTTTGTGAAATTTTGCTTCAGATTCTTCTAAAGAACGGACGAGTACTTGGTTTTCTGATGTGTCGAAGGCATGAAAGACAATGTAGTCAGTTTTGTTGCCATTGGTAAGCGGAGACAGGCTGAAGTGAAGGCTGGTATCGAGATCGGTTTCGTTGAGGGTGACTTCGGCCTCAATCGACTCGCCATTAAATGCACGCTCATAGTAAGGTTTAAGGTGCTGGTAGAATTGCTCGCCCAATGTTTGACGGTCATTCATGCCTACAAGCTCTGTTTGACTCAAACCAGCAATATCGCAGTAACGCTCATTCACCATAAAATAGTTATGTTGAGCATCAAGTACTGCGAAAAAGAACGGACTGTTTGCAGTTAGCTGGGTAAACCAATGTTGTAGTTGCTGGGGAGGCATCAAAGTACTACCAATTCTCCAAGAGCTTGAATATTCACTATCGATAAATATTTATTACTTTTTGTGTAGCTATCGATATTTACCTGTGAGTGCAGCGAACCGCTGTAATTCTCATTACCTGAGTTACTATAACTGTGATTTTCAGGATATTAAAGGTCGAGCATCAAACAGAAGTTAATTTGATACATAACAGTAACTGAGATCTCAACATCATCTATGATGTATTCCATATTATTGACAAAGTTACGGATAAGTCACGTGATAAACAAGATTCGCACTCAACTAGTTCAAAATGCCGCATCAATTTTGCGATCTCCAGTCCAGTTATTGCCTAAAACAGTACAAAAAAGAGCCTTGTTGGAGGCGCTTAAGAATGTCTTTAAGGAAGCTTTAGAGGACGGTGACTTTGAATTTTTAGAAGACAAGTGGCTTAAAGTCTCAATAAAAGATATGGGGTTAAGTTGGTGTATTAGCTACAAAAATGAGCAACTAGTTGTAGCTGATAAAGAGGTGGCTGAAGATGTAAGCTTTAGCGGTAATCTTAACGATCTTGTGTTGATTGCGGGGCGTAAAGAAGACCCAGATACGCTTTTCTTCCAACGTAGACTGTCTATTGAGGGCGATACCGAGTTAGGTTTAGAAGTTAAAAACTTGATGGATAGCGTAGATTTGGACGTATTGCCGAGCCCTATGAAAACTTTGTTAAATCAATTAGCTGATTTTGTGCAGAAGGGAGTACAATCCCCAGATACACAAAGTGAGGTAATGAATGCTTATTCGAACTGAAGCACCGGCAGATATACTTGTCATCGATCGTTTATTGAAATCTGTTTTTGAAACAGATGCAGAAGCTAACTTGGTTATGAATTTGCGTGAGAATAGCCATTTAACGCTATCGCTGGTCGCTTGTTCTGATGAAGGCGAAGTGGTCGGTCACCTGATGTTTAGTCCTATCACTCTTGATGGTGACGATCATAACTGGCAAGGGCTTGCACCTCTCGCCGTGAAGGAAGAGTTCCGCAATCAAGGTATTGCCACATCACTGGTTGAAGATGCGTTTTCTACTTTGGTTGATTTCGGTTATCCAGCCTGCGTTGTGTTGGGTGATCCAGCTTATTACGGTCGCTTTGGTTTCAAAGCTGCAAGTGAATTTGGCCTGAGTTGTACTTGGGATGTGCCAGAAGGCGTCTTTCAAGCGATTGAGTTGGTAGAAGGTGCTCTTACGGGGCGTCCTGGCGAGGTAGCTTACAGCCCAGAGTTCAACGAGTTATAAAGCTATTTCCAACGCAATATGATGCAAACTGATTTGGTCTAAATAAAGGAGCTTGATGCTCCTTTATTTTTTGTTAGTATCAGCCCAACTCTAATGGACTGTTTTAAAGTTTGCTCTGATTAAGCCTCCCACCACCAACCTAAGGTTATAACTGCTAGATATGTCACAAACACACGCACAATACCTGCAAGAGATGGGCATAAGCCAATGGGAGCTTAGTCACCCAGAACGTTTGGCGGGTTATGAATCTAAACTGACTCCGCTAGCGAGTGATTGCAAGTTACTTTTGGTTTCGCCTGAAAAACCTCAGGAAGATCTCGCCGTGATGTTTGAGCGTGTACTCAAGAGTATCAAGCTTGATTTATCTCAGGCACTACACGTTCAGCCTCAACACCTAACTTATATCGAACTCGGTGATGTTGAATGGGTATGGTTTGCTGGGTGTGAGTCTGCCCAAGAGCTGAATGCAAAAACGCTTCAATCTCCATTACTGTCTGACATCAATGGTAATAACCAACATCGCCGCGACTTATGGCAACAAATTTGTGCTTATGACTAATCAATTTTTACCGACTTCACAACAACACCTAGACGCTATTTGGCAGATAGAGCAGACCGCGCATTCTCACCCTTGGTCTGAAACCATGATTCGCGATCTCGATAGTCGAGGTGCTTGTCATCATGTTCTTGAAGTCGATGGGCAAGTAGTCGGATACTTCTTCGCCCAGAACATCGTTGGTGAAGTCACATTGCTTAATATTGCGGTAGACCCAAGCCAGCAAGGCAAAGGCTACGGCAAAGCTTTGGTTGAGCACTTTCTCGATATGTGTGAACAAGCTGACGCTGAGAGTGCTTGGCTGGAAGTTCGCGAAAGTAATGTGAATGCTTTTAATCTTTACGAGAAGGCTGGCTTTAATGAAGTCGATCGCCGCCGTAACTATTACCCAACCAAGCAAGGCAACGAAGATGCGATCATTATGAGCTATCTTTTCATGTCGTTTAGCTAATCATATTATGTCTTTTAGCTAACCCTAAATAGCTAACCACAGAATCAGCGATAAATAGGGTGTAAACTGACCCTTTAGAAAGTGACACGCTTTCTGTATAATCCGCACACAGAATTCAAGGGCAAGTATTATCTACTTGCCCTTTTTACGCTTTAGATCAGCAAAGGGCGACTATGTCTTTCCAACAAGAAGTGAGCAAACGTAGAACGTTTGCAATTATCTCTCACCCGGATGCGGGTAAAACCACGATTACTGAAAAAGTTCTTTTATTCGGAAACGCGATTCAGAAAGCGGGTACCGTAAAAGGCCGTGGCTCTAACCAGCACGCTAAATCTGACTGGATGGAGATGGAAAAAGAACGTGGTATCTCGGTAACTACGTCGGTAATGCAATTCCCATACAATGATTGCCTAGTAAACCTACTAGATACTCCAGGACATGAAGATTTCTCGGAAGATACGTACCGTACACTAACTGCGGTTGACTCTTGTTTGATGGTTATCGATGCTGCGAAAGGTGTCGAGGATCGTACTCGTAAACTAATGGAAGTAACACGTCTACGTGATACGCCAATCGTAACGTTTATGAACAAACTTGACCGTGACGTCCGTGATCCAATGGAAGTGCTTGATGAAGTAGAGAGCGAGCTAGGTATGGCTTGTGCTCCTATCTCATGGCCTATTGGTTGTGGTAAAGAGTTTAAAGGTGTTTACCACATTCACCGTGATGAAACGATCTTGTATGAATCTGGCCACGGCCACGAGATCCAAGAAGTTCGTATCATCAAAGGTCTAGATAACCCAGAGCTAGATGAAGCGGTAGGTGCTGATCTAGCGGAAAGCGTACGTGAAGAGCTAGAGCTTGTTATTGGTGCTTGTCCTGAATTTGATCACGACTTGTTCCTAGCGGGTGAGCTAACGCCGGTGTACTTTGGTACTGCATTAGGTAACTTTGGTGTGGACCATATGCTTGATGGTCTAACTAAATGGGCTCCAGCTCCTCAAACACGCCAAGCGAATGAGCGTGATGTTGAAGCGACTGAAGAGAAGTTCTCGGGTTTCGTATTTAAGATCCAAGCAAATATGGACCCTAAACACCGTGACCGTATCGCATTCATGCGTATCGTTTCGGGTACTTACAACCAAGGTATGAAGATGAATCATGTTCGTACTGGTAAGAGCGTAAGTATCTCTGATGCGGTAACCTTCATGGCGGGTGACCGTGCACGAGCTGAGAAAGCATACGCGGGTGATATTATCGGCCTGCATAACCACGGTACTATTCAGATTGGTGATACCTTTACTCAAGGTGAGAGCCTAAAGTTCGCTGGTATTCCTAACTTCGCACCTGAACTATTCCGTCGTATTCGCCTACGAGATCCACTGAAGCAGAAGCAACTTCTTAAAGGCTTGGTTCAGCTTTCAGAAGAGGGCGCAGTACAAGTATTCCGTCCTATGCAGAATAACGACTTGATCGTTGGTGCGGTTGGTGTACTTCAGTTCGACGTGGTTGTAGCGCGCTTGAAAGCGGAATACAACGTGGAAGCTATCTACGAAGGTGTTAACGTTGCAACAGCTCGTTGGGTTGAGTGTGATGACGCTAAGAAACTGGAAGAGTTCAAACGTAAGAACCAATCTAACCTAGCGTTAGATGGCGGTGACAACCTGTCTTACATCGCACCAACTATGGTTAACTTGAACCTAGCTTCTGAGCGTTTCCCTGAAGTTCAATTCCGAGCGACGCGCGAGCACTAATTTCTCCGAGCTCTATTCGAGTTAAACAAAAACGTCTATTGTTCTGCAGTAGGCGTTTTTTAATACGTGTTATCTGAGGATGGAGACTGAGATTTGAGCATGAGTATGTTGGGTTGGATAAAAGCTTGGGTTAGGAAATACGATAAGTGGTGTGAAGAGCTTGGCTTAACGCCTGAAAATAAGCGTAGCTGTGTACCTTATCGTCGTGACCTGCAAGGCCGGAAAGCAGAGAATGGAAAAGATGACACAGAAAATAAGTGACTTTCCGCTGTTTGATACTCATTGCCATGCGGATTTTGAGGCGTTTGAGCAAAATATTGTAATTGATCAGGGAACTACACTTGATCAAAGTATTGATCGCTACCTTAAAGAAGCGAAACAAGCGCAAGTTGAGAAGCTACTCATCCCTTCTATAGGTCAAAATAACTGGCATAAGCTTGAGAAAATTGCGCAATCCTACCCCAACGTTTATTACGCGCTAGGCTTTCATCCTTACTTTTTAGAGCAAGCGGATGACGGGCAGTTTGCTGTTCTGCGCCAATTACTCTCTTCAAAAAACAGCCAATGTGTAGCAATTGGGGAGTGTGGGCTCGACTTTTCTGTCGATGTTGAACGAGAGAAACAAGAGCGCTTTTTCATCCAACAAATGGAGCTAGCGAAGGCGTTTGAGCTGCCTTTGATTGTCCATGAAAGGAAGTCTTACAACCGACTTATCGAGCTAATAAAGCAGCACAAGTTCACCTTAGGAGGTGTGATTCACGGTTTTTCAGGGAGTGAACAGCAGGCTTTAGCGTGGATCAAGCTCGGTTTCTATATTGGTGTCGGTGGGACGATAACTTACCCAAGAGCACAAAAAACACGCACAACCATCGCGAAATTGCCGCTTGAATACTTGGTATTGGAAACGGATGCTCCTGACATGCCCATGTATGGAAACCAAGGAAATGTTAATCATTCCAAACATTTAGTTACGATCTTAAATGAACTTTTTTTGCTTAGAAAAGAGCCGAAGCAATCGATTGCAGCGCAAGTTTGGCAAAGTAGCCATCGTGCATTCGGTATATGTGAATAAAATCGAAGGTTTTTGTTTATCGTTTGCGTAAATTGCATCGGGCTTGTGATTTGGCTCACATTTGCGTGTGAATGGTACATGAATCTTGTACGAAAGTGTGAGGACGGCATTACTTTATTAGTGGTCGCATGAGTATAATTGCCTCCGCTTTATAGCCCCATTTTGTAACACGCCAATAAATAACTAATAAGGAAGTCATAAACTATGAGCCTGTTTATGAGCCTAGTCGGAATGGTTGCACTGATCGCAATCGCAGTACTACTATCTGACAACCGCAAAGCTATTAATCTAAGAACAGTGGGTGGCGCTTTCGCTATCCAATTCGCACTTGGTGCATTCGTACTTTACATCCCTTGGGGTCGTGATCTACTTGCAGGTTTCTCTGCTGGTGTAGCAAACGTGATCGACTACGGTAAAGACGGTACTGGTTTCCTATTCGGCAGCCTAGTTAACTTCTCAGTTGACGGTATCGGTTTCATCTTTGCTTTCCAAGTACTACCAACTCTGATTTTCTTCTCTGCACTTATCTCTGTACTTTACTACATTGGTGTAATGCAAATTGTAATCAAAGTTCTTGGTGGTGGTCTTCAGAAAGCTCTAGGTACTTCTCGCGCCGAGTCTATGTCTGCAGCAGCAAACATTTTCGTTGGTCAAACAGAAGCGCCTCTAGTTGTTCGTCCTTTTGTTCCTAAAATGACTAACTCTGAACTATTCGCAGTAATGTGTGGTGGTTTGGCTTCTGTAGCTGGTGGTGTACTAGCAGGTTACGCATCTATGGGTGTACCTCTAGAGTACCTAGTTGCAGCGTCATTCATGGCAGCACCTGGTGGTCTACTATTCGCTAAAATCATCAAGCCTGAAACAGATACGCCAGACGACAACATCGCTGACGAAATGGACGGTGGCGATGACAAACCAGCTAACGTTATCGACGCAGCAGCAGGTGGCGCATCAGTTGGTCTACAACTAGCTCTTAACGTTGGTGCAATGCTACTAGCATTCATCGGTCTAATTGCTCTAATCAACGGTATCCTAGGTGGCATCGGTGGTTGGTTCGGTATGGAAAACCTAACTCTAGAACTTCTTCTAGGTTGGATCTTCGCACCGCTAGCATTCATCATTGGTGTTCCATGGGAAGAAGCAACTATCGCTGGTTCTTTCATTGGTCAGAAGACAGTTGTTAACGAATTCGTTGCATACCTAAACTTCGTACCATACGTTGGTGAAAATGCTCAAGTTGTTGCAGCAACTGGTCAAGTGATGTCTGAGAAGACTCAAGCTATCATCGCATTCGCACTATGTGGTTTCGCAAACCTTTCTTCAATTGCGATTCTTCTAGGTGGTCTAGGTGGTATTGCGCCAGCTCGTCGTCACGACATCGCTCGTATGGGTGTTAAAGCGGTTATTGCTGGTACTCTATCTAACTTGATGGCAGCAACAATTGCTGGCTTCTTCCTATCTTTCTAATCAAGTAGATTTAGATATATAGACGCCATAATAATATCGCCCCGTAGCAAGAAATTGCTGCGGGGCTTTTTTGTTTTTAGGCCTAGTGATTTTTAGTATGAGCATGAGCTGATGCTGGGATTCAATGATGGGTCTAGAATGTTTTTTTGAGATACAAACCGTTTGCGTTCTAAGGAGCACTACAATTTATTGATGGATACCTATAATGTATAAGCTAAAGGGATAGGATGTCTCTGTTGGCAAGAAAGTAACCTCGAAATCAACTCGAACGTTATTCTTCTGGGATTAAGCCAAGATTAGCGATACGCTATAGATGTTAGACACAACATGACTGATTTGTTGTGCCATAGACCAAACAGGTACTGTGCGGTGACAAGGATTGCAATTGGTAGCGAAAGTTATCAAGTCTTCAGGGAACCAAGTCCGTTCATTTGTGACTACTGAGCATGACTAAAATATCCATCTATACTGGATGGGTGGCGAAGTAGTTAACTATTTGAATATATTGATCGGAGATAGAAATGAGCGATTTAAAAGCAGCAGCTCTACGTGCACTTAAACTTATGGACCTAACTACGCTAAATGACGACGATACTACTGAAAAAGTAGTGGCGCTTTGTCATGATGCGAAGACTGCAGTTGGCAACACTGCTGCAATCTGTATTTACCCTCGCTTTATCCCAGCCGCTAAGAAAGCGTTGCGTGAGCAAGGTACTCCAGAAGTACGCATTGCGACTGTAACTAACTTCCCTCATGGTAATGACGACATCGAAATTGCTGTTGCTGAAACGAAAGCAGCGGTAGCGTACGGCGCAGACGAAGTTGACGTAGTATTCCCATACCGTGCTCTTATTGCTGGCAACGAAGAAGTTGGTTTTGAGCTAGTTAAACAGTGTAAAGCAGCTTGTGGTGACATCACGCTTAAAGTGATCATCGAAACTGGTGAACTTAAAGAAGAAGCACTGATCAAGAAAGCTTCTCAAATTTGTATCGAAGCAGGTGCAGACTTCATCAAAACTTCAACAGGTAAAGTGCCAGTAAACGCGACTCCTGAGTTCGCACGCATGATGCTAGAAGTTATTCGTGACATGGGCGTTGCTAAAACAGTTGGTTTCAAACCAGCTGGTGGTGTGCGTACTGCTGAAGATGCAGCACTATACCTAGCAATGGCTGATGAGCTACTAGGCGCTGAGTGGGCAGACAACATGCACTACCGTTTTGGTGCTTCAAGCCTACTAACTAACCTTCTTAATACATTAGAAGTGACAGACCAAACTGCTGATCCAGCAGCATACTAATTTACTCGTCATATTTGACGCCGCAGCGTTGTTGACTGCGTAAGTTCACCGGTTCGCCGGCCGTCCTAATCACATAGAGCCTCTATGCTCATAGGAATGAACTTCGATTTTCTTTCAAAAGAATAGTCGCCTAGCTGCAGCGCCCAATATTTAGAGTATTGATAATAACAAGTCTGTTTGATGGAGTGGCGTCAAGCCACTCCACATAACCTCTTTCCCTACAAACCATACTCACTAGAGTTTGGGAGGCACTAATGTATCTACCTCAAGAAATTATTCGCAGAAAACGTGATGGCGAAGTCCTAACAGCTGAAGAAATCAACTTCTTCATTCAAGGTGTCGCTAAGAACACGGTTTCTGAAGGCCAAATTGCAGCATTCGCAATGGCTATCTTCTTTAACGAAATGACCATGCCAGAACGTATCGCACTAACGTGTGCAATGCGTGATTCAGGCATGGTGATTGACTGGAGCCACATGAACTTTGATGGCCCAATCGTTGATAAACACTCTACTGGTGGTGTTGGTGACGTAACTTCCCTGATGCTTGGCCCTATGGTGGCAGCATGTGGTGGTTTCGTTCCAATGATCTCTGGTCGTGGTTTAGGCCATACTGGCGGCACGCTAGACAAGCTAGAATCTATCCCAGGTTACAACATTACACCAACTAACGAAGTGTTCGGTGAAGTAACTAAAGATGCTGGCGTAGCGATCATCGGTCAAACAGGCGATCTAGCCCCTGCTGACAAGCGTGTTTACGCGACTCGTGATATCACAGCAACAGTCGATAACATCTCGCTAATCACGGCTTCAATCCTATCTAAGAAACTGGCAGCTGGTCTTGATTCTCTAGTGATGGATGTAAAAGTAGGTTCAGGCGCATTCATGCCAACTTACGAAGCGTCAGAAGAGCTAGCGAAATCTATCGTTGCAGTAGCAAACGGTGCGGGTACTAAAACAACGGCAATCCTAACGGACATGAACCAAGTATTGGCTTCTTCAGCGGGTAACGCAGTGGAAGTTCGTGAAGCGGTTCAGTTCCTAACGGGTGAATATCGTAACCCACGCTTGTTAGAGATCACTCTAGCATCGTGTGCTGAAATGTTGGTGCTGGGTAACCTAGCTAAAGATTCAGATGAAGCGCGTGAAAAACTGATGGCAGTGCTGGATAACGGTAAAGCAGCAGAGTGTTTCGGTAAAATGGTAGCGGGCCTTGGTGGTCCAGCAGATTTCGTAACGAACTACGATAACTACCTAGAAAAAGCAGACATTATTAAACCAGTGTACGCGCTAGAAAGCGGTGTGGTATCAGCAATGGATACTCGTGCAATTGGTATGGCTGTGGTTGGTATGGGCGGCGGTCGTCGCGTAGCAACTGACAGCATTGATTACGCAGTCGGTTTTGATCACTTCATTCGCTTAGGTGAAGTAGCAAGTGAAGATAAGCCATTAGCAATGATTCATGCTCGCAACGAACAACAGTGGCAAGAAGCTGCAACAGCATTACAAAATGCAATCACTGTGGGCGGAGAATATACAGCAACGCCAGACGTTTACCGTCAGATTCGTTCTGAAGACGTGTAAATAACAGATATCGGTATGCCTAGCGTATACCGATAAACAGAGTTCTGGTGTAAAGAGCAATAAGTTGGTGAAGAAAATGAAAAGAGCATTTATTTTAGTTTTAGATTCATTCGGTATCGGTGAAACAGCGGATGCGGACAAATTTGGTGATGTAGGTTCTGACACTATGGGCCACATCGCAGATCATTGTGACCAAGGTCTTGCAGACAATGCAGATCGTAAAGGTTCACTGACGCTGCCAAACCTGTCTAAGCTAGGTCTAGCGATGGCTCACAAAGAGTCTACAGGTCGTTTTGCTCCTGGTATGGATGTAGACGCTGAGATCATTGGCGCTTACGGTCACGCTGCTGAGTTGTCTTCTGGTAAAGACACGCCATCAGGTCACTGGGAAATCGCAGGTGTTCCTGTACTGTTTGACTGGGGCTATTTCACTGACAAAGAGAACAGCTTTCCAAAAGAACTGACTGACCGCATCCTTGAGCGTGCAGGCCTGTCTGGTTTCTTAGGTAACTGCCACTCATCTGGCACGGAAATCCTAGATAACCTAGGTGAAGAGCACATGAAGACTGGCTTGCCTATCTTCTACACTTCTGCAGACTCTGTTTTCCAGATTGCTTGTCATGAAGAGACATTCGGCCTACAAAACCTATTAGACCTTTGTCAGATTGCTCGTGAAGAGCTCGAAGACTACAACATTGGTCGTGTTATCGCTCGTCCGTTCATTGGCCCAGGTAAAGGTCAATTTGAGCGCACTGGTAACCGTCGTGACCTTTCTGTTGAGCCACCTGCAGCCACCATTCTTCAGAAGTTGGTTGATGAGAAGGGCGGTAACGTTCACTCAATTGGTAAGATCTCTGATATCTACGCGGGTTGTGGTATCACTCAGAAAACCAAAGCAACAGGTATCCCTGCGTTATTTGAAGCAACCAAAGAAGCGATCAATGAAGCGGGCGACAACACTATCGTGTTCACTAACTTCGTTGATTTCGACTCAGCTTACGGCCACCGCCGTGATGTTGCGGGTTACGCAGCGGCACTTGAGTACTTCGATGGTCGTATCAATGAAATCATCGAGATGATGAAAGAAGACGATGTACTTATCTTAACGGCTGACCACGGCTGTGATCCGACATGGCCAGGTACTGACCATACTCGTGAACACATCCCTGTGATTGTTTACGGTCAAAAGGTTCCAGCCGGTTCTTTAGGCCGTCGTGATACTTTCGCTGATATCGGTCAAAGCTTAGCGTCATACTTTGGCACATCGCCAATGGGACACGGTACAAGCTTTCTATAATAGTTAACGAAGAGAGAGGGAAACCTCTCTCTTCTTTTTTTGTTTTGAGATTAAGGATATTTTCAATGGCTACTCCACATATTAATGCTGAAATGGGTGATTTCGCTGACGTAGTTTTAATGCCAGGCGACCCGCTACGTGCTAAATACATCGCTGAAACCTTCCTAGAAGAAGTGGTTCAAGTGTGCGACGTTCGCAACATGTTTGGTTACACCGGTACTTACAAAGGTCGTAAGGTTTCCGTAATGGGACATGGTATGGGTATCCCATCTTGTTCTATTTACGCGACTGAGCTGATCAAAGACTTTGGTGTGAAGAAGATCATTCGTGTCGGTAGTTGTGGTGCAGTGAGCGAAGATATCAAAGTGCGTGATGTGGTGATCGGCATGGGCGCATGTACTGACTCTAAAGTGAACCGTATTCGCTTTAAAGGTCATGACTTTGCAGCTATTGCGGATTACAAGATGGTGCGCGCGGCAGAAGATGCAGCCAAAGCTCGCGGTGTTGGCGTAAAAGTCGGTAACCTGTTCTCGGCTGAGTTGTTCTACACGCCAGATCCAGAGATGTTCGAAGTAATGGACAAATACGGCATTGTTGGCGTAGAGATGGAAGCTGCAGGCATCTATGGTGTATGTGCTGAATATGGCGCCAAAGCTCTAACGATTTGTACTGTTTCTGATCACATCAAGACCGGTGAGCAAACCACATCAGATGAACGTCAAACGACTTTCAACGACATGATGGTTATCGCATTAGACTCAGTGTTGCTTGGTGACCAAGAATAATATTTATTTGTCTTAGCTTGGTAAGTTAACAGATAACAAAAAGCCCCGTTGCTGCCTGAGCTTCGGGGCTTTTTATTGTATTTAGCACTAACGTCATTGGCTGTTGTTAACTCAACCGAGAACTCCGTCGAATTTCTCACATTGCTAGCAGCTTGCTATACGGAGTCCTTTTTCTGCTGAATCGAGATGTCTATGAGCTAGCATTTTTGAGCAGCAAATTCTCACCAGTTTTAGTCTTCCTTCTACGAATGAGCATGACAAACAGCACACCACTTACAAAACCCATCAGCACCATACCGATCATGTAGCGATCACTTTTGCGATAATGGTGATCAGAAATTGCAGTCATCTTACCCGTTTCGAAGGTCACTCGAATAAAGCCGATGATCGTCTTCTCTGGTGAATAAATAGGTTCAACTAATTGTTGTCTACCGATACTTGCTGTTGAAAGTGGCGTATCTAAGCCAAGAACCTCGCGTACGGAGAGAGCTTTTTCGCTCGAAGCCAGTCGAATACCCTCTGCATCATAGATGGTGGTATCAAACACCAGTCGGTCTTGAGATAGCTGATTAGTAAGATCAAGCAATCGCTCTTGGTCTTGTTGCGTGATCATCTTGCTGGCTGAAAGTGATGCCTGAGAGATAAGCAGCTTGGTAAGAGTTTCCAACTGTTTCGCTTGGATCTTCTCGTTACCTTTACTGATCACGACCGTATTTTTAATCGTTACAACGAACATGGTAGCCAGCAAAATGAGGGCTAGCATTCGTAAAGCGTTACGTATTGAGAACAATGATTCATTCATGTTTCACGAAGCCTGAAATAAACAAATGTTATGATTAAGACATATTGAGACTTGCGTTTTCAAATTGCAATAGGTTAACGTTTAGCATAGTTAATTAGGAATCATACACATGGACGCTCAGAAATATCTGCCGATAAAAAGGCATACCACATTATTAACTCGACTCCCTGAGACTCGTTTCGCTTCTCAACTCGCTAAATCCAAAGCCAATTGGATTGTGTTCGGTGAGTATCTATCTCCACAATCATTCGATGACATCGACTTCTTCACTAGCACTTACAACACCATCCTCGATACGTGGAAGGTAGGGCATTATGAAGTGGCTCTGATGTCAGGCAATCTAACACCAGCACACGAAGAAATCCTCCAAGCGTTAAAGCTTGATTATGCTTGCCTTAGCGAGGTCCCAGACTTATCTAAGCCAGGTTTGATCGTAATGGATATGGATTCTACAGCGATTCAAATTGAATGCATCGATGAGATTGCCAAGCTGGCTGGAGTGGGAGAGTTAGTCTCTGAAATCACAGAACGAGCAATGCAAGGCGAGCTCGATTTTGAACAGAGCCTACGCCAACGAGTAGGAGCACTCAAAGGTGCGGATGAGTCGATATTAGAGCAAGTGCGTCAGTCATTGCCATTCATGCCAGATTTGGTCGGGCTGGTGAATACTTTGAATAAGCTTGGCTGGAAAACAGCGATTGCATCAGGCGGTTTTACTTACTTCTCTGATTACCTGAAAGATATCCTTGATCTTGACCATGCTCAGTCAAACACGCTTGAGATTGTCAATGGTAAGTTGACGGGTGAAGTCTTAGGAGATGTTGTTTCGGCGCAGACCAAAGCGGATATCTTGGTAGAGTTAGCTGAAGAATACGAATTGGAACTGCACAATACCGTTGCCGTTGGTGATGGTGCTAATGACTTGGTTATGATGGGTTCTGCAGGTTTAGGTATTGCCTATCACGCGAAACCGAAAGTAGAGCAACAAGCTCAAACCGCTGTGCGTTATGCAGGTTTAGGCGGGGTACTGTGCATCTTGTCGGGTGTATTGGCTAAGCAGCAGAAGATCAGTTGGCAAGCGAAACCTTAGGGGGCCTATCTAAGTGCTATTGGCTATGTATCTTATTGGCAATAGTGACTCAGAAAAAAAGCAGGTGATGAGCCTGCTTTTTCTATTTTCAAACCCAGTAAATTGATGCTGACCTAACGAGTCAGCTCCAATCGAATTAACACTTCATCAGTAATATCTTCTATCTCGCCATAACCGATAAATGCAGTAACTTCATTCTCTAGCTTCTTAGCTTGATGCATGCTGATGCGTGAAAGCTCTTCTAAATCCGACTGGAATAAACTCGTCAACGGATTAAAGATAGGTGCAGTCGTGACTCGTAATACATACACGTCACCTAAATGCTGCGCTTTCTTAATGAATAAGATGCGTTCCTTTGCTGAGGCGAAGTCTTTGACCAACTTGGTGTGTACCGATTGGATCTTGTCGCCAAACTTTACCGCGGCAATGTATACGTCATGGTGTTTCGGCTCTGCACCTTCAATTCTTTTCAGTGGCTCAGCTAACAGTGAATTAGAGTGCCCTTTGAAAATCGGCTCGAGTGAGAACTTTTGATTATGGCCAAGCTTAGCAAGTAACGTTAGATGCTTATTTAATGGAAAATTCACACCAATGATCTTACAGCGCAGCGTTGAACCTGGTTTATCAATGAATATTGGGTTGCTGACCATCTTGCTTAACAAAATGTTGTGCAGAGATTCGAGCAGCGAATGTGTTGGCAGTATCTCTTGCTTCTTAATCAGCTTGCTTTGATTCTGATCGATAAGTCCATTAAGGAAAGCGATGGTACGCATCGTCTTGGCGTTCTCGGCAATAACCAGTTGCACGTTGCGGCCATTCGGGCTCACTCGAATCACCTGGTAAGGCACGGTGCTCAGTGGCAGGTTCTTGTCATAAAGCTGCAGTTCATTAAAGTTCACCAATACAGGATCATTAATCTTGAGGACCATTGGGTGTTCAAGGTTAATGCTCAGTCCACGCTTAGAGATATCTAAGGTGTGTCCGTTCGCCGCTGCGCCATCTTGTGATGTAAGCTGCAGCGGTGACTTAAATTGGTATCTCGGCTCTTTACGACGGGTCTGAGAGTCAAAGTAGATGCTTTGAATATTGCCGACGACAGTACGTGGGTGACGGAAGCGGTTTAATTCACTGCTTGGAATACGTGGCTTTTCACTCAGAAGATAGTCAGCTGCACTTTCGTGATCGCCGATCTCTTGCAAGATTCCGCAATGCGTCAGTTGAGCTGAGCTTTGGGCCAGCGTATCCGAGTGCCTAGCTAATGCTTGTCGCTCGGTGTCTGAAAGTTCGAAAACCGAGAACTTGAACGCTTTCCAACTTTTACGTTTACCACCGATGTGCCAGAACAGTTGTCTTTGTTCACGAGAGGCTTCAGGTAGCATCATTGAATAGAATAAGGTCTTGTTTTGGTGTTCATGGGTAAAAGAGTAGATAACGTTACTGGTTCCCTTCACTCCTGGCTTAGCCAGCAGGTTCATACGTTGCTCGTTGAACAGGGTGCCTAGCGCTTGTTGATTTCGCTCGTCGTGCCAGTATTGCCATAACGGATGGTTGTTATCTGTCAGTAGGGCAAGCTTTAATTCACTGCCGCTGAAGAACAGCGGAAGGTTACAAGTATGCTTTAGATAGGTGTGTTCGATTCCTCGCGTACGAGTTCGAATGATCCTATCTTGGTTCTCATGGCTGGTTTTTTTACTGGTGCTATTTAAAGACTCATCGAGTAAGCGAGCCACAACATTGTTGTCGCTTACCTTGATGGTTCTTAGAAATTTGACCGCGTTGTTCTCATAGGATTCGTCGATACCCAAAACACGAAATTCAACCGCTTGGTTAACATCATTTTCTTGGGACTTTTCGATAAGCTCTGTGAACTTAACGCTGATGATCTCGCCGAGGTTATATCTAAAGGTGCTCGGCACCTTGAACTTTGCACCTGACGGAGAGATATCAACCGTTACACCATGTAGGCTTTGCCCTTTCGATGTGGTGATCTCAACCTGCGAGCTAATCTTGAGTCTGTTCTCTTGGCGCTTTAAGTCGTAACCTAGGTTAATCGCTTCCGCTTCATACGGACTGTTGGCGCTAGTAATGTCGTGGTTACCTTGAGAAGATGTTTTAACTACGCTCATTGGCTGAGTTCGCGGAGTCATTACTAACTCCCATGCGCCTTCTGTGTAACCTTTAAACTTTTTAGTGCCACGTTGATACGCGTTTAAGGCGATATCATCGAGCCAGTGCTTACGGCCGTCTAACGTGAACTGACGACATTCATTATCAATGCGCCCACGTAAATCAATGCTCTTTGTACACGGAGCCATGATACGATTCAGTTCCATTTTAACCAGCAGTTTTAGAGACGGAGATTCGCCTTCTGTCATTTGAGAAAGAAGGAATTCGAAATCTTCGGCGTGGTAGGCCGGGATAAGACGCTCTGCTACAGATAGAATTTCAGATTGCTGCATACTTTTCTTGTTAGAATGGACGGTGCATTTATGTTATCGACTAGTTTAAATCGATCTTTAAGTATAAGTGGTATGACTGCAACGTTTATTTTCACCCGTACGGTCAAATAAGTCACAAATTGACAACATCATTGTGTAACTGAGTAAATTATTGAGGTTTTATGGCTAAGGCAAAGCGAGCTTATGTGTGTAATGACTGTGGTGCTGACTTTCCACGCTGGCAGGGGCAGTGCAACGCATGTGGTGCTTGGAACACGATTACAGAAGTTAGGTTAGCCGCTTCACCTCAGGTAGCGCGTAATGAACGATTGAGTGGTTATGCTGGTGGTGCAACCGAGTCATCAGTTCAAACGTTGTCGGAAATCGACTTACAAGAAGTGCCACGCTTTAGCAGTGGCTTCAAAGAACTCGACCGCGTACTCGGTGGCGGTGTTGTACCAGGCGCTGCAATCCTGATTGGTGGTAACCCAGGGGCTGGTAAATCAACCTTGTTGTTGCAAACCATGTGTCAGCTTTCTTCTCAATTGCCGACACTCTATGTCACAGGTGAAGAATCGTTGCAGCAGGTTGCGATGCGCGCTTCTCGACTTGGATTGCCAAAGGAGCACTTAAAAATGCTCTCTGAAACCAACGTTGATAAAATCTGTCAGGTTGCGGAAAAAGAACAGCCAAAGATCATGGTTATCGATTCAATCCAAGTTATGCATGTCGCGGATGTTCAATCTTCACCGGGCAGTGTCGCTCAGGTTCGTGAATCGGCAACTGCACTAACGCGCTACGCAAAACAAAATAATGTTGCTGTGTTCTTAGTGGGACACGTAACTAAAGACGGCACCTTAGCCGGGCCAAAAGTGCTTGAGCACATAATTGACTGCTCAGTTCTATTGGATGGCGGAACCGATAGCCGCTTTAGAACATTGCGCAGCCACAAAAACCGTTTTGGTGCGGTCAATGAACTCGGTGTGTTTGCTATGACAGGCCAAGGACTAAAAGAAGTCAGCAACCCATCAGCGATTTTCTTGTCTCGTGGTGAAGAAGAAACCTCGGGCAGTTCGGTTATGGTTGTGTGGGAAGGTACTCGTCCACTGCTTGTTGAAATCCAAGCACTTGTGGACTATTCCCAGCTGGCTAACCCGCGTCGTGTCGCTGTCGGCCTAGAACAAAACAGGCTTTCGTTGTTATTAGCGGTGCTGCATAAACACGGCGGCTTACAAATGGCTGATCAAGATGTGTTTGTGAATGTCGTCGGTGGTGTTAAAGTAACCGAAACCAGTGCTGATCTTGCGTTGGTGATGGCTCTACTTTCAAGTTTCAGAGACCGTGCATTACCAAAAGATGTAGTGGTTTTTGGCGAAGTGGGCCTAGCGGGTGAGATTCGACCGGTACCGAGTGGGCAAGAGCGCCTTAATGAGGCATTTAAACACGGCTTTAAGAAAGCGATCGTACCGGCAGCAAACATGCCTAAAGGAGGCATTCCTGGAATGCAGATCCACGGTGTGAAAAAATTATCGGAAGCAATTAATGCTTTTGATGAGTTGTAATTGAGCTCACTTCAGCTACTCTATACAGCAGAAATTCAGTCTAACTTGAGCGCTATGTACGCTTTAGGTTAGCACTAAACTTAACAGTCACTTAGATTGTTTCTATAGATTGCCTTTTTCTATATGTTAGAAAAAGGCAAAGTTTTTTAGTCCCAAATGCATGCAAAGCTATCAGTCTTCACAGATTGTGATATACTCTGCGCGCATTTTATATCCTATTAACAGAGTAAGACAATGGCAGATTTATCGAAATACAGAAACATTGGTATTTTCGCGCACGTTGATGCGGGTAAAACAACTACCACTGAGCGTATCCTTAAGCTAACTGGTCAAATCCACAAGACTGGTGAAGTACATGATGGCGAATCAACGACTGACTTCATGGAACAGGAAGCTGAGCGCGGTATTACTATCCAATCAGCAGCTGTAAGCTGTTTTTGGAACGATCACCGTCTAAACGTTATCGATACTCCTGGACACGTTGACTTCACAGTTGAAGTATACCGTTCTCTTAAAGTTCTTGATGGCGGTATCGGTGTATTCTGTGGTTCTGGTGGTGTTGAACCTCAATCAGAAACCAACTGGCGCTACGCTAACGAATCAGAAGTATCTCGTCTGATCTTCGTTAACAAACTAGACCGTATGGGTGCAGATTTCTACAACGTTGTTGACCAAGTTAAAAACGTTCTAGGTGCTACTCCTCTAGTTATGGTTCTACCAATTGGTCGTGAAGACGAATTCGTTGGTGTTGTAGACCTACTAAGCCGTAAAGCATACGTTTGGGATGACACTGGTCTTCCTGAAAACTACGAAATCACAGATGTTCCTGCGGACATGGTTGATGACGTTGAGCAATACCGTGAAGAGCTAATCGAAACTGCTGTAGAGCAAGACGATGACCTAATGGAAGCTTACATGGAAGGTGAAGAGCCTTCTATCGAAGACATCAAGCGTTGTATCCGTAAAGGTACTCGTGATATCGCATTCTTCCCTACGTTCTGTGGTTCTGCGTTCAAGAACAAAGGTATGCAACTTATCCTTGATGCTGTAGTAGATTACCTACCAGCACCAACTGAAGTTGATCCTCAACCTCTAATGGATGAGAACGGCGAAGAAACTGGCGAACACGCTATCGTTTCTACAGATGAAACTTTCAAAGCGCTTGCATTCAAAATCATGGATGACCGCTTCGGTGCTCTAACTTTCGTTCGTATTTACTCTGGTAAACTGAACAAAGGTGACACGATTCTTAACTCATTCACTGGCAAGACAGAACGTGTTGGCCGTATGGTTGAGATGCAAGCTGATGACCGTAACGAACTAACTAGCGCACAAGCTGGTGACATCATTGCGATCGTTGGTATGAAGAACGTGCAAACTGGTCACACTCTATGTGATCCTAAGCACCAAGTAACGCTTGAGCCAATGGTATTCCCAACTCCAGTAATCTCAATCGCTGTATCTCCAAAAGATAAAGGCGGTTCTGAGAAAATGGGTATCGCGATCGGTAAAATGGTTGCAGAAGATCCATCTTTCCAAGTTGAGACTGACGAAGAGACTGGCGAAACTATCCTGAAAGGTATGGGTGAGCTTCACCTAGACATCAAGGTAGATATCCTTAAGCGTACATACGGCGTTGACCTAACTGTAGGTGCTCCTCAAGTTGCTTACCGTGAAACTATCACTCAAGCAATT
Organism: Vibrio sp. T20; assembly: GCF_007858795.1. Lineage (NCBI taxonomy): Bacteria > Pseudomonadati > Pseudomonadota > Gammaproteobacteria > Vibrionales > Vibrionaceae > Vibrio > Vibrio sp. T20. Next base: position 218,852 of record NZ_VFEB01000080.1, read on the forward strand.
GAAGATAGCTACACGCACAAGAAGCAATCTGGTGGTTCTGGTCAATTCGGTAAGATCGATTACCGTATCAAACCAGGCGAAGCAGGTTCTGGCTTCAAGTTCAACTCTGTAGTTGTGGGCGGTAACGTTCCTAAAGAATTCTGGCCTGCAGTTGAGAAAGGCTTCGCATCTATGATGGAAAACGGCGTACTAGCTGGCTTCCCAACTCTAGACGTTGAAGTTGAACTGTTCGATGGTGGCTTCCACGCAGTCGATTCATCTGCTATCGCATTTGAAATCGCAGCGAAAGGTGCATTCCGTCAATCTATGCCTAAAGCTGGCGCGCAACTTCTTGAGCCTATCATGAACGTTGACGTGTTCACTCCAGACGATCACGTTGGTGATGTTATCGGTGACCTTAACCGTCGTCGTGGCATGATCAAAGATCAACAAGCTGGCGTTACTGGTGTTCGTATTAAAGCTGACGTACCTCTTTCTGAGATGTTCGGCTACATCGGTCACCTACGTACTATCACTTCTGGTCGTGGCCAATTCTCTATGGAATTCGCACAATACGCACCATGTCCAACTAACGTTGCTGACGAAGTGATTGCAAAAGTTAAAGCAGAAAAAGAAGCTGGTAAGTAATTAGCCTTTTTCTCAATTAGCTAAAAAAGCCCCGCAAGTGAAAGCTTGCGGGGCTTTTTATTGCTTGTAATATACTGCGTGAGATGCGTGAGATGC
>NZ_VFEB01000207.1:0-551 GCF_007858795.1 Vibrio sp. T20
AGAGAGGGGCTGGTTATGATTGAGAAACACTATGGTGACATCACCCTCAATAGCAAACTCCACCAGCAGTTAGAGCAAACTATCACTCGCTACTCGATTCCTAAAGACACGACACGCATTGCACTCAACTGCCGAAATACAAGCTATTACAAAACAAAGGAAGGGGTCGCCCCTGTAGAAATTCAGTTAAAGCGGGAGAATTCACACTCTGATTGGATCTTGGTTTTTGTGGCGAATTTTACTTATCAGGACAAAACTACCGACTCGCTCGATGTGTATCTCTATTTCCACCTACTGAATCACTGGTGCTATCAACCAGATGCGGGGACAGCGAGCCTGAGCCACCCTGTCACAACAAAAGTATTCCAAGCCTGGATGTGCGCTTTCCATGAGCATTTAACTCAGCATGTCTTCGATGACATACAGCTCACTCAAGTCCACTAAGGCTAACCCATCACCCGACTCGTTCACCTAAATTCAAGGAGGCATCATTATGTCTACTCTGCTCTTTCACCCATCCAGTTTACCCATGTCAGACAAACTTCACGCAC
>NZ_VFEB01000234.1:0-551 GCF_007858795.1 Vibrio sp. T20
AGAGAGGGGCTGGTTATGATTAAGAAACACTATGGTGACATCACCCTCAATAGCAAACTCCACCAGCAGTTAGAGCAAACTATCGCTCGCTACTCGATCCCTAAAGACACGACACGCATTGCACTCAACTGCCGAAACACAAGCTACTACAAAACAAAAGAAGGGGTCGCCCCTGTAGAGATTCAGTTAAAGCGGGAGAATTCACGCTCTGATTGGAATTTGGTTTTCGTGGCCAATTTTACTTATCAGGACAAAGCCACCGACTCGCTCGATGTGTATCTTTATTTCCACCTACTGAATCACTGGTGCTATCAACCAGATGCAGGGGCAGCGAGCCTGAGCCACCCTGTCACAACAAAAGTGTTTCAAGCCTGGATGTGCGCTTTCCATGAGCATTTAACTCAGCATGTCTTCGATGACATACAGCTCACTCAAGTCCGCTAAGGCTAATCCATCACCCGACTCGTTCACCTAAATTCAAGGAGGCATCATTATGTCTACTCTGCTCTTTCATCCATCAAGCTTACCTGTGTCAGACAAACTTCACGCAC
>NZ_VFEB01000084.1:0-201 GCF_007858795.1 Vibrio sp. T20
CAAGGGATTTAAAATCCCTCGACGTTCGCGTTGTGCCGGTTCAAGTCCGGCCCGGGGCACCATCTATTTGATTGTTACCTCGCTTGGTATTAGTCAAAAGAGTTGTTCTCTTAAAACACTATTGAAGGCGCCTTGGCAGAGTGGCTATGCAGCGGATTGCAAATCCGTGGACCTCGGTTCGACTCCGGGAGGCGCCTCCAT
>NZ_VFEB01000186.1:0-272 GCF_007858795.1 Vibrio sp. T20
AGTAAAGAGACAGAAGGTTTTAACTTTGAAGAACTCTTAGAAAACACACCGCAATACGTCCAAAAAATCAACCCATTGCTAAAAGATGCTGAGCTTTTACTGGACTTAGAAAATGGCGAGTCATCACTGCCTATCATTGATCAAGCACTCTATTTCTCGATGCTACGTGGCTTCTGTGTTGAGTCAAGCATCACATGGCCACCAGCACTTGAGCATTGGCTCGAAAAACAGAGCAAAATGCTCAGCATTAAGCTTCTTCGATAATTTGTTAG
>NZ_VFEB01000143.1:0-387 GCF_007858795.1 Vibrio sp. T20
CAGACAGCAGCTGTTGTGCAGCGTCATACGAGGCAACTAGCACCAAGTTAGTTGGCAGATTCGCTTGTGTCGCCGCATCGGCAATTAAGGTGTTGAACTGCACGTCATCACTGCACAACTGAACGCTGTTCCCAGCCAATAGTGCCGCAATAATCATTGCCATTGCGGTTTGCAGTGCTGGCACTTTCTCTTCGCAATCATCAACAATAACCAAAGCCACACCACGACCTGCAGCATACAACTCGTTGGTTTCGCCCGTAGGACCTGGCATGAGGTGGTGTTCTGCAAGTAATGCTGACGCTTGCTCTAGATGATAAGTCGCTACTGCTGCCAAAGGTGCAGATTGGCTTTCGATCTCTGATTTAAATGAAAGTACCTGAGCACTCT
>NZ_VFEB01000013.1:0-250 GCF_007858795.1 Vibrio sp. T20
TGCAAAAAGCTTGAACGTTTCCGTGTCTCACATCAGTAAGCAAGTTGCTTTGCTTGAAGACTCAATCGGCATCAAGTTGGTACAACGAACCACACGTAGCCTAACGCTAACCGAAGCGGGGGAGGTGTTCTATCAGCATTGTGAGCAACTGTTTAACACGGTAAAAGCAGCACAAATGGATATGGACAGCCAGCGTGAGGATATCTCTGGGATATTGCGCGTGGGGTTGTCGCAGTCATTTGGTACCTTG
>NZ_VFEB01000177.1:0-897 GCF_007858795.1 Vibrio sp. T20
TTGTGGTCATTGTGAATCCTTAGTTGGGTGTCTATGAACCATCACTGATGGCATTAGGATAAGGATGGGTGAGACAAATAACGTCTCATTCAAATAGCGGATAATGATTATGTGAAATGGGCTGTATATTTGAATTTAAATGACCTTGGGAAAGGCCATTATTTATCCTTTGCTGCTTCTAGAATTTCACTCAGTAGATAACCTCTGTTCATCAACTCAATAGTGGCTAAGAGCCGTTTTAGGTGGGCCGAAGAAAGGCGTTGAACGAATTCAAACAGTTCGTGATCTGAGCTTTGCTCTACCTCCTTTTTAAAGTGCTGATACTGTTCATTAAGGTAATGACAACTCGCGAGAGCGACTCTAATGAGCGCTTTTGTGAGCTGCTCTTTCAAAGGGGGGATATTGGGCATGGTTGGTATCACTTATCGGTAATGTCGTGATAAGTCGTGGGGTGGGAGTCAATGATGAAAAGTCATTCAGGCCCTGCTACATATAGGGTTAGCTCTCTCCGAAACACGACTTTTTGATGTCTGTAGTGGTCCGGTGCCTTTGTATCGTGACATAGACCCGGACGGGTTGTTCTCTCATTACGAAGTGATAGATATAGAGTCAAACGCTTCCATATCGATGTAGTTTAAGAAGTTATCCTGCCAAAGCTCGAACATCTCTACAGCGGAATAGTTGCCCTTGATTGGGCTCCATCCCCCGAATTCTGTAAAGAACGCTTGGTCTCGAAAATCAAAGTCTAGACATCGCGTCAATTCTGGATACACATTCCCAACGTAAGCAAAATCAGTGATGTATTCGACATTCCATAGATCACTGGAGATCTGTGTCATCGCGATTTCAACAGGGTGAAATCCACCAGCCTCTGAACTGTATGAACTATCTCGAAAG
>NZ_VFEB01000239.1:0-325 GCF_007858795.1 Vibrio sp. T20
TGGTCGGGATTGGTTTGTAATAATGGACTCCACGACATTTTTACCTCAAAGGGCTCAATCGCAAATGGCGCAGGTTTGATCAACAACCTAGGATTATTGCGCTGCAATTGTGCAGCTTTGGTTGGAATGGTAAGAATCAAATTTTTCTGTTGAGCGAACAAAATCGCCGACAAGTAGTGTCGAGTAAACACCGTAATATTTCGTGTTTTACCAATACGCATTAGTGCTTCATCTATCCAACCCAGCTTTTGTGCTTCACTCGGATTGATCCCGACTCCGGTTCCCATTCCGGTTTTACTCACCCAAATATGTTGTGCCTTTAAAT
>NZ_VFEB01000109.1:0-372 GCF_007858795.1 Vibrio sp. T20
CGACCACTCAGCCATCCCTCCGATGCCGCGTATAATATAAGGGAGGCTCTCGCTTGTAAATACCCTTATTAACTGACTGCTTTTTTTATGAACGCTTTTCGATGTTTTTGTGTTGAGTGGCTATTTATTATGCTTTTTTGATGGTTTTCTTATTGGTGTTCGCTAAATCGGGCTAAAGCGAGCAGTGCGAACATCTTAGGCTAGCAACATAACGGTGTAATGGTTGAAATGCTGGTGTGGACTTGTGAGTGACAAAGAAAGTGGAAGTTTGATGGTAATGCTATTGGGCAAGTTCTTTTGGATGATTAAGTTTGGTGATGAAGTACAAAGAGAAGTGATAAACCCCAGATGCAAAAAAGCCGCTGATTTCTC
>NZ_VFEB01000168.1:0-248 GCF_007858795.1 Vibrio sp. T20
CACGTCTGATGTGCCGACACACATGGCGCAGCAGCTGAAAACAAAGTATCAAGACGCTTATACCGCCGTCCCTCTACTGTGTACTTATTACTACGCATTCAATACCACACGACCTCCGTTTGATGACGCGAGAGTGCGTCAAGCAGTGTCTTACTCAATGATGCGTGATGTGATTACCAATGGCGTCACTCAGGTGGGTAACTTGCCGGCTTATACCTTTGCCCATGAATACACAGCAGGTTTTGATG
>NZ_VFEB01000061.1:0-240738 GCF_007858795.1 Vibrio sp. T20
ACCACCCCATGAACCACAACCAAGAGTTAGAGACGGTGCAACGTTAAAGTTGTAAAGGTCACCGATACCGCCGTGGGTAGATGGGATGTTTACAAGAATACGTGCTGTTTTTAGCTTGTCACCAAAGTAACGAATACGGTCAGTATTAGTATCTTGGTTTGTGTATAGACCAGAAGTGTGACCGATACCGCCGATTTCAACCATAGTAACTGCTTGAGCAACAGCATCTTCGAAATCGTCAGCGCGGAATAGGCCTAGCGTTGGAGATAGTTTTTCGTGAGCAAATTCATCATCGATGCTTACTTTACCAAGACCTTCACCAACAAGTACTTTCGTATCAGCTGGAACTTTTACGCCTGCCATTTCAGCGATTGCTGGAGCAGGTTGACCAACGATTTTCGCGTTCAGTGCGCCGTCGATAAGAAGAACTTTACGTACTTTATCTGCTTCTGCTTTGCTCAATACATATGCTTTGTGAGAAGCAAAACGCTCTTTCACTTCGTCGTATACTTCATCAACAACGATTGCTGCTTGCTCTGAAGCACACACTACGCCGTTATCGAATGTCTTAGACATTAGGATAGATGCTACTGCACGCTTAATGTCCGCTGTTTCGTCAATAACGATTGGCACGTTACCAGCACCAACACCGATAGCAGGCTTACCAGAAGAGTACGCTGCTTTAACCATGCCTGGACCGCCAGTCGCAAGGATAAGAGCGATACCATCGTGCTTCATAAGCGCGTTAGAAAGCTCAACTGAAGGTTGGTCAATCCAACCGATGATGTCTTTTGGAGCACCCGCTGCTACTGCTGCATCTAAAACAAGCTTAGCTGCGTCGTTTGTAGAGTTTTTAGCACGTGGGTGTGGCGAGAAGATGATGCCGTTACGTGTCTTAAGAGAAATTAGAGATTTGAAGATTGCTGTAGAAGTTGGGTTCGTTGTTGGAACGATACCACAGATGATACCGATAGGCTCAGCGATAGTCATTGTGCCTAGGCTGTCATCTTCTTCTAATATGCCACACGTTTTTTCATCTTTGTATTTGTTGTAGATAAATTCAGATGCAAAGTGGTTTTTGATTACCTTATCTTCAACGATGCCCATTCCAGACTCTTCTACCGCTTGTTGCGCTAGAGGGATACGAGCATGGTTAGCTGCTAAAGATGCTGCGCGGAAGATAGCATCAACTTTTTCTTGAGAGAAAGTTGAGAACTCTTCTTGTGCAGCTTTCACGCGAGCTACTAGAGCATCTAGTTCAGTTATATTAGTTACAGGCATTTTTAGCCTCCGGTCTTAGTTAAAGGTTGTGTTAAACTCGGAAATATAGTGGCAACACGTACCCATTATTTTATCCGTGCTTTTATATTTCATAGATTAAGAAATATTGTATTAAGTAGTTAGTAATTAAGATATAGACATAAAATCAAAGCCTCTTTGCATATATGCAAGTGAGGTATTTAATTGGATTAAAGAGAGTGATTTATTTAAGGGACTTAACCTTAAAAATTTATACACGAATACGTGCCTCTTTAGGCTAAAAGGTGGTTTTTAAAATGAATGGCAACGGCAGAGGCTTTAGCAGGCGGTTGATAATAAACATTTAAGCTCCAAATGCTAGTATCAAAGTTTTCTAAAATCGGGACTATTTCACCCCGGTTAATGTAATCTTCGACCAAAAATAATGGTAAGTAGGCAATGCCTGCGCCATTTAATGTCGCCTGTAACAACAAGTCACTATCGTTGACCTCGAGGGACTTAGGCACCTTTATGATTTGGTATTCATTATTCTGGTGAAACACCCAGTCATTGCTCCCGGTTAGGGTGGTGGCAAATAGACAATGGTGGTTGGTTAACTCACTTGGAGCGGCTGGCGTTGTCTGTCTTGTTAGGTAGTCAGGTGAGGCGACGACTACAAATGGGCTTTGCATAATCTCACGGCGTACTAAGTGTAGGTCTCGCTCTCGGTATCCTTGATAAGCTGCATTTGCACTGATAGTAATATCGCTGTCCGCGGCATGATCAAGCGCCCAAGGAGTAATATTGAGATTAAAAGTCACGTTTGGGTTTGTGGTTAAGTATTGGCTTATTTTTTCCATTAGGAAGTGGTTAGCAAATACCGGTGTGCAGATTACATCAATATGGCCTTTATCGTGTTTTTGGTAATCTTGCATCGTGCGCATGACAGTTTCGGATTGATCGACGAGTACCGAAAACTGATCAAATAAAGTTTGGCCAGCAGGTGTGGGTTTTAACAAGCGATTATTGCGTCGATATAATGGCATTCCAAATTTGAGCTCAAGCTCCTGAAGCCAGCGGCTACCGGCTGATACTGAAATGTTGAGCTTACGCGCTGCAGCAGAAATTGACCCTGTGCGTACAACGTAAATAAAAAATGCCATTTTATCTAACATCAAAGGCTCCTGAAATTGATAAATAAAAAGACAGGCTACCTTTAGATAAGTACCTGTCTTCAAGTTGAATTATGCAGCAGCTTCGGTTTTTTTGTTTGGAGCTTGTTTCCCGAGTTTTTTAGCCATGACTTTTTCCATGTCTTCGAGGGCAACCCCTTTGGTCTCAGGGACATACTTAACAACGACAACCATACAGATGAGGGACAACGCGGCGAACACCCAAAAAGCGAAAGCGCCGTTGAAGTTTTCTTTTAGATATGGATTTTCGTTAAGCATAGGGAAGCTTTGAGTCACAATAAATCCAGTAAACCATTGTGCACCCACGGCGATAGCCATTGCTCTTGAACGAATGCTGTTAGGGAAGATTTCTGAGATCATCGTCCAACATGCACAACCCCAAGATGTAGCGTAAGCGACAACATACAAACACAGCGCAAACAATGCTGCATAACCTTCCGTTCCGGTATAGAGCACATATCCAACAATAGTCATGCCAAGTGCACAGCCCAGAGTTCCGTATTTCATGAGCGGCAGGCGACCAACTTTGTCGATTAAGTACATACCTAATGCATTACCAAGAATGAAAACAATACCGACAAATGTAGTTTGGAATAAAGCGTTCTCAGTACCACCTGCGATAGGTTTTAGAATCTCTGGTGTGTAGTACATGATGACGTTGATACCAGTCAGCTGTTGCGCGGCTGCGACAAAAGTACCAATGACTAAAATTGAAAAGAGTAGTGGTGAGCGTAAGCTAATTTTACTGTTTTTCGAGGCGTTTGCAGGAACGAGAGATTTCTGGATATCTAAGATGACACGATCAGCGTGCTCTGGGTTTGAGATACGAGAAAGAGTATCTTTAGCTTTGTCCAACTTACCTTTTAATACTAACCAGCGCGGAGATTCTGGAATCATAATTAGAAGACAGCCAAATAGTGTCGCTGGTAATACCTCAGAAGCTAGCATCCAACGCCACCCCACATCAACCAACCAAGCTTCAGACATCCCTTTTGCAATTAGATAGTTAACGTAGAACACCCCAGTTTGACCTATAACAGCGGATTGCTGGAACATACTGACCGCTCGACCGCGAAAATCTTTTGGGGCAACCTCTGACATGTACATTGGGGAAACTACACAAGCGATACCAACTGCCACACCACCGACGATTCTGAGTAACACATAGATGGTAAATGTAGGTGCGATAGCGGAACCGATGGCGGATATGATAAACAACACAGCAGATAAGAAGAGTGCACTTCGACGACCATATTTTAGGGCAACAGTTCCTGCAGATACAGCACCGATAATACTTCCCAATACTACACTGGATACTGCCCAGCCAGTTTGAGCGGGCGTTAAACCAAAATGCTCTCTTATTGGCCCAATTGCCCCTGATATTACCGCGGTATCATAACCGAGCAAGATTCCCCCAAGTGCAGCGATACAACAAATTCTAACTATGTAAGCGATATTATGTTTGTGAGACTGTGTCCCATTATTAGGTGACATTACATACTCCTTTGTATTGTCCATACACTCTCTTAACCATCAAATAAGCTAGTGCTGGGCGATTATTCGATACTCGGTGAATGTAGGGTTAGAGTATCGAATTAATAACTCGCCAATGAATTTAGTAATAATAATAAATATTAGTGATAAATATTTTTCATTTTGGCGGTGTTGAGAATCATAGTGTTTCAATTCAACTACGGCTAGTAAATACACGTTCAATTACTCTATTCTGTTAACTCGATCAACTTATGGAAAATAATTATCAACTGTAAAATTTAGTGTAAGTCATTGTTTTTAATTGTTAATTTTTAAGTGTGATCTGTGCCTCAGTTGTTCTCTATCCCCCGTGGGCCCTGGTTTTTTTCATAAAGTGTTAGATGTGTTTTTAATTTAAATTTAATGAAAAATATTTTTCATTTTATTTTTTTTGAATTATAGTTGCTCTCAGTGAAGCAAACTGGTGCGGTTAAAAATCAATAACAATCGCTTTCGCGATGAATTGGCAAAAACGAGCTGCATTACATTTATCTTATAAAACATTTTTGGAGTACGAACATGAGCAAAGTTCAATACGGAATTAGCCCTTTAACTTGGACAAACGATGATATGCCAGAGCTTGGTGGCGAAATCCCGTTGGAGACATGTTTGAGTGAAATGTCGGAATCTGGCTTTACTGGTACAGAGCTAGGTACAAAATATCCAAGAGAGCCAGAAGTTCTTATCCCACTACTTAAAAACCACAATCTTGTGCTTGCGTCTGGTTGGTTCAGTGGCAATTTGATGACGTTGACAGCAGAAGAAGAAATTGCAGAGATGCAAGGTCACATTCTTTTGCTTAAAGCGGCAGGCTGCAAAGCGATGGTTTATGGCGAAGTGAGTAACACCGTTCACGGAGATATCAATAAGCCTTTGTCATCTCGCGTTATTTTAACGGATGACGAGTGGAAAACGTACGCTGAAAAATTGACAACGGTCGCTGACTACCTATTTAACAAGCACGATATCAAACTGTCTTTCCATCACCATGTAGGCACGATTGTTGAGACAGAAGAAGACATCAACCGTTTGATGGAGCTGACTGGAGGTTCTGTGTATCTCACTCTGGATACTGGTCACATCACGTACGGTGGTGGTAATCCAGTCAATATTATTGAGCGTTGGGGTCACCGTATTGGTCACATGCACTTTAAAGATCTTCGTATTGAAGTAATGAATGCGGCGCGTGACGCAGACAAGTCTTTCCTAAATGCAGTATTAGATGGCGTATTTACCGTTCCTGGTACGGGCGATGTGAATTATGACGACGTATTCGCAGCACTTAAAGCTCGTAACTACGAAGGCTGGTTATTAGTTGAAGCTGAGCAAGATCCTGCCAAAGCACACCCACTAACGTTTGCAAAAACCGCGTACGAGAACATCACAGGCTACGCGAATAAATACGGCTTGTAATGAAAATGGCTTATTGAAGGGGAGTTCCAACAATAAGCCAAAAAATCGACATATATGGAATACGTCGTTGGCATAACCTTGTGCTAATGACGTGTAAGAAATATCGAGGAAGAAGATGAAAACTGTACGCCTAACTGTTGCTGAAGCCCTAGCTAAATATCTTGCAGCACAGAAAATTGTAGTCGATGGAAAAGAAGAGCAACTGTTTGGTGCTGCCTTTGCCATTTTTGGTCACGGCAATGTGACATGTTTTGGTCAGCAGCTTAAGAATATCGAAGAACAAATCCCGACATGGCGTGGTCAAAACGAGCAATCTATGGCGACGGCTGCCATTGCTTATGCAAAAGCCAATAAGCGCCAACGTATTGGTATCGCAACCAGCTCAATTGGGCCTGGTGCAACGAACATGGTCACAGCAGCGGGTATTGCCCATACTAACCGTCTGCCTTTATTACTTATTTCTGGTGATGCTTACGTTAGCCGCTTACCAGATCCAGTGCTTCAGCAACCAGAAAACTTTGAAGATCCATCGGTTACCTCTAACGATGCTTTCAAACCTCTTACTCGTTATTGGGATCGTGTGTTGTCTCCTTCACAGCTGATGCATACGCTACCTCAAGCGCTCGATACTATGCTTGACCCAGCAACCTGTGGTCCGGTTTTCCTTGGCTTGCCTCAAGATGTCCAAGGCATGGCTTATGATTTCCCAGAAGTCTTTTTTGCTGAAAAATGTCACCGAATTCGTCGCCCTGAACCAGAAATGATTGTGCTCGAAGAAGCGAAAGCTATTTTAACTCAAGCGAAAAAACCATTGATTATTTCTGGTGGTGGGGTGCATTACTCACTGGCCACTGATGAACTTGCTGCATTTGCCGCTAAGCACAATATTCCGGTGGTAGAAACTATTGCTGGTCGCGCCACTATGCTGCAAGACAACCCGTTGAACGCAGGACCTATTGGTGTGACAGGCTCAAATTCTGCCAACCATATGGCAAATGAAGCCGACGTAGTGGTTGCTATTGGTACGCGTTTACAAGATTTCACTACAGGTTCTTGGAGCGTATTTAAAAACCCAGACATGCAACTTATTAGCATCAATGTGGCTAAGTTTGATGCGATTAAACACCGTTCACACCCAGTGTTGGGTGATGCACAAACCAGTATGAACAAGCTTTCAAGCTTGCTTGCGGACTGGCGTTCAAGTGACGAGTGGTCTGCTAAAGCCAAAGCGGAAGCGGATGAGTGGAAAGCGTTGGTTCACCGTCGCACTCACCCACAAGACGGTGAATTACTGGCGGGTACGTCCTCCTATGCTGAAGTGATTGGCAAGCTGAATCACAGTATGGAAGAGGGTGATACCGTTCTGACTGCTGCTGGTGGTTTACCGGCTGAGCTCTCGATGAACTGGCAAAATTACCAAATTGGTAAATTTGATATCGACTTCGGTTATTCCTGCATGGGTTATGAAATTGCGGGTGGTTGGGGCGCTAAAATTGCCAACCCTGATAATGATGTCGTGGTTCTTGTTGGTGATGGTTCATACCTAATTCAAAACTCAGACATTTACTCGTCTGTCCTAACTGGACACAAAATGATTGTTGTTGTCTGTGACAACGGTGGTTTTGCTGTCATCAATAAATTGCAAAACAACACGGGCAACGAGTCATTTAATAACTTGCTAGAAGATTGTCGTCGACCTGACGGTGAGTTGGCTCGCGTTGATTTTTCCAAGCACGCCGAAGCGCAAGGTGCGATCAGCGAGAAGTTAACCTCAATTACTGAATTTGACGCGGCGTTTGCAAGAGCAAAAGAAGCGGACCGCACATACGTCATTGTGGTTGATATTGACCCGGTTTCTCCAGCCGCTTGGTCTAAGTGTGACTGCTGGTGGGAAGTTGGGCTTCCTGAAGTGACTCGCAATGAAGAGACTGCCAAAAAAGTTGCCGACTGGGAAGAAGGTCGCGCAAGTCAGCGCCGCGGTGTCTAAAAAATATTACAAAATTACAATAACTTAACCACGATACATCTGTATTAGCGGATGTATCAGGTAACGGAGCAAAATTATGTTTAATGAAGAACGTCGCTTTGAACAACCTCTACGCTGGGCAATGATTGGTGGAGGACGTGGTAGTCAGATTGGTTATTCCCATCGTAATGCTGCGCAGCGTGATGGTTTGTTTAAATTGGTGGCTGGAGCATTTGATCTTGACGCCGATCGCTGCCGTGACTTTGGTACCAACCTAGGCTTAGCTGGCGATCGTTGTTACGCCAACTACAAAGAAATGTTTGCAGCGGAAGCGCAGCGTGAAGATGGCATTCAAGCGGTATCTATCGCAACGCCAAATTCAACACACTACGAAATTTGTAAAGCCGCACTGGAAGCCAATCTTCATGTGGTATGTGAAAAGCCAATCACTTTTACGTCAGAAGAAGCAGAAGAGCTAAAAGTCATCGCGACTCAAAATAACCGTGTCATCGGTGTGATGTACGGCTACAGCGGTTTCCCTATGGTTCAGCAAGCTCGCGAAATGGTACAGCGTGGTGATTTGGGTGATATTCGCGTCATCAATATGCAGTTTGCTCATGGTTTTCATAATGAAGAATATGAGCTCAACGATCCAGGTCTGAAATGGCGTGTTAGCCCAGAAGTTTCGGGCCCAACTTATGTGTTAGGTGATATTGGCACACACGCATTTTACTTGTGTGAAGTAATGACAGGCTTAGAAGTCGATCGTTTGTCTTGCATGCGTCAAAGCTTCATTAAGTCGCGCACGCCGTTAGAAGATAACGCGCATGTCATGATGGAATTTAAAGGCGGAGCTGTCGGCACTCTTTGGGCATCGGCGGTTAATGCGGGCTCTATGCACCAACAAAAAATCAGAATCGTCGGCTCAAAAGCCTCCATTGAATGGTGGGATGAGCAGCCAAACCAGCTTCGTTTAGAAGTACAAGGTGAACCATCTCGTATTCTAGAGCGTGGTATGGGGTACTTGCACCAAGATGCGCCTGGCGTCGCTGTAAATCGAGTTGGCGGTGGCCATGCTGAAGGTTACTTCGAATCTTGGGCGAACTTGTATCACCGTTTTGCACTTGCGTTTGACGCGGCGGAGCGTGATGACCAGCAAGCACTGTCTGATATTTGGTTCCCTGGTATTGATGCGGGCATTGAAGGTGTTCGTCTATGTGAGAAGTGCGTAGAGTCTGCGGACCAAAATGCAGCTTGGGTAGAATACAACTAATAGGGGAAACATTATGACTAAGATTGCACTCCCTCAGGATCGCAAACTCGACGCCATCGTGTTAGGCCGCGCTGGGGTTGACCTTTACGCGCGTGAATTTAATACCGACATGGCCGACATTAGCGGTTTCAACAAATTTGTAGGTGGCTCTGCTGCAAATATTGCGGTCGCAATTAGCCGCTTGGGTGGTAAAACAGGGTTTATTGGTTGCGTTGCTAATGATGCGTTTGGCGGTTATGTCAAAGGCTACATGGAAGAGCAGGGCATCAACCTTGACGGCATGATGACTGATGACTCAGGTTCTCGTACCTCAGTTGCGTTTACTGAAATGAAGCCTAGTGACTGTACGGTTCTGATCTATCGTAACAATGCATCTGATCTCACTATCAAGCCTGAACAAGTGAGTGCGGACTATATTGCCAGCTCAAAAACACTGGTTGTAACGGGCACCGCGCTATCAGAAAGCCCAAGCAGAGAAGCAACACTTGTCGCGATGGAGCATGCTCGTAGAAGTGGCACTGTGGTTATTCTTGATGTGGATTATCGTCCTTATTCATGGCGCACTGATGTGGATGCGTCGATTTATTACGGCATTGCTGCAGGTCTGTCTGACATCGTGATTGGTAATCGTGAAGAGTTCGACATGATGGAAACCGTCCTTGCTCCAGGTAACAAAGATGATGACCAAACCGCGCAGCGTTTTCTACGTGAAAGCACGCAAGTAGTTGTGATCAAAGCCGGTGAGCTGGGCTCTAAAGTGTATTGCAAAGATGGCTATAAATTTGAGCAAGGCATTTTTAGAGTGAAAGCAAACAAACCGTTTGGCTCTGGTGATTCATTTGCAGGTGGACTGATTTGGACCTTGGTTAACGGCGGTGAATTAGAGGATGGTGTTCGTCATGGAACCGCAGCAGCCGCCATTAACGTGAGCGGTACTAGTTGTACGGAAGCTATGCCAACAAAAGAACAGTTGCTCGACTTTGTAGAGAGTAGAGCATAACGCTTTGGGCTTGAACCTTCATTGATTCAGAGGGTGTAAGCCAGCCGGGGCGGTATTTTTATAGTAATAAGACACTATGGATTGCGACCATCTCGCCCCGGCATTTTTGTCCGCAATGAATGAAACAATAAAAATTATGTTGAGTGGCGAAGACGACTCAACGACAGAGGAGAAAGAAGTATGGGTAAGCATATACCCCCGTTCAACAACCAAAATCAGCCGATTGTCGATGTGAATGATGACGTCACCCCACTTTGTTATTTTAACCAAGTACGCTTGAGCCAAAGTGAGCAACACATTCATACCGTTGAAGGTTATGAGTCTGTCGTCGTGCTTGCGGGTGGCACATGCTGCATTACCGTCAGTAACGGCAGTGGTGAACCGCAAGTGTTTGACAATATTGGTAAGCGCCGTACGGTTTGGGACGGTGAGCCTGAATCTGTTTATGTACCGCTTGGCTATTCAGCGACCATTGATTGTGTAAGTGAAAGTGCAGATGTGATGATTGCAGGTGGTAAATTTGATGCATCATTAGAACCGTTCTGCGTTCGTGCTGATGAAGTTGAAATGGTTCAATACGGCTCAGATGATACAAAAACACATCGTAAGATCAAACATGTGCTTGGGCAAAGTAACGCAGACAAACGTGGCCGTTTACTTGTTAGTGAGCTATTTACGGTTGGCGCTGGTGGCTGGTCTGGTTTTCCTCCGCATAAACATGATGAAGACCGTATCAAAGAAGATGGCAGCAAAGAGACATTGTACGAAGAGGTGTATCAATTCCGTTTCAATCCTGATTTTGGTTTTGGCGCCCAGTTTTTATACGAGCATGAAGATGATTTTGGCCCTGTTTATCACGTTCGCACTGGCTCCGTAATTGCGATTGATAAAGGTTACCACCCGAGTGTTGCTGCGCCGGGCTATGAAATGTATTACTTCACTATCATTGTAGGGAAAACGTCTAAATCTTTGATTCAGCACTTTGACCCTCATCATGAGTATCAGGTTGAAACCATTCCTGGCATCAAGGATATGATCGCCAAGTTTAAGTAAAAGAGGGAAACGTTATGTTGGTTAATTTAAACGATTTATTACCTGATGCTGCAGCGTCAAATTATTCAGTTCCCTGTTTTAATGTCTTTGGCTTTGAAGATGCTCGCGCCGTTGTAGAGGCTGCGGAAGAAGTGAACAAAGCGGTCATCTTAGCGTGTAACAAAGATGTCGTTGATTTTTATGGGGTCGAAACGGCAGCGGCGATGTTTTTAGGTCTAGCGACTAAAAGCACAGTGCCAGTTTGTCTACACCTCGATCACACCTATGAAGAAGACATTGTATATCGAGCACTAAAAGCGGGCTTTAGTTCGGTAATGTTCGATGGTTCTCAGCTTAGTCTAGAAGAGAACATAGCTCGAACTCGCAAAGTCGCTGATGTCGCTCATGCATTGGGTGCTTCAGTCGAAGGTGAGATTGGCTCTGTGCCGTACGATGAAGGTCGTGACCATATAAAAACGATTGATACTAGCCCAGCTGATGCAGCAAGATTTGCTCGCGAAAGTGGTGCTGATTGTGTCGCGATCTCTGTCGGGAATGTCCACCGTCTAACCGAACCAACATGCACTATTGATTTTGGCTTACTTGACCGTATTGCCGCCGAAGTGACGATACCATTGGTGATACATGGAGCCAGTGGCATTCGAGACGAGGATATGGCGAGACTCAAGCAAAGTCGTGTCTCTAAGTTCAATATTGGCACCTGCTTACGTCAGGCCTTAGGTAACAACCTACGTGGCTATATGAATGATGAACCAGAGAAGTTTGATAGAATTTACTTCATGCAAAAAGCAATGCCGTACGTAAAAGATGAAGCTATTCGAAACTTCGAACTTTTATCTTAGAATTAATACCCCAAGTGTTAAAGCTTGGGGTATTATTGATTTATAAACCAATATTTAACGGGAAAGAAGTTAGGTATGGAAGTTGAAACTAACGAGATTGTACATGTGCCTAGTGATTTAGACTCTCTGAAAGAGTTAATCGTCAAACGCTATGACAACTTGAGTCAACGCTTACAGCAAGTCGCGGACTATGTGTTAGCCCAGCCTATGCTAGTTGCCGTTGAGACTATGGCAACCATTGCGGAACAAGCTAATGTACCATTGTCGACATTAAGTCGATTTTCAAATGCGATGGGCTTTAGTGGATTTAGCCAAATGCAGGCTCTGTTTAGAGATCAGTATCTAAATAGACCTCGGGATTATAAAGACCGAGTGCGCAAAGCAAGAGACCAAGAAACATATCAACCAGAATCACCAACCGCTATTTTTAATGATTACGGTGTCGCTAACATTGAAGCGATAGAAAAATTACAAGTATCAGTTTCACCACAGAAGCTTGAAAGAGCAGTGAGCTTGATGGATCAAGCCGAAACGATATATATACAAGGGATGCGCCGAGCTTATCCGGTTGCTTTTTACCTTTGGTATGCTCTCATGAAGTCAGATAACAATGTTGTCTTGCTTGATGACCATGGAGGGATGCTGACCCCTATGATCCGCAATATGAACGATAAAGACGTATTGCTTACTGTGACTTTTGCCCCTTATGCGATGGAAACCAGTAATGTTATAGAGTGTGCTCATGACCGAGGTGTTCCTATCATCGCGATCGCAGATAACCAGATGATGGCGCATGGCAGTAAGATGGACGTGTGTTTTGAAGTGGAAGAAGGGGAGGTGATGGGCTTTCGCTCATTGAGTTCTTCGATGTATCTAGCTCAAACATTAGCCGTGAGTTTGATGTGTCGTGAGATTAAGTAGCGTATACATCCAGAATGTTCTAGATAACACTAAAAAGCCGATAATTATCGGCTTTTTTAATGCTTGAAAAAGCCTAAACACAGTGAAGCTGCTCTCCGTATGTGAGAGTGCTGAAATGACAAATAACACAACTCAACAAGTACATTTTTAATAAAGTGGCCGCCGAGCATAGAAAAAGCTACCATTTTGGTAGCTTTTTTGGTGCTTAGAGTTACTGGAATAAATATCGTTATGAAAACAAACGCTTCATTCCTGAAAGCATGCTGGTGGCGGTATCGTAATGATCACTTTCCCAAAGTTGATCATTGAGAAACTCTCCTGAATAGAACCCATCATATCCCGTACTTTGAATAGCTGACGTCCACTCTTGTAATGGAATGTCTCCTTGGCCTAGCAAGCAGTCTCTAAGTTCTTTTTCATCGACCCAAGGCGCACCAACTTCAGGACGGTGTCCATCAGAAAGGTGAACATTGTAGATGAGCGATTTATCGATCTTTGCCATGTCTTCTGGTGTTGCTCCGCGACATGCCCAGAAGTGCCAAGTGTCGAGCACAAAGCCAAAATTATCTCGATTGACGGCATCGTGTAATTGATAATATTGCTCTAAGGTAGCAATGGGAGTCCATGCAGCACCTTCATATTGGAAGCGGATTCCATGCTCTTTTCCGATATCGGTTATATTGCGGATGTTTTGAGCAGTAATGCGAATGTTATCTTCAACTGATAGGCCCGTCAGCGCCTCGAAAGCGTTTAGTTGAATGGTTGGTGCACCAATGTCTTTGGCAAACTGACACAGAACCTCTGTGTCTTTAAACAACTGGTTTTGGGCTTCTTTGGTCGTACTCTCTACACTACCGATAATATCGATCGCAGAAGGCGTAATGTTGGCGTCATTCAACCTTGTTTTTAGGGCTTGGCTTGTTAAACCAGCATTGATGTATCGCCACAATTTTTCCGTATGAATTTCTAACCCGTCATAGCCTGTTTCTTTGGCCAAACGTATATCGCTGACGATATTATTGTGTAGTGAACACATCCCGTGTAGTGCATAGCGCATAAAGTAATCCTTTGTCAGTTGCCAAAAAGCTTGTGTTGTTGGCGTAGATGATCGCGTCAACACTATTGTTTCTCTTGTGATAAATATTTTCTATTATTACGTGTTCCATCTGTGATGTTAACTGGGTTAATTTAAGCTTGGCTACTTTTTGGTCTTTAATGCGTAGATTTGCGGTTTGTAGTCGTGTAAATTTAATGATAATTTTTTTTCGTTTTGTTGCTTTGATTCGTAATTCACGTGTTCGGGAGTGACTAGTTCAGGTAACAATAAATGGAATGTAAATTGGAAATCAGAGGGTCACGAATACGTGACTGTATTTAGCTATCGCTGTTTATTCGTTTAGGCAGTAACTCTACGTCATGAGGGAAAGTATGTTTAACATCGCTTTATTTGGTGCAGGACGCATTGGCAATGTTCACGCGGTTAATATTAATAATCATCCGAGAACAACCTTATATTCTATTGTCGATCCATATGTGGAGGGAGCGAATCAACTTGCTAGGCAGTACAACGCAAAGATTCAAACCATTGAAGAGGCTATGGCTGACCCCAATATTCATGGAGTATGTATCGGTTCTGCAACCGACACTCACGCTGATTTTATTGAGCTAGCGGCAAAGAATGGTAAGACGATCTTATGTGAAAAACCGATCGACTTAGAATTGAGCCGTGTTCGTGATTGTTTGGGCGTAATTGAACAATATCCGGTGCCAATGTTGGTTGGTTTTAATCGCCGCTTTGATCCTCAGTTTCGAAAGCTAAAAACTCAGTTAGGTGCAGGTGTGATCGGTAAAGCAGAATCGTTGCTGATCACGTCTCGTGATCCTTCGCCACCACCGGCACATTACGCTAAAGCTTCTGGTGGTATGTTTCGCGATATGAGCATCCATGATCTTGATATGGCGCGCTTTATTCTTGGAGAGGATCCAATCTCAATTACGGCACACGGTAGTTGTATGGTTGATAAAGCTATTGGTGAAGCTGGAGATATTGATACTGCTGTTATTGTTATGAACTTTCCATCGGGTGCGATTGCCACTATTTCAAACAGTCGTCGTTCTGGTTATGGCTATGATCAGCGCCTTGAGTTACATGGCGAGAAAGGCTTACTGCAAGCGGGCAACATGAAAGAGGATCTGGTTCAGCACTGGGGGGATAGTGGTTGTGTTAGTGCGAAACCGCAACACTTTTTCTTAGAGCGTTACGAACAAGCATACATCAATGAATGGGATCATTTCGTTGAGATTCTAGCGGGGGAAGCAGCGCCACTTTGCAGTGGTAAAGATGGAGAGTTTGCTCTCGTGCTTGCTGAGGCTGCTCTAGAGTCCATGCACACAGGTGCAACAGTCAAACTCTAGCCTGTGGGCTAGTCGCTTTATTCATTCGCCTGGTTTTCACTGGCTTAGCAAGGCAGAACTTAGAATTAATCGAGGGTTCTGCCTTTTTTAAATGCGAGTGAGACTGCCAAAGATTGTGCAAGACATAGTGAAGCCGATTGTGAACGAAATGCATCGACGCTGGCCTCTTTAACGGTAAAGAACACGTCGCTGAATACCGACAGTGGGCTGACCTGGTTGTCGGTAATCACTATTTGCTTGGCGCCTGCTTTGGACGCTATTTCACACAGCTTGATCGTTTCTTCTGCATATGGATTAAAGCTAATTGAGACAACTACGTCGTTCGGTCCAACCATACTGACTTGCTCTTCAAACATCCCCCCTAAGCCATCGATAAGGAATGCTCTACATTCGATGTGACGTAGTGCATACGTGAGGTATGACGCCACACTAAAAGAGCGTCTAAGGCCGATCAGATAAATGTTATCGGCACTGTCCAGAACATCGACTGCTTGCTTTAGCTTCTCTGGAGAGGTCAGCTTCGCTAACTGCAGCATTGCTTGTGAGTTGGCTTGAGCAAATTCGTACAAGATGTCTTCAGGTTCTTCTCGAAGGTTTTCATCGTTAAGCGCCTTAACTAGACGCGTACGTTGAGTGTAGCTGGTAGTTTCTTCTACAAGGTTTTGACGGAATATTTGTTTCAACTCGTTAAAACCACTAAATCCAAAAGCATTTGCAAAGCGTATTAGTGTCGACGGTGGAACATCGGCAGCCTTGGCAATGACGGCCACGGTGTCGAAGGCAATGCTGTTTGAATTTTCGAGTACGTACTGCGCGACTTGCTGTAGTCGTTTGCTCAACGTACTGTGCTGTAGGCGAATTTGGTTCTCTAGTTCGTTGAGATTCGTAGCTGCATGCATAAACAACACCCTAAGTTTAACGGCGAAGATGACCTGAATGTTTTCTATATATCAGAGTAGATAGATGATGTGAAGTCGAGTTAGCTTAAATGAAATATTTATTTCATTTGGCATGACGGTTAAGAAAGAGGTGAAACAATCATTCTCTAAACAAAAAAATGCCACGAGAGTGATGAGCTTACGTGGCATGGAAAACCTCATTTGAGGACCCTACATTCAACTTTTTGTATGAGCGATTTATTAATGGTTAATACCATTGCTTAGCGCTTCTTGCGTATCACATCAGTATTCTTAATCACGATGTTAAAGTCAGCGTAAAGTGCATAGCGGCTACTCATTTACATATTTATTTGCTTTTCTTTTGGCGCTTCATATCAAAAATAACGGCTACGACAATCACTAAGCCTTTTACTACTTGTTGCCAATAGGCTGATACATTGAGTAGGTCGAGCCCGTTTTGTAGCACGCCCATAATCATGGTGCCTACGATAGTTCCTTGGATTGTTCCTATTCCGCCGGCATGTGATACCCCGCCGACAGTGGCAGCAGCGATAGCATCAAGCTCATACATGTTACCTAGGCCGGGTTGACCCGAATTGATTCGAGCCGTCAAGATAAGAGCAGCAATACCAGCCAGAAGACCAGCGTAGACGTAGACAAGAATTTTGTATTTGGTTACGTTGATGCCTGATACGTAAGCTGCAGTTTCGTTGCCTCCTATTGCATAAGCATATTTACCAAATCTGGTGTAGTTGAGTAGCACATAGGTGAACAATGCCATAACGAGGAATATCACCACGGGCACGGGGATCCCCGCTATGTTTCCTTGTCCGATCCATTGGTATGAATCGATTAAGCTACTGATAGGGCGACCGTCTGAATAGAGCAATGCAGCCCCGCGAGCTATGATCATCATCCCTAATGTTGCAATGAACGGGGGGATACCTGTATAGGCGATTAACGCACCGTTAATCAGACCACAGAGAGCTCCCACACCTAGTGCAACCAAAATAGGGACAATAACAGGTAACTCAGGCAGATTGGGGTACATTCTCATCCCCCAATCGAGGGTTTGAGCCGTGCTGGCTGAGACTACAGCTGCAACCGCAAGTACTGAGCCGGATGAAAGGTCAATACCGCGAGTGATGATGATGATTGTTACACCTAAGGCGAGTAGGCCGATACTGGCCATTTGAGTCATGACATTAAGTAAATTGGCAACGGTGAGAAACACCGGAGACAAAATGCTCATGACAATACACATGCCGACAAAGACGACGTAGATCGCGTACTTGGATAAAAAACGTGTTTTTTTGCCAGTTTCGGGCTGTTCTGAAGTGGCTTGAAGAAGTTTAGCTATCATAACTACTTTCCTTGATATGTTGGACTAGCTTATTGTTTTTAGTTGAACGCCAATGACATGACTTGTTGTTGTGAGGCTTCGTGACCGTCGAGTTCACCTTTAAATTGCCCATCGTGCATGACGAGAATGCGGTCGCTCATTCCAATCACCTCTGGTAACTCAGATGAGATCATGACCAAGCTTTTACCCATGCCGGTGAGCAGGCGCATCAATTTATAGATTTCAGATTTGGCGCCAACATCAATGCCTCTAGTTGGTTCGTCGAGAAAGAGAATGTCTGGTTTAGTAAGCATCCAACGCGCGAGCAATACTTTTTGTTGGTTGCCACCACTTAAATTATCAATGGCTTCAGACATGCCAGGCGTTTTTACTTTGAGAGTCGAACATTGCGTTGAGCAGTCTTTTTGCATTTTTCTTACATCAAGTAGGTTAACGACTTTATTGCGATAAGCATCAAGGTGGGCGATGGAGGTGTTAGCGAAAATATCCAGCATCAAGTAAAGCCCGGAGTGACGTCGGTCTTCTGTTAGGAAGGCCATTTTGTGATTGATAGCATCGGTTGGCGTTTTGATTTCTACTTGATCGCCGTTGATCCAAATCTCACCGACATCTTTTTGTCTTACGCCAAACAGAGTTTCAATTAATTCGGTGCGCCCAGAGCCAACAAGGCCAGCGATGCCAAGAATTTCACCTTCATGCAGCTTGAAGCTGATGTCACTGAATTGCCCCTCAACAGTTAGATTTCGGACGTCTAATCTGACTTTTCCCGGTTTGGCGGTGATCGGTGGATAAACATCGCCTAAATTGCGTCCTACCATCATGTGAACGAGTTCGTCATTATTAGTCGATGAAGCTTCTCTCTCGCCAATAAAATTTCCATCTCGAAAGATTGTAATGTCATCACAGATACGGAATATTTCGTCCATTTTATGGCTGATATATACGACCGCCACTCCCTGAGATTTAAGTAGTTCTATGATCTCAAATAGGTGGTCAACTTCTTTACCTGTAAGGGCTGAAGTTGGTTCATCCATGATGATCACTTTCGAGTGATACGAAATGGCCTTTGAAATCTCGATCATCTGCATTGTGGCTACCGTGAGCTCACTCATAGGCGTTCGAGGGTCGAGTTGCAGGTCCAATTTTTCTAACAGCTTGGTAGTGTCGCTGTACATTTTTCCGTGATCGATAAGGTTGAATGGTCCTTTGGTCGGCTCTCTACCTAGCCAAATGTTTTCTGCAATACTTCGGTGAAGTATTGGGGACAACTCTTGGTGGATCATCGATATTCCAGCTTCAAGGGCATCTTTAGCACCACTGAAGTTAACTGGCTGACCTTGATAATGGATCGTGCCGCTATCTCTTTGGTAAATACCAAAAAGAACTTTCATTAGGGTGGACTTACCTGCGCCGTTTTCGCCCATTAAGGCCATGACACGACCTTCTTTTAATGTGAGTTGCACATTATCAAGGGCTTTCACTCCGGGAAATGACTTTGATATTCCACGCATTTCTAGTAAGGCTTGACTCATATTTACTGCTCCGATTGAAATGATCTATGCATCGAACCTTGTTAGTGGGTTGGCACATAGATCATATGAGTGAAGAGGGCGTTAGCCTTGCTTAGCTTTGAATTCTTCTAGGTTGTCTTTGGTGACAAGCTCTGCAGGAATCCAAGTAATTTTCTCGCGTGGTTGATTTTTGATACCACTGATTGCGGCATCAATTGCGCCCCGAGCTTGGCCGCCACCATCTTGGAATACAGTGGCGTCAAGAGCGCCATTTTCAATTGCCATTAAGCCATCAGGAGTTGCATCAACGCCGACCACAATCGTGTCATCGAGTTTTCCAGCAGCACGCAGAGCTTGAATTGCACCTAGAGCCATATCATCGTTATTGGCAATAATTACATCGAGTTTATCTCCCGAATTGATCCAGTTTTCCATTACTACCATTGCTTGTGATCGTTGCCATAGAGCGGTTTGTTTACGAGTGATGTTGAAATCAGGCTTATCTTGGAAGTAATCTTCGACGCCTTCTGTACGAAGAATTGCAGCTTCAATTGTCATCATGCCCATCAGAATTCCAATGTTTCCACCTTCACTTTTATCTGCGACGTACTTAGCTTGTTCTTTACCAAATTGCAGCTCTTCAGAGCCAACGTACGCAACACCTTCAGGTAAATAAGAAGGGCGACGGTTGAGGTAAACGAGCTCAATTCCGGCGTCTAGAATCTTGTCCGTCATAGGTTGGGTCGCGTCAGTATTAACAGGAACTAAAATGATGCCGTCGACTTGTTGGATAATGAAGTTTTGAACTTGGCCAAGCTGTTTGACTGTGTCTTCTTTGGCGTCCACAAAAATGAGTTCAACGTTGTCTTGTTTTTCAGCGTATGTCGTCATGGAATCCTTCATATTTACAAGAAATGTATCGTCAAAGTTGGGAATTGCGACACCTATTGTGACGACATCACTTTTTGTATCTTCACCACCACAGGCAACAAGACTAAGTAAGCCTATTGCAATGAATCCTGTTTTTACTCGTCTTACTGTTGAGCTTTGGAAGAGAGTGGTTTTATGAGCAAAACGGCGTATGAATTTTGAAAATGTGCTGGTTATCGATGACATGTTATGTCTCCTTGTTGTTATCACTGCTTCTGCCAATCACAAGATATTTTGTGATTGAATCCCTAAGAACACTTCTATTTGTCTTAGAAACTTGGCAACTTTCATTCCTTTAAATAGGCGTTTTAAGCTTACTTCTTTAATGAAAAATATTTTTCATTTTTATCGTGGGTAACTATATATTCAGAATTTTTTTTTAGCCATTAGATATAATGCGCAATTGTTATAATTGTTACATGGATCTTGTGGTTGTTAACTTTTGTAGTGAGGCTGCTTTTTCTTAAGTTGTTGATTTTTATTGGTTTGTGTTTGTTCCTTTTATTTTTGTTATGGCTAAGTCATTGATTTTAATTGTTAAAAAATATAGTGATTGAAATTGTTTGAATGAAAAATTGAGTGAAAAATATTTTCTAATTTTTCCTTTATTTCTGAGGTTAAAGTCTACTTTTGCGATTAAATGTAAACTCGATCACTTTAATGAACTGTATGTTTCGTTTTTCTTTGATTTTGGAATTTTTATTCCATATAAAGGGGGAGTGCAGTCTACAGGTGAGATTTATTTCTATGGCTGAGTCTTAGTTTGCAGAGGTGACAGCGTTTCCTCTTTGTAAGCGTTGAAGCTGAATATAAGCGAACCAATTTGTCTACGAGGAATGGGATTATGCAGTTAGAAGATAAAACACTGGATTTGATTTGTTTGGGGAGAGTGGCGGTTGACCTTTACGGGCAACAAATTGGTTCGCGATTAGAATCTATGGGGTCATTTTCGAAATATTTAGGAGGGTCGTCGGGCAATGTTGCTTATGGAACAGCAAGGCTTGGATTAAAGTCGTCAATGCTTGCTCGTGTTGGTGATGAGCATATGGGGCGGTTTGTTCGCGAGGAGTTGCAATCTGTAGGGGTTGATACTCGCCATCTCATCACCGACCGCGAACGCTTAACAGCTTTAGTATTGTTAGGCATAAAAGATGAAGAGACGTTTCCATTAATTTTCTATCGTGATAATTGTGCCGATATGGCGCTCAGTGTGGATGATATTTCAGAATCTTACATAGCTTCAGCACGCTGCTTAGCGGTTACAGGTACTCATCTTTCAAATCCGAAGACCCGAGGGGCGGTATTACTCGCCTTAAAATATGCTCGCAAGCACGGAGTTAAAACTGCGTTGGATATCGACTACCGGCCTGTTCTTTGGGGGCTAACTAGTCTTGGTGATGGCGAAACTCGCTATATCGATTCAGCTGAGGTTACGCATCAACTTCAGAAAGCGTTACCGCTTTTTGACCTTATTGTTGGTACTGAAGAGGAATTCCATATTGCTGGTGGCTCCACAAATACAGTTGCGGCTTTGAGGTCGGTTCGAACTGTTAGCCAGGCTGAATTCGTGTGCAAAAGAGGCGCGTTGGGTAGTTCTGTTTTTTCTAGCGATGTACCAGATTCACTGGATGAGGGTATCACTGTAGAAGGCGTTAAAGTGGATGTTCTTAATGTACTTGGTGCGGGGGATGCCTTTATGTCTGGCCTGTTACGAGGTTATCTCAATGATGAAAGCTGGGAGAAAGCTTGCGCTTATGCCAACGCGTGTGGTGCGTTAGTGGTTTCACGTCATGGCTGCGCGCCTGCTATGCCTACTAAAGAAGAGTTAGATAACTATTTAGCTCGTGCCCAAGATGTTCTGCGACCGGATCAAGACAGTCAACTAAACCATTTGCACCGAGTTACTACACGTCAAACTCAGTGGGATGAATTATGTGTTTTGGCATTCGATCACCGTAGCCAGTTTGAACAGATGGCGAAAGATGTTGGCGCAGATCTTGACCGTATTTCGATACTGAAGCAGTTGATCTATAAGGCGTCACTAGATGTGAGCCAAGAAGAGAATCTGTCTGGACAGTTTGGCTTGCTTTGTGATGGTACTTTTGGTCAACCAGTCCTTAATTCTGCAACCGGTACAGGTACTTGGATTGGTAGACCGGTAGAAGAACCTGGGTCCAGGCCTTTGCAATTAGAGCATGGAGACATCGGCAGTCAGTTGAGAACCTGGCCACTTGAGCATGTCGTAAAGTGTTTGGTTTTTTGCCACCCGGACGACGACATTGCTTTACGTCTATCACAAGAAAATATAGTTAAAGAAGTCTACGATGCGTGTTGCCAATCGGGACACGAATTGCTGCTAGAGGTTATTTTACCTAAGGAAATGACGTTGGGGGATAGGCAGTACCTTACGTTGATGAATCAGTTCTATTCTATTGGTGTTAAACCTGACTGGTGGAAATTACCGCCGCTTTCTGAATTATCCTGGAAACAAGTGGAGTTGTTGGTACAAGACAACGACCCACATTGTCGAGGCATATTGATTCTTGGGCTGGATGCACCATTAGATGAGGTGCAAGCTGGATTTAATGCTGCAGCAAACTGTTCGCTGGTAAAAGGCTTTGCGGTTGGGCGAACAATATTTGGATTGCCATCCAGTTTGTGGCTAGCGAATGACATAAATGATCAGGAGCTCATTGCTCAAATCAAGTCGAACTATTCGAGCTTGGTAAGAGCATGGCAACAGCGTAATTTATCTACATCTTGTCAGTCATCTTCACAGTCTCGTCTTAAATCACAAGGCGCACCTTCATTGATTTCCAACTAAAGGACCCTGTTATGAAAACCGTATTTAATTTTATTAATGGTGAAATAAGCGAATATCAAACGGAACGTGTTGCTCCGATCTTTGACCCAGCAACAGGTCAGCAAACAAAGCAAGTTGTATTAAGTAATGAAGAACAAACGGCACAAGCTATTGAGTCCGCTCAACAGGCTCATCTAGGTTGGGCTAAAACATCACCATTGAAACGTGCCCGTGTGTTGTTTGCATTTAAAGCCTTAGTTGAGGCTAATCTTGACCGTTTAGCGCGCCTGATCTCTAGTGAGCATGGGAAGATCTATTCAGATGCCATTGGGGAGTTAGCTCGAGGGCTCGAAGTGGTTGAGTTTGCTTGTGGTATCCCACACCTACAAAAAGGTGAGCACTCATCTAATGTTGGCACTGGCATAGATAGTCATTCATTAATGCAGCCATTGGGCGTTTGCGTTGGCATCACACCATTTAATTTCCCTGCAATGGTTCCTATGTGGATGTTCCCTGTAGCACTGGCTACGGGTAATACATTTGTTTTGAAACCGTCTGAAAAAGATCCGTCGCTGGCCCTCGAGCTGGCGTTGTTACTTAAAGATGCAGGACTACCAAATGGCGTCTTCAATGTGGTGAATGGTGATAAACAAGCTGTGGATGTATTGCTTACCGATGAACGTGTACAAGCGGTAAGCTTTGTTGGTTCTACACCGATTGCCGAGTACATCTATACCACGGCTTCTGCTCATGGTAAGCGTTGCCAAGCGTTGGGTGGTGCAAAAAACCACTGCTTAGTGATGCCAGATGCTGACCTAGATATGACCTCTCAAGCCATCATGGGAGCCGCATATGGCGCGGCGGGTGAACGCTGTATGGCATTATCTGTGGTAGTGGTTGTCGGGGATCAAACGGCCGACCGTTTAACCGATAAATTACAAACGCAGATACAGTCCATGCGAGTCGGGCCTGGGATTGTGGAAGGACAGGAAAACGATATGGGCCCTGTTATTTCTGCGGCTCATCAACAAAAAATCTGTGACTATATCTCAGAGGGAGAGTTGCAAGGTGCTGCACTTCTGGTTGATGGACGCTCGCTTGAAGTTGAAGGCCACAAAGATGGGTATTTTGTAGGGCCGACTTTGTTTGACCATGTTTCTCCTGAGATGACAATTTACAAAGAGGAAATCTTTGGTCCAGTGTTGGTGATTGTGCGAGTGCCTAATTACGCAACGGGTTTAGGCCTCATTAATCGACACGAGTATGGCAATGGTACGGCTATTTTCACTCGAGATGGAGAGGCTGCGCGTCAGTTTCAAGAAGAGGTATTAGCTGGGATGGTAGGTATCAATGTTCCTCTTCCTGTACCAATGGCATTTCACAGTTTTGGTGGGTGGAAGCGTTCGATATTTGGGCCTTTAAATATGCACGGTAATGACGGGGTTCGTTTTTATACAAGAATGAAAACTGTCACGAGTCGCTGGCCTGCCAGCGTGCGATTGGAAGAGCATACTAGTAGCTTTAACTTTCCGACGATGTAATCGGAGCTATTGTTTTAGGTAGTTTTACAACAAGCAGTAGCCATTTGGGTTACTGCTTTTTTGTACTAAAAGAGGAAGATACTCGGTTACAGCATTAGATGATGCGTTTAATTAATCGAAAGGATCGGTGCTTTTTAATCGGCAACCTTGGTGCAGCCGTGAACACAATAAAAAAGCCCATGCTGTTACAGCATGGGCGAATATGACGTGGAGCAGTCATAACAAATAAAAACGCAGTAACACGATTTACTATTTAGAAAACCTAATGCTTTGGAAGTGGCATAATGTTGAGAGGTGTCGGGATTATCAAGGTTGCTTCTGTTGCTAGTTGCACTTCTTCTGGCGTGTAGCCAGGGGCTATCTCCGTTAATATCATTTGAGAGTCATGAATGGATATCACACCCATCTCTGTGATGACCATGTCGACTTGATTCAGTGCGGTTAATGGCAGAGAGCAGGTTTTAAGAAGCTTGTGTTTACCTTTCGCTGTATGCTCCATTGAGACGATGACTTTTTTCGCGCCTACGACTAGATCCATAGCGCCTCCCATACCTGGAACCATTTTCCCAGGGATAATCCAGTTAGCAAGATTACCTTGCTCATCGACTTGCAGTGCTCCGAGAACCGTTACGTCGACATGACCACCGCGAATAATGGTGAAGGAATCGGCGCTGTTAAAATAGCTTGCGCCTTTGGTTGCGGTAATCGGTTGTCCGCCGGCATTGACTAAATCGGCGTCCGTATTACTGTCGTCAGCAATCGCATCAATACCGAGTAATCCATTTTCAGATTGCAGTATGAGCTCGACTTCTGAGTCAATTTCATTTGCAACTAAAGAGGGCATGCCGATCCCCAAATTCACGACGTCGCCGTCATGCAGTTCTTGAGCAACGCGCCAAGCAATATTTCGACGTATTACAGCCTTATCGGTAATCTTGCTCGCAAAAGGCGTATTGCCATAAGTAGGTTGAGGTTTACAGATAATATCCGTCATTATTTCGATTCCTTTTGATAGACGTAATCTACAAATAGACTAGGGGTATGAACCGACTCTGGTTCGATGTCTCCAAGTGGAACAATTGTTTCAGCTTCAACAATAACGAGGTCGGCAGCGGTCGCCATTAATGGATTGAAGTTTTGAGTGGTTTTTTTGTAAAACACATTCCCTTTGGTATCGACAACTGAACCGCGTATAAAAGCAAGGTCAGCGCGGAGAGGTTTTTCTAACAAATAGTCTTTCTCATCAATGGTAATCACTTGTTTACCCTCTGCCACCAAAGTGCCAAGGCCTGTTGGGGTAAGAATGCCACCAAGTCCAGCCCCTCCTGCACGAATACGCTCGGCTAATGTGCCTTGTGGAACCAGTTCAACATCTAGCTCTTGATTATTCATCTGGTTTCCCGTTTCTGGGTTGGTACCAATGTGCGAGGCGTAGAGTTTTTTTACGAGTTTTGCTGCAATCAGTCGACCGGAACCTGTGATTTGAGTCCCCGTATCGGTCGAAATTAGTGTGATGTCTTTGATGTTGTGTTCGAGCAGCAGGTCGATAAGGCCCTCAGGGGCACCATTTGCCATAAAACCGCCAATCATGATGGTCATCCCGTCATGCAATTTTTCCGCAATCTCGTTGGCTGTGATTTTCTTTCTCATAGTTCGCCCCTATACAGAGTTGGCTTATCGCCTTGTCTAACTTAATTTTTGGTATGACCGCTGATGATGATTTTTCCGCAGTCATGCTAGCCGTTCTTTACTTGGTCGTTTTCTACTTTGTCGTTTAGTACTTGGCTACGAGCAACGTTTGATGATCACGGCAGTACCCATGCCTCCACCGATACATAAAGATGCCAAGCCATAGTCTTGTTGTTTTCGCTCTAGTTGATACGCCAAGCTAACAAGGATACGGATACCTGATGCTCCAAGTGGATGACCTAAAGCAATAGCGCCACCATTATGGTTTGTGCGATCTAAGATCCAACTTTGCTCAACATTGTGTTGTTCAGCTAGCTGCTTTGTTACGCCGATAGCTTGAGCTGCAAAGGCTTCATTAAGCTCAAAATACTCGATGTCTTGCAGTGAGATGTCAGATTTTTCTAGTGCATTCGCGATAGCTGGAACAGGCCCTAGCCCCATAATTTCCGGAGACAAACCTGCTTGAGCGTAACTAATGATTTCAGCCATTGGTTTTAGTTGATACCGTTCCACAGCTGATTTTGATGCCAAGATGATCGCGGCTGCACCATCGTTAATACCCGAGGCATTTCCAGCGGTAACAGTGCCATCTTTTTTAAAAGCTGGACGTAAACGGGCAAGGCTCTCTGATGTGCTATCGGCTTTTGGGTACTCATCAAGTTCGACGGTATATTGCTTGCGACGTAACGATACTTCTATTGGTTCTATTTCACTTCTAAAGCCGTGGGTCTCCAGTGCACTTGCCGCGCTTAACTGACTTTTGAGTGCAAACGCATCTTGTTCTTCACGCGAGATAGACAGTGATTCTGCAATGTTTTCTGCGGTGATTCCCATGTGGTATTGATTAAACGCATCGGTTAAACCATCGGTAATGATGCTGTCTTCTAACGAAATATTTCCCATGCGAACGCCACTTCTAACTTTATGCGTTTGTACAAATGGGGCTTGAGACATGCTCTCCATTCCACAGGCAACTACGATCTCAGCATCTCCCGCTCTGATATGACTTGCCGCATCCATGACCGTTTTCATTCCACTTCCACAGATCATATTGAGTGTGTATGCCGGGACCGTTTCTGGAATCCCAGCCTGAATTGCGGCTTGGCGCCCCGGTCCCATGCCAATACCAGCACTGAGCACATTACCGACTATGACTTCATCAATAAGAGTCGGGTCGATATGACATTGACTGATTGCACCTTTAATTGCAGCTGCGCCTAGTGTGGGTGCAGAAACTGAAGATAGTGCGCCGTTGAAGCTGCCAATTGGTGTACGTTTCGCTGCAACAATGTAGATAGGTTCCATCGTAATATCCTGTATCAAGGTCAAGCTGAGTTAACAGTTCAATGAAGTGCTGAGAGTTCGTAAATACACAAAACGCAGCGTGCGGTTATTTTTTGTTGGTAGATTCATTCTAAAGGCACTGAGAAAGAGGTGTTATAGCCATTGGCAGAAACGCGGTTTGCATAAATGCAAGATGAAGCTGCAAGTAATTGGCGTATATTACTTGAGCGTTATTACTGCGTATTAACGTCGAATTGAATGGAGAATAGTCATGAATAGCTTAATTGCATGCGCACCTTGTTGTTGGGGCGTGGAATCTGCCACTAACGTCCACAATCCATCATGGAATACCGTAATCTTGGAAAGCAAAGCTGCTGGATATCAAGGTATAGAGCTAGGCCCGTTTGGCTACATGCCTCTAGAAGGAGAGTTTGTTAACACGGCGACCAAAGAGAATGGTTTGGTGATTTGTGCAGGGACACTTTTTGAGCCACTTTCCTCCTTAGAACATAAAGAAGATATATTGAGCCGAACACATGATTTATGTTCGATGCTTCAGCGTATTGGCAGCAAAAAATTGGTTGTGATCGATTGTGTTAATGATGCGCGAAGTGCATGCGCTGGATTGAGTGATGAAGCTCCAAGATTAGATAACCAGCTTTGGGACACAATGATGCATACGATTCGTGATATTGCTGTCATCGCGAAACACTATGGAATTCGTCCTGTCGTTCATCCCCATGCGGGAGGCTATATAGAATACCGCGATGAGATTGATCGAATGTTGGCAGATTTGACGAGTGAAGAGGTAGGGCTCTGTTTGGATACGGGTCATCTGTATTACGCTGGAATGGATCCTGCGGGCAGTTTAATCGCATACTCATCTCGCTTAGAATATGTTCATTTTAAAGATATCAACCATGCAATTTTTTCTGGTGTTATTAAAGCAAAGGTTGGTTTTTGGGAGGCTTGTGCGCAAGGTGTAATGTGTCCGATCGGTGAGGGTGTTATCAATTATGCTGAAGTACAGTTGGCTTTAAATCAAATCGGTTATTCAGACTGGATTACCATTGAGCAAGAGCGTGATCCTAGACATTCTGATGGCACTTTAGTCGATATTAAACGCAGTCGACTCTTTTTGAATCAAAAAGGGTTTGGTTGATGGTAAGAAATGGTGTTGCTAAAAAAACCTTTGTAAACAAATGGTACCGCTTATGCTTATTGTGACTGAACCTTGGTTTTATGTTACTGCAATCCCTGCTGTTTTGATTTATGGAATTGGAAAGGGGGGCTTAGGTGGTGCATTAGGTATTATCGCGGTACCTCTTATGGCTATGACCATCGCACCTACTCAAGCTGCTGCTATCTTACTACCAATATTGTGTGTCATGGATGTGTTTGCGGTAAAACATCATTATCGTAATGCTGATTATTCAGTCATTAAGAATATGCTTCCGGGGGCAGTTCTTGGCGTTATCTTGGCAGGGTTGTTTCTGAGTATCACACCTGAGGCTGGATTGAAGTTACTCATTGGTCTTCTTTCCCTGCTGTTTTGCGGTCAGTATTTACTCTTGGGTGTAGATGAGAAAAAAGCTGGTGGAAAAATAAGTGCATGGTTTTGGAGTACGTTGAGTGGTTTTTCTAGCACTGCGATTCACGCGGGCGGTGGACCAGCCAGTATTTACATGTTGCCATTGAAGCTAGATAAAGTTGTTTTGGTAGCGACCATGGCCGTATTGTTTGGCTTAGTCAACTTAGCCAAGCTTGTTCCTTATGCTGCATTAGGTGAGTTCGACACGATGAATGTGATGACAGCCTTGATTCTGATGCCTCTCGCTCCTGTTGGCGTTAAGCTCGGAGTGTGGTTATTACACCGTGTAAATCAAATATGGGTGTATCGATTGTGCTATTTTTTTCTCTTTATTTCGGGAATGAAACTGACTGTTGATGGGCTAAATTGGTGACTTAGAATACTGTAACCCGCACTATCAATACTGGACACCAAGCTAAGCGACGTTCCCATACCTGTAGTTATTCATGGAATGCTAATTTAGCAAACTTACTGACACGGAATTGTCCAACTACGAGTTGAACGAAGCCGCTCTGCGACTGTGACCGACTACCAGCTAACCCTGTTTAAAGTCCGTCAATTTTAGCAAACCTTCATAATCGCTGAGTTGATTTTTCATATACGCCAGAAACGAAAAATGTCGCATCCATGCGACATTTCTCTTTTGGCGGCCAAACCAGTTTTGCTATATCCATTCTAGAGTGCAATCCATTAGATGCTTTTTCAGAATGTATCTGTAAGACGCTGTTAATCTTGATTAGTTCCCTTTAAGCTGCATTTTTTTCCGAATTATTTTCTAAATCGAATGACGCAGCGATGAGTTTCTTGGTGTAGTCGTTTTTCGGCGCATTAAAAATCTCTTCAGCAGAGCCTTCTTCCATCACTTCACCCTTCTGCATCACCAATACACGATCTGAAAGTGCTTTCACTACTGAGAGGTCATGACTAATGAACAGGAAGCCAATATTGTGCTTCGCTTGAATATCTTTCAGTAGGTCAATCACGGTCAGTTGTACTGAGCGGTCGAGTGCTGACGTCGGTTCATCCAACAGGATGAAAGATGGCTCAAGGATCAACGCACGAGCAATCGCGATACGCTGTCTTTGTCCGCCAGAGAATTCGTGCGGGTAACGGTTAATTGAGTTTGGCTCTAAGCGAACCTCAATCAGTGCTTTACGCGCTCTTTCTAAACGTTCTTGTTTTGACAAGTGAGGTTGATGCACCGTTAAGCCTTCCGTGATGATCTCCCCAACCGTCATACGTGGTGATAAAGAACCATAAGGGTCTTGGAACACCATCTGCACATCTTTCTTAAGCTTGTGACGTTCTTTATCGGTTAATAAACTCACGTCTTGGCCCTTGTAAACAATACGTCCGCTGCTTGGCAGCAAGCCGATCAATGCGCGTCCAAGGGTTGATTTTCCTGAACCAGACTCTCCCACAATACCTAAAGTCTCACCTTGTTTCAGTTTCAACGAAATGCCTTTAACCGCTTCGAAGTACTGGTTCTTACTTTGGATAAAGTGAGATTTGATCAAGAACTTCACGCGAATATCTTCTGCACAAAGCAGTTCAGGTGCGGATGCCTCAACAGGAACTTTCGCGCCTTTCGGAATTGAGTTAATTAGCATACGTGTGTAATCGTGTTTAGGGCTATCGAATAGCTCTTGAGTAAGCCCTTCCTCGACCAATTCACCCTTACACATCACCAGCACACGGTCAGCAAAGTGCTTCACTACACCGAGATCATGGGTGATGAACAAAATAGCCATCCCCATCTTGCCTTGTATCTCTTTGATAAGAGAAAGCACTTCTGCTTGAACCGTTACATCGAGTGCTGTGGTGGGTTCATCGGCAATCAGAATATCCGGTTCATTGATCAGTGCCATTGCGATCATGATGCGCTGTAACTGACCACCTGAAAATTCATGGGGGTACTTGGTGTAAGCCTGATCTGGCATAGGTAAATGCACAAGGTTGAACAGCTCTAACACACGCTGTTTTGCTTTTGATTTCGATACCTTACGGTGACACATAATGGCTTCCGCCACTTGAGTACCGACACGCAGGTATGGATTCAAAGAGGTCATTGGTTCCTGAAAGATCATGCCGATTCTATCGCCACGAATTGACTGCATTTCTCGCTCAGTCTTTCCTAGAATCGATTGTCCCTCAAACTCGATTTCTGATTGTTGATCGATAATCGCGTTATCAGGAAGCAAACGCATAAGCGCGTTGGAAGAGACTGATTTACCTGAACCTGATTCACCAACAATGGCCAAGGTTTCGCTTGAGTTAAGGGTAAAGTTAACCTTTTTGACCGCATCAATGATTCCATCATTGGTGGTGAAGCTAACGGAGAGGTTATTGACTTTAAGTATGGCCCGGTCCGACATGATATATCCTTATCAATTTAAGACATTAGGTGAAGATTGAACTTCTGACGTTGTTTTAAGTTGCCCAAAATGGTGATGAGCACGTTGTATTTGTTCTAATTCGAGCATCCAGTGCGAACTGCGCTGAGCGCTGCAAAAAGCGATCAGGTGATTGAGTAAATCTTCGCTCTGCTTTTCCAGTAACCCAAAGGTACGTTGAATCAGATCAGTGTTCTCAAGAGAGATAAATTGCATCAGCGCGTAAGATTGATTCAAGGTATCGAAGGCTTGTTGATGCTGACCTAAGCGGTTGAGTATCTCGGATTGAGCGACACTGGCGTCTCTCAACCCGGCAAGCAGGCATGCAAATTGGCAGGGTTTGATATCGCTTTGGTATGCGGCATCTTGGATGTGATGAGGAAGAGAGGTTAGAACATCACCATAGAGGCGCTGTGCTTCGGGCCAGTGACCTTGTTCCATTAACTGTTCAGCTTTTAGGTAGTGCATCCAACATCGTTCAATTTCCATATCCACATCCTCAATTTATAATATCTTAAAATGTTAATGATATTTATTATCAATTGCAAATTAAAATCATTCACATGTTAAGTTGGTGAATTAAATGACGGGCTATTCCTAAATATGGCTTAAATTGTGTGTTATTTGTTCGGTTGAACAGCTGTGTAGCGTAAGTCACTAAATTTGTAGGAAATTACATCTACACTGATTTTATCTACACCCAAGTAATGAAGGACTAAGGAGGCGGCGATGGCGATGCAAAGGCTCAATACAGAACAACTGTATCAGGTAGCGGAATTAGACAAGCTACCATGTAAGTCGACCAAAGAACTGGCTCCAATTGACGAAATCGTCGGACAGGAACGGGCACAAAAAGCCGTTGAGTTCGCGATGTCAATTAAGGAAAAGGGTTATAACATTTATGCGATAGGGCGAAATGGTCTGGGTAAACGCACCATGATCTTGCGCTATCTAAACCGTCACCCTCAAGAAGTGCAGGAGCTTTTTGATTGGTGTTATATCGCGAACTTCGAAGATATTCGTACACCTAAGGTACTGAAATTGCCTCGTGGCGTAGGCAGCAGCTTAAAGCAAGATATTGAAAAATTGATGCGTAAGTTGCTAAAAGGTATGCCTCTAGCGTTTGATAACGAGATGTACTTTAGCCGTGCTGACAGGCTTAAAAACCAATTAGCAGCTAAGCAACAAGCCGCGTTAGAAAGCATTAGCCAAGAAGCGAAAGATAAAGGTATCAACCTGACGATCACCACTCAGGGTGATTACCAGTTCGTGGCAATGAATGGTGATGAGCTCCATACCGAAGAGAGCTTCGATCTACTTTCGCCGGAAGAGCAAGATCAATTTGATAAAACCATTGATGGATTGGAAGTCGGACTGCGAACCATTTCTCGTGAATTGACTGAGCTTGAAGAGACGTACACAGAGAAAATTCAAAAGCTAAATGATGATACGGCGCGAGATGTGATTACTCACTTTATCAAGCAGTTGAAGCAGGATTACAGTCAATATCCAGAGATCAAGAAGTATCTCACGGCATTACGTAAGGATATTGTTGATAACACCGATATTTTTCTAGAAGAGAGCACAGAGCAAGCCGAAGTTGCAACGGCCTCTTTGGATAAGAAAATGCCGCGTCGCTACAAGGTCAATGTGATTGTGAGCCAGAAAGAGGAAGCGATGCCGATCGTGGTAGAGGAGAATCCGAATTACCACTCTCTGTTTGGCCATGTGGAAACCGCGACCTTTAAAGGCACCGTATTTACTGACTTTTCATTGATTCGCGCAGGTAGCTTGCACAGAGCAAACGGCGGCGTACTGTTGATGGATGCGGTCAAGGTACTTGAGCAGCCGTACGTTTGGGAAGGCTTGAAGCGAGCGCTGCGTTCACGTCAATTGAGTTTCACTTCACTAGAGAAAGAGGTGACCTTAACGGGGGCGGTATCGCTTGATCCTGAGCCTATTCCATTGGACGTTAAGATCATTCTGTTTGGTGATTACCGAACTTACCAGCTTCTGCAACACTACGATGCGGAGTTTGGTGAACTGTTCCGTGTGACAGCCGATTTTGAAGATGAGATGAAGCGTACTCCCGACTCTGAAATGCATTACGCGCGTTTCATTTCGAGCATCGTGCATGACAACAATATGCTGCATTGTGACCGTAAAGCGATTGCTCGCATCATTGAGCACAGCTCTCGTCAGGCGGGTGACCAAGGCAAGCTTTCCCTGCACTCAGCACACATTGCTAACCTGCTTCGTGAGTCAAACTACGTGGCTAGAGGATCAAAATCGAACCTGATTCGTGCAACACACGTCGACCAAGCGCTATCGAACCAACAGATGCGTGTCGGACGACTGCAAGACAGCGTGATGGAAACCTTCACTAATGGTACAACGCTAATCCATGTGGATGGCGAAGCGGTTGGACAGGTCAATGCTCTGTCTGTGTTAAGTACAACTGACCATATGTTTGGCGCGCCGAACCGAATCACGGCTACCACGGCTTACGGTGACGGCGAAGTAATTGATATCGAAAGAAACGTCGACCTAGGTGGCAGTATTCACTCGAAAGGTGTGATGATCTTGTCGGCTTATCTTTCTTCTGTGTTTGGTAAGACAGCGAAAGTACCGCTTACCACTAACATCACCTTCGAGCAATCGTATGGTGGCGTCGATGGTGACAGTGCGAGTATGGCCGAGTTCTGTGCGGTGGTGTCGGCGTTTTCTAAGCAGCCAAACCGTCAAGATATCGCAATTACTGGCTCGATGAACCAGTTTGGTGAGTCTCAACCAATTGGTGGCGTGAACGAGAAGATCGAAGGCTTCTTTGATGTGTGTGAAATTAAAGGTCGTTCAAGTGAGCAAGGTGTGATCATCCCGCGTTCGAATGTTCATAACCTGATGCTGCGCAGCGACATCGTCAAAGCGGTTGAAAAGGGAGAGTTCAACATCTGGGCCATCGACCATGTAACAGAAGCGATTGAACTGTTCACAGGTAAAGCTGCTGGTGAGGCTAGTGATGAGGGGAGCTACCCAATCGATACTATCTTTGGTATCGCGCAAGCTAAACTGAACGCACTGCGTAAATAACCGTATAGCTAATTAGTTTAATGCTTAGATAAACAGTTAAACAAATAGCTAGAACACAAAAGCCATCGATTTTAGAGTCGATGGCTTTTTTATTTGTTGAGGTTTGGCTCGCTAGGAGCCATTTGTTTTTGGTCAGCTTACGGTATTCGGAGAAAGTCGCGTCTTAAAAGGCGTTAACCGTTTCGTAAGCAGAGCTTGGTGCCATCGAACTTCAACTTTGCCAATAAGTGTTTGGCGTTAGCTCGGCCAATATCATCAAATTCAACACCGTATCGAGCGTAGTGCGTCGATTTTTGCAGATTACAGATAATGCCTCGCAATGGCGGAATCAGCGGACCGTTGTAATTCTCAGGAGTTATCTCAATAGACACTCGATCGGCAATCTGAATCGCACGAGAGGTCGGTGAGGTCACAAAGCGACAGCCACTTTTCGATAAGTCTCTTATCTCGCAGTTTGCTCGTTGGTCGTTGAAGATGATTCTTGAAGCTAAATTCACTTCATAGCGTGTCTCTTTACGCAGCTGAGTCACTTGCATCGTGCTTGGTGTAGACAGCACAAGAATAGGGAAGGGTTCACCAATCTTGTGGTGAATTTGGCTTCTAAAGTGGATAAGCGCACCTTCACCTCGTAGAGAATAAGCCCGAGCGGTCATCCAAAAACCTTCTTGAAAGAAAAAGTTCAGATCTTCATTGGATACATCAGGAACCTCAACCACAATACAATTATCACTGTGCGTACCGATAAATTTGGTGGTGGCGAGAAACTTAGTGCCAACGGGAGTTGAGACATTTAATGTCAGTTCACTGCCGTGCTCAATCATCGCTAGCGCATCAGTGCTATTGATGGTGGAAACGGTGCGATTACGAGGGTCTTGAAGTGCCTGATTATGCTCCAAAGGCTTCTTCAGGGGTGCGTTCATTATAGGTTCTCCATGCGCCAACATGCGTCTGTTAGTTATATTGGTAGCTTGCTAACAAGGGGTTATTACGTGCTAGATTTAGTGGACGTACTCACATAGATTTATAGAGTGCCTTTATCATTGCTGATTTTATATTAAGCCGATTGCACTAAATTATTTACTGTGTTTGTAAGTACTTAGTTTTATTTATATGCACTTGCGTTAGTCTATTACAAGGAACTCATACTTCAAACTTTTATTGTTTGTCGTATCAATTATTTGCAGGAGTTGAGAATGCAGGCAGTAAAATGGGATCAAGAAGTGAACCAGATCACGGTTGAGCTAGAACCCGACCAGTTCGCAGTCGTTAAGTATAAAAAGGACGGAGATGTACTACATATCACCTCGACACGCATTCCTGATGAGCTGCAAGGCAAGGGCTTTGGTAAGGTGATGATGGAGTCGGTTTTGCCCGAAATTGAACAAGCGGGCTTCAAAATTGTGCCGGTTTGTAGCTATGTTGTTCACTATATGAATAGGCAGCCACAGTGGTCACATCTTCTATCCGACAAAGCATAACAACGAGTAATATGTCTCAATCAATATCGTCGAATAATCGAGCTCAACCTGAAGCGAGTTCAAGTCAAAATCAGCCAGAGCTTTATCAACAAGAGCTTTATCAAAAAATAGCGACCTCGTTGGGTTGTCACCAAGGGCTTGATGTCCAAGTGATTCAACGCCTGTGGGGCGGGTATGGCGAGTTAGTTCGCTTGGTCTTTTCTCAAGAAAACAGTGCTGAACTCAAGAGTGTGATTGTTAAACATGTCGCATTGCCAGATAAAGCCGAACACCCAAAGGGTTGGAACACCAAACTCTCTCACCAACGCAAGGTGCACTCTTATCAAGTTGAGACGGAATGGTATCAATCGTTCACTCAAGAATGGGATGAGCGTTGCCCCGTACCTGTTGGGCTACAATGTGAGTTGCAAGAGAACGAGTGGCTGATTGTGATGCAAGACTTAGCGGAGATCGGCTTTCCGTTAACTTCTCAGTTTGATGTGCTTGCTGTTTCTGACGATCTGGCAACCAAAGATACTCAGTCTGAACTGGCGTCTGCTTACACTCTAGAAGAGCAGAAACAACGCGATGCTTGCCTTAAATGGCTCGCTAACTTTCACGCAAAGCACATCAATGTAGATCAAGAACAATCAGCCTCATTGTGGCAAGTCGGTACATACTGGCATTTAGACACACGCCCTGATGAGCTGAACGCATTGTCCGATTTACAATTAAAGCACCAAGCACAGCACATCGACCGCATACTCCGAGAGTGTCCATATCCAACCTTAGTGCATGGTGATGCCAAGCTCGCCAACTTTTGCTTTGATCCTGAGAGTGAAAAAGTCGCTGCAGTCGATTTCCAGTACGTCGGTCACGGATGTGCTATGAAAGACGTGGCTCTGTTTATGAGCAGTGCTGTCAGGCCGCAAGATTGCGCTGAACTTGAGTCACATATGTTAGAGACATACTTCCGATACTTGGAAGAGGCATTGACGTACTATCAGCCACAGCTTTCGTTTGATGAAGTCGAAGCCGCTTGGCGACCAATGTTCTATGTGGCGTGGGCTGATTTTCAACGTTTTGTCAAAGGTTGGAGTCCAGAACACTGGAAGATCAATCCGTATACTGAGCAATTGACTCAAACGGTGATTGAGCAGCTAGAAAGCCCAGAATAAATTGCCTTATATCTGTAAACCACAAAAGAAAAAATCGCCCAATTTATGATTGGGCGATTTTGATTTTATCTAGCGTAGGCCTTAGTTCGTTTGGCTATCAGCTTCTGTTGTTCGTGTGTAAGCGAGCTTATTGGCAAGTTTGAGTTTTTTATTGAAACCCTCTTTATCAATATCTCCCATTACACGCGCAGGCTCTATTTCACCGCTGGCGGGTGAGTAAAAGAAAATCGCTGGAGGGCCAAATACATTCTTATCATTGAGCCATGCCATTTGCTCTGGAGAGCTTTCTGTCACATCAAGTTTTATTGTCTTCCACTCTTTAAGTTTTTGGCTCACTTGTTGGTCGTTGAACACGTTGGTTTCAATCACTTTACAAGACACACACCAATCTGCGTAAAGGTCGACTAGCACCTTTTGGTCACTGCTCGCTGCGGTTTGCAACTGTTGTTCTAGCTGAACAATAGAGTCTGTTTTTTCAAAGGGAGTGATCGCAATGGATTGGACTGAGTCCCTGTTTTCAAGTGGGTTCAGAGGGTCTGTATTACCTAAGAAAAATCCGACAAATAAAATTAAACCATAGCTCAATGGTAGCAAAGCAGAGAACTTACGAGTACGCGCCCAACCCGGTTGTGCGGCTTCTAAAGCACCGAAATGTACACCAGAACCGATGGCGAGCAGCGCCCATAAGATCATAATGACCGATGGAGCGACAAAGCGGCTTAATAGCACGATAGCAACAGCCAATAGCAGCACGCCAAACACTTGTTTAACTGAAACCATCCAAGCGCCACTTCTTAATAACAGACGCCCGCCACTTGCGCCGATAGCGATAAGCGGTATGCCCATACCAAGCGCCATAACGAACAGAGTCGCCCCACCAAACATCCAATCTTGAGTGGTTGAGACGTACAGCAACGCACCAGCCAATGGAGCACTGACACAAGGTGACACCACCAAGGCTGATATTGCGCCCATGGCAAAGACACTGGCGATCTTACCGCCTCCAAGCTTGTCTGAGCCGCTGTTGAGCTTT
The DNA here is from genome assembly GCF_007858795.1 of Vibrio sp. T20. Classification (NCBI taxonomy): domain Bacteria; kingdom Pseudomonadati; phylum Pseudomonadota; class Gammaproteobacteria; order Vibrionales; family Vibrionaceae; genus Vibrio; species Vibrio sp. T20. The sequence continues at coordinate 37,611 of NZ_VFEB01000061.1, forward strand.
TGCTGGAGGGCGGCAGGCAGTTGGAGTTCATAGAATCCGAACATCGCCAATGCGAGCAGAACAAAAACCGCTGCAAAGCTACTTAACAACCAAGGCTGTTGCATCGCGGCTTGCAGGTTGACGCCTTTTGCCAAGGTGGTGACTAAGATCCCCGTCATGGCATAGCTGGTCGCCATACCCAGAACATAGGAACTGGAGAGTGCCGCACCTTTTTTGCCTGTCATCGCTTTTTCGCCACCGATGATACTGGCTAAGATTGGAATCATCGGCAGTACACATGGCGTCAGAGACAAGCCTAGGCCAAGCAAGAAGAACACAAGAAGCGCTTGTAACTTACCGGCTTGGGATAGGAACGAAGATAAGCCATTCGTATCCTCACTGATCTCACCTAAGGTTTGATATAGAGAGTTTGATGTCTCCTCAACTTGGGCTTCAGCTACGGTTTCGAGCATCGGCAAATCGAGCACTAACTTTTGCGGCAGATAACAAAGCCCTTTGTCTGCACAGCCTTGGTAACGCACGATGAGTTTGCCACTTCCGGTGTAAGGCACGGTAACGGTAAGCGGTTCGTGAAATACGATGACGTTACCAAAGTTAGGATCCTCTTTCTGTTCACCTGGCAGCGAATAACTCGGTTCTAACGTAGATAATGACGACTCACCTTTGAACGAAAATCGAGATTGATACAGGTAGTAACCCTTGTGCGTATCAAAGCTAATTACCGCGCCTTGGTCTGTGGCTTCCCATGTGACGGGGAAGGCCTCTTCAACGGGAAGAAACTCGTTTTCTTGAGCATGTAACAATCCGCTAAACAATAGAATTAACGTAAGTAGGTAGCACTTCATGGATGAAGGAACTCCGTGTTTTGGTGAATGTGTAATTGATCGTCGATGTAGATAACAGCGCTATCTTCAGGTACTGATATGTTGGGATTCAATGTCAGTGAAGTACTGAGCACGCCTGCTTCTAATGTGGACGACGAGATAGCGGTAACAGAAAGGATCTTCTGCTCGACATCTTGCTTTGACAGAATATGAGAGGTGGTCTTGTCACCAAATTGCACCTGGCGTTCACTGTGAGCTGAGGTCGTGAGCGCTGCGTTCGTTAACGGAACTGCGAAAAATGGGGTCTTGTTGTCTCTTGGATCTAAGACAGCAATGTTAAATGCCGAGCCATCCGGTTTGGTTCCTAGCGCATAGATGTCACCGCCAAAATTCACTAACATCGACGTCGCGCCGAGTTGTTTTCCGATCGCTACGGCTTGGTCAACGGCGTACTCTTTGATGACGCCGCCAAAGTCGAAGCGAGTGCGTGAATCAGGGACGTGTAGCCTTGTCTTTTGTAGATCGAGGGTCCCTTGTAAATCGACAGTGCCTTTTAGATCTATTGTCCCTTTCAGCTCCCATGCTTGCTTACCCAAAGCAGAAGACAAGGCTTGGAAAGCATGACTGTGCAACATCTTCGGCTTTTGTTTTAAAAGATGTTTGATGCTTCCGACCGTAGTATCAAAGGTATCGAACGTCAGTTGACTTAATCGGTCGAGGTGTTGGAAAACCTCGGCAGATTCAGAATCGAGTTCGACATCACATGATGCTCGCTGATTAATGCGCTGTGTTAGCCACGAGTCGTCGCAGTAGAAGTTATATTTGTCTTCCAATCGGCGTGTGTTTTGCTCTATCTTGGTCGCGATTGCTGTTGCACTTGCCTCTGGAAAGTTAGCCAAATCCATCGACAAAATTTGCACTTCACAGGGTACGGTCATGGCATGAAAGCGATGTACAAAGGGCAGGTTAGAACTCATAGGTTGCTCCAACCGCCCACCATTGCGCTTCAAAACCGTTGCTCTGTTCGTAATATGCAGCAAGCGCATTTAAGCGTAATTTCTTATGTACCTTGATACTCGCCCCTAGTTCATAGGCATTGGCCGTGAAGTTACCTAAGCGAAGGTCTGAAGTTGCGTAGCCTGATGAAGCAAAAGAAGGATCGGCACTACTTGGGTCGCGATAGAAATCGGCCGCATCTTGCGTGTACCAGAAATAGCCCGGTGCCAACGTTAACCATTCACTCACTCGCCAAGATAATTTGCCGCCTAACTGGTGAGACATTACGCCCCAATCATCCATAAACCATTTGTATCTTGGTCGGATTTTTAGGCTATCGGACAATGAGTAAAAAGCTTGGATATTAATACCGCCAGAGAGTCGCGTATCCGGTCGAGAATCTTGTCCCAAGAACACTTCATCATCATCGATCTTTCCGTCGTCGTTGATATCGACTTCACGTAGAACCGTTAAATAGTGATTGCTCAAATAGCCACTGCGGTAACCCGTGTAAGCGGTAAAAATGCTGTATAGATTCGGCGTGAAGGTTTGTGATAATCCGGCTTCTAAACTGCCCGTGAAAATGTCTTCCCAGCTCTGGCTGTTTGATGAAGCCAACGAGTATTTGCCGAACGCTTGAGTCTGATCGAAAAGGGCAGAGCCACCTAGACTGTAAGAGCGGTTTTTAGTGCTATCGGCATAGACTAAACCTTTGGCGTTAATGCCGAGGCTTTCATAATCTTCTTCTTGAGAGGCGTTGCCACCTAAGGTCCATTCGTTACGTAAGGTATCGCGATAGGTCGCGCTTAAGCTGATGGATTTTCTAGTGTCTTCAAGGCCTACTTTTTGGATTTCATAGCCGCTGCGGTGAGGATCGTAGCCTGCACGAATAACCTCGTCGGTTTTATTCTGTGCTTGTTGAGTTTTCAGGGCGCGGTTTACCTGATCCGCATTCGAAGCGGGAGGTGTTGTAGGCCCCCACGCTGGAGAGGCGCCTGAAACACTGTCGTAGCTTATCTCTGCGTTGAGTGTCCAATCTAAGCCGATACTTTTCTCAATCGAAACCATGGTGTCATTGGCTGATACTCTGTCATCGTATTCCTCATAGCTAAGGTAATGAACAGAGATATGATCTTCAGCTAATGCCACGTTAGCCACTGCCGCTGCACTCAGCAGCGTAATTGGTAATTTTTTCATTTTTTTCTTATTTTGTTTTTTAAATACTGATTTTTTCGTTGATGGATCGGTTAGTTACAACCACAGCCACCGCCACCAACACCACTGCCGCCGACGGAACCTTGTTTGTAAGCGAAGACCTTTTCAGAAAAGACGTCGAATTCAGGCACCGTGCCACCGGGTTTCATCTCTTTTTGAGCCAATGTGCCTTTTTCCCAAGGCTTTACAGGTTCAATACCAAGAAACTCATCAACGAAAGCCAAAGCCGAAGGTTTGTTGCTCACTTCAGGTGCTTTCTGTTCGATAACCAGTTGCTTTGCCTTGGGTTTAACCATCTCAATGTTTCGTCTGGTTGCACGTTTCGCTTCTGGATTTGAATAATCACCGCCACTTGAATAAACGGTGCTGGAGATGATCTCTTCTTCAATGATAGGACCTGTGTTTTTTGCGCTACTATCACTGGCTTGTTGCTCCGCAGGCTTTTTTCCCAGACCACTTAGGTCGAGTTCGAGCGTGGCATTAGCCATCATTGGAATGGTGAGTAGCCCAACAAGGGTGGCTTTGATTAGCATTACAGTTGCACTCCCATTTGGGTGAGGTCGTCAGTAATTACGTCACTAATGTGGTTAATGGCACCAAAACGAATCTTGATAACCTTGCCTTGATAGATGTAATAAAGCGCTGGCATGCCGATCGGCTTGAACTCGGCAATCAATGCTTGTTCAGGGTCGTTAACAACAGGGAATTCCAGTCCGAGCTGCTTTTGAAACGCCAAGCCAACTTCAACATCTTCATCCACATCAACGCCTTTAAACGTGACGCCTGTGCCTTTGAGTTCGGTGTAGAGTTGATTAACTTCTGGTAGCTCTTCGCGGCAAGAGACGCACCACTCTGCAAAGAAGTCGACAATGGTCAGTTCATCCTTGTTGAGTTGAAGTTTTTCGATGACGTCTGGCGACAACGAATCCCCTTCTTGATAAGCCAATGCAGGTAAAGAAAGGCACAGCGCCAATAGCGCTAGGGCTCGTGTAAACATGTTTTTCTCCATATTGTTTTTAACTTGTTTGTTTTTAATTCAATGCTTAAATTCAGGTGTTTCGAATCAAACGCTTTGTTTGGATTAGCGAGTGAGTTTGATGGTTGCCGAGTATTCAACCGCTAAAATATCGGAAAAGTACTCGTTGAGTTGAGCCGTGCTGGTGGCACTAAACACGCGTTGTGGATCCCCGGCACAGTTCTCGAATTGAGCGATTCGAGAAGGGTTGACGCCATAGCCGATGAAATTCATTTCGATGCCATATTGATTGATTGCGGTAGTACAGAACCCGGCGTTAACCAGTTGGGTGAACGCGTCTCCACTGTCATCTCCGTCGGTAAAAAGCACCAATTTTCTTCTGGTTTCGGGTACTGTGCTGGCGTTCAATCCCCATGCTTGTTGCCAGCGTGGGATAAGCTGTCTCACTCCCCATACCAAACCGTGATAAGAGCGAGTACCGCCGTTCGCCGTTAGGCTGTTTATCGAGTTTTGGACGCGAGAAAATACATTGGTCAACGGCAGCATTGGCGAGTTTTGGTTACAGTCAAGTAACCAGTCGTTGGGCTTAGCAAACTTCACAGGGCGTTCTGAGTGCAGCGTGGCGAGGTTGTCGACCGTCAGTGACGCAGAGAAATTACCATTGCGATAGCTCAGCCCATCGATACAGTAGATACCGGCTGCTTCTTTAGCTAACCAAGGTGGGCGCTGCGCTGCGACTCCAGAGTCGAAAGGAACGATTGAAATTCTCACTGAATCTAAATCGTTGGCGTTCTTACTCTGCGATTGAATCGTATTTAAAGCATTGGATAAAATGGATTTCAATGACTGGATGTTTGAACCCATCGATCCAGACACATCAAGTACTAAAACCAGCTCCGTTGGAATCGAAGATTGCTTGCTTTCAACCACACCTTTATAACCTCCACCCGTTGCCGTTACCTTGTTTGCATAGCTCTCATATTTAAAGTTGGGCAGTATCGGTGACAATGAATAACCTAGGCTAATACGGCAGCTTGAGCCTTGGTTTTCTGGTGTTAAGCCACTCACCCCTTTTAGGGTTGGCTTATAGTACTCTTGGTAAGCCCGCATCATTGGGAGTGTGGCTGTGTCAGCAAAAGCACACGCTAATGCGGCCGAATCGGCGGCTTGCGCAGCTCGGTTTGAAACCATCACTTGTGCTGAGATCATTAGGGTACCAACGGCGATAAAAAGCGCGGGAAACAGTAACGCCAAGAATGAAATGGTCATGGAGCCTTGCTGTTTTTTAAGCGCATTACTGCCGAATATTGGTTTAACCATAATGCTTTCCTATCACGGCTGATGAACTTGAGAGTCTTTTCGGAAGATCGAGTCGCTTGTAGTCAAACGGTGTATTCACACATAAAGTGAGTTGAACCAAGGTGGATGGTCTTCCAACTAACGCAGGGTCGCCGCTTCCCTCAACGATAAGTGTCTCTAGTTGATCGATGGGTGTGTACTTTTGACAGGTGATCCCGGCATGGATGATGGGCTTGTATTCCCAGTTCGAAGCGGTGGTATCAAATACACGGCTTTCAAGTACCAGCCCAATATTGCTGCGCTTAATGTTTTGCGGAAGATAACGTTCGGCGAGATCGAGAAGCTGATCCTTTAACGTATTAGGCCATCCGTTTGGGCCTTGCTCTGGTTTCAGTTGCGTTAGTGAAACGGCGTTGACTAAGTTGTATGTCACGTTGTCGAGTTGAGTCTGCAGGCTGAATAAGCGATAAACGGCAACAAGCCCCCACAAAATGATCATGAGTGCGAGTACAACGAAGGGGAATTCAATCGCTGCTGAACCCGCTTGTTTTTTTCGAGGTGTTTTATTTGTTGTCATAACTAACCAGTACCTTTCTTTTCAAGGTTGTCATGTTGCTGATAGACTCAGAAAACTGAGTTGATAGATTAGGTAATAAGGCAAATGAAAATGAGTAAGACACCTTGTACTCGCCTAACACTGCTCTGCTTTTGGATACCGGTTTCTCATTAACTAAGTCTGAGAAGTTTTCGGCGTATAGCGGCGATGGATCCAAGACGAGCTTGCTCTTATCTATCAGTGGGAACTTTGCGATGGTCTCGGCAAAAGCTTGGTCTGAAATAGGACTAATCGGCCGTGTCTTGGCCTCTCGAACACCCGCATTAACGGCTACATCAAAGATGATGTTGACCAACAGCAGGCGGCAGATCTCAAAGAAACCGATGATGAGTATCAGGAACGGTACCACCAACATTGCAAACTCGACGGTCTGCGCCCCTTTTTGACGAGAGAGCATCACAGTTCTCCTTGCTCAGTTTTAGCAGCAAGCTCTTGGTAATACAGACTATTGTTGGCGAACTCAGGTTGAGATAGATGTGCACGAGCGATACTTTTCGCTGAATCACTGTCTCCAGAAAGCGCATAAGCCAGTGCTAGATTGAGTTGCAGTTTTACGCTCGCTTCACCTCGGACAAAGATCGGGTGCAGAATTCGGATCCCTTGCTCTGGTTTGCCATCGAGTATCCAAGCCATGGCTAAGTTGTTGCGATACTCATTACTGGATGGCATCAAACTAAGGGCATGAGAGTAAGATTCACGCGCTTTTGAATACTGCTTATTGAGCGAGTAACTTACGCCTAGACTGTTGTGGGCGACATCATCAGTTGTAACTAATCTGACAGATTCTTCGAGTGCTGATGTGGCTTGTTCAAGCTCACCAAGCGCCAACCACGCGCGGCCAAGTTCTCTGTAAATTGCGCTCGATTGATTAAGCTCGATACCACGTTTTAGATAATGAAGCGCCTCATCATAACGACTCGCTTGATTCGCAGCGGACCCCATTAGCAATAGTAACTGTGGGTCATCAGGCTTCGATATCAGCATCTTTCGGTACAGATCCATGGCACTTTCTGGTTTGCCATTCATCAGTGCAACCTCGGCGACTTTCATATCTTCAGAGGTCTCTTTTTCAACGTTATTCGTTGACTGACAGCCAACCAAAATCAGTGCTAAACCCAAGAGAATGATCTTGTTCATAAGCCCCCCAGAGTTTGTTTAAGGGATAACATGATTGGCACGACAATAATGCCCACGACAGGTAGCATGATGAAGACCACTAAAGGGAATGACATCTTGGCTGGTATTTTTCCTACCCACTCTTCAAGCTCTAAGAAGTGATATTGGCGGCTATCAGAGGCAATCAGCTTTAACGCTTCAGCGAGAGGCGTACCGTATTGAAGCGCTTGATTCATGGTGGTCACAATATTGTTGATGTCAGGAAGCTGGACTCGTTTGTCTAGGTTTGAAAGTGCCGTTTGTGGTGAATCAAGAACCGATATTTCAGTCGCAGTGAGTAGCCATTCTCGTGACAATGCTGGAGAGATCGCACGCATCTCTTCACCGACACAGCGAAATACCGCTTCGAGTGTTAGGCCTGATGCGACACACACCACCATCAGATCGACTGCATCAGGAATAACGCGGCTAATTTGCATTCGGACTTGGTTCACGCGCCAATCTAGAATGCGGTCGAACAGGATGCCAACCACAATGGCGATTGCGATACATTCGGCCACAGAGTTCATGTTAAGCACTTGGATTCGAGTGACATACCAAGCAATAGATCCCGTCACCATCGTCAGTAGTCTTAAGCCAAGAAAATAGATCTCTGCATTAGGACTCAACCAGCCAATGAGGATTAACTTCTGGCGTCGTGGTTTTGCACCTTGGAAGCGCCATTTACTTGAAGCGGTGGTGTACTTAGAGGAGTAGCTCGATACGCGAGTCAGTCGTTCAGCGACAACATCTCGTTTGAAGGAAGACAAGTGTGCGACAACTGTGAGTAGTAATGCACATCCCAACAGAAGCAAGGCAACATACATCATGATGAGAACCTTTTGTTACGAGTCAGAGCGTTCAAAATGAGTGTGCCTGAGCTGATACTGATGACGGCGTAGGTCAGTACACGCTGTCCCGATTCTGTGTTGAACAATTGGACTATCATGGTGGGTTCCATTAAATAGATACCACCCAATAACCCCAAGGGTAAGATTGAGAGAAAGAAGGCTGTCATACGAGGCTCCGAGGTTAAGCTCTTGACCTTTTTTCTCATGGCTCGGTTGTCATGCATGGTTCTGCTCAAACTTTGAAGAATGTCGCGCAGTTGGCCACCATTCGATTGATTCAGGATTAACGCGACCGAGAAGTAGCGGAAACTGCTGTAAGGAAGGCGAACGCATGCATCATCGAGGCTTTGTCGAAGGCTTAAACCGAGCGTTAAGTTATCGCGAATATAGGAGAACTCACGTCCTAACAACCCTGGTTGGGTTTCTGACACTTGTTCAATCGCTTGTGGGACTGAGAGCCCCGCAGCCACAGCTCTAGAAATTAAGCCAAGTACATTGATGATGCTTTGTTCGAACTCTTCTACCTGCATTTTTCGGCGGTACATCACCAAGGCACATGTGCATACAAACCAAAGTCCAACAGCGGCGAAAAGTTGATGATGTATTGCCAGTTGGGGAAATAACATGTGGCCTGATGCTGGGAAACCTATAGCTGATAAAGCAATGAAGTACTTATCCCAAACTGGCAGCAATGCATTCATTCGTAAAAAGAAAGCATGCAGTTTGTTGCTGCGCTGGTGGTTGGTTTTTTTGATTGAAACGTCAGCTGTAAGCGAGCGTTGACTGCCGCTTACCAATAACAGCCGTTTATTGACGATGGCTTGCTTTGAGCTCAACCTGATTAACCCGATCGCGATAAATACAACGAAAACAGTGAGAACTAAGATCATTAGGCTTCAAGCTCCATCGCTACTCTTAGTTGAGCATCGAGTTGGTGGTATTTGGCTTTTTCATTGAAGCTTGGTACGCACTTAGCACTCTTGTATTCGCCAATCAGGTTGCCTTGTTGATCCTCTGATAACGGCTTGAATTTGAACAAGTCTTGAGTGATGTATTGTTCTCCTTCTAACCCTTGCACCTCGGTGATCGAAACAATGCGTCTTTTGCCATCACGCATTCTTTCGACTTGTATAACCACATCGATGGTGTCTGCGATTTGGCGGCGCAATGAGAACAGAGGCAGTGTTGCTTGGCTCATCATCAACATATTTTCCATGCGAACTAGTGCGTCAGTCGCCGAGTTTGCGTGCAATGTACACAGTGAACCATCATGGCCGGTATTCATTGCCTGCATCATTTCAAAGGCTTCATCGCCACGAACTTCGCCTAAAATGATGCGATCTGGTCGCATACGTAACGCATTTCGCACTAATTCTCGCTGGGTAATCGGCGTTAAGCCTTCAGCATTGGCTGGGCGGGTTTCTGCGCGTACAACATGAGGCTGTTGTAGACGCAGTTCTGCGGTGTCTTCAATGGTAATGATGCGTTCTTGAGGTGAAATGCTAAAAGACATCGCATTGAGCAGTGTGGTTTTACCTGCACCAGTGCCTCCCGCAACAAGCACATTAAGGCGGGAGCGAACAATAATATCGATAAGTTTGACCATCGATTTCGACATTGCACCAAACTGCGCTAATTGGCTGAGCGTTAGCTTATTCTCGTTGAATTTTCGGATTGAAATGTAGGTTCCATCAAGCGCTAGCGGTGGGATCATTACATTGACACGGCTACCATCATCCAACCGAGCATCGACTAATGGATTCGATTCATCGATTCTTCGTCCAACCTTGCTGACGATGCGTCGCGCTAGGTTGAGAAGTTGTTCTTCATTGCGAAATTGAACTGCCGTTTTTTGCAATTTTCCTGAGCGTTCTACGTAGACTTCACGGTACCCATTGACCATGATGTCGGTAATGCCTTGGTCTTCAATTAAGGGTTGCAGTGGACCTAATCCTAGAAACTCATTGAGCAATTGTTCCACCGAATGAGCGACATCTTTGTGACCAAGCGGTAGCTGTTTAGAGATCACGATATCTGACACCATTTCGGCAATTCTAGTTTCAAGATCGGGTGCACTTAAGCTCACTACAACCGATGGGTCGATCGCCTTGATGACCTCTTCATGAATCACATGATAATGCTCACGAACTGAGGGTGTTGATGTGAGGACTTCATGCGATCGAGCTCTATTCGCTTCAATCGGATCTATGGTTTGTGTGTTCTGACCAAACATTATGCGCCTCGCTTCCAAAAACGGCGGCTGCCTTGTTGCGGCTCACCAGTGACTAGTTCAAGTAGAGAGTTAAACGCGAGCTTCACTTTCCTATTGCCTTTATGGGCAGGCTGACCAAGCGATGACTTGCTCAAGAAATGGTTAGGCAAAAATGGAATCACGACGTCTACGGATGTACCGAGTGATTTCTTCACATCATTGACTGAAATAAGGGACGCGGAATCGGACTTACAATGGTTCAACACCACAATAGTTTCTGAAGCGGCTTGGTTTTGAAGTCGTTTGATTATTTGGCCTGCATTGCGAATAGAGCTGAGTGTAGGCTCAACCACAATGATTCGAATATCGGCACTTTTAAGCGCTTCAAAGCCGACCTGGTCGCGCAAGGAATAGGTCGGGATGTCGATCAATAAGTAGTCTGAGCTTTGCAGGCAGAACTTTGTAAACTGATCGAATGCACTCTTTTGTGGCCAAAATGGTGTGGTGTCTAAAGGTAGATAACCGGTAAAGAGTGTGTGTTCGGGTGACACACTGATCCCGCTGCGCTCAAACACGAGAGGTTCTAATCTTTCTGGGTATTGTAAAAGCTCTACCAACGCCGTGTTGCCTTCTACATTGAGTAGCAAATCTAAATCACCCATCGAAAAATCGAGGTCCATACAAGTTACTCGTTTATCGAGTTCGGCAAGCTGCTGCGATAACGTCGCGATAATGGTGCTGCTTCCTGAGCCGCCTTTTGCACTGACAATGGAAACGATTTTTTCATTTCGTTTTTCGTTGTTGAGCTGCAAAGCAGCAAAGGAGACGTGTTCAAGATCTTGTGGTGTCACAGGGTTGACTAAATAGTCACTGGCACCGGATGCGAGCATTCCACGGTAAGCAAAAATTTCGGTTGAATGACCAATCGCGATAACTTGGCACCCAGTACGTTGTATTAAACGTTGCACAACCTGTTTCGACTCTGGCAATTCGCTATTCAATACATCGAGGAAGATGGTTTTAACGTCATTCTTAAGTACCTCTCTCACCACGTCATCTTCTTGATTCGAAGAGGTTGTGATGTTGTTTATACCGAAATCATTCAGTGTGTATGTGAGCGCTAATGTATCGAGCTGCTCCGATGCCGCGATCAGTACCGTTAAGTTGTGTACTTGATTCATTGCGAACCTCCTAGCGTTGTATTCGAAGAGCCAGAGTTTGTCTGTTGGTTTTGTGCTGGTGGCGCAAAGTAGTTATCGATGCTAGACACCGCTTTTTGTCCTTGTGCACTGTCGATGGGCTGACCAACTATCAGGTCTTTTGGATTTGCGACCATTTGCGCCAGTGCATTGGCATTCGCACAGCCAAAATTGCGCTGAGTACGATAAGCGTTGAGTGTGGTTCTTGGTGTTTTACCCGCGTCACATGCCGTTACTTTGGCACGATAAGACTCAACAAAAATCGTGAGATCACCTTTACCTTGTACCGATGGATTAGATACTGAAATTTGAGAAGGGTAGAGGCCTGACTCGATCAGATGAAGCCTAACTTTTTCACTTTGGCTTTCTCCTTTCTGAGTCGTATTTTCAATCTTGACCATTAAGTTGGATAGCGTACCTCGACGAGCAATAAAATCAGAGATGTCATCTTTCTCTTGAGCCGATAACGTTTTGCCCGACAGTGTTAAAGTCAGTTTGTTTGTTACGGACACCACATCCACAGAAGGTTGTTGGGTTGTAGGCGTTGGCGCGCAACCCGCAAGCGCAATGAGAGCGGGCAGTAATAAGGATAATTTGTTCATGATGTCCTCAGTAGTAGAACCCGTTGTCACCCAGTAAGCGAGGCTTCTGGTTGTCGGTATAAGTCGCTTTATTATTTGATGTTTTTTGTTGCTCTCTTGGCCATGCCAGTAAACGTTCAACATCGCTCAATGGGATTAAGCCATCGGTTGGTAGTGGCATTGAGTCCGAACGAGTCGGTTGAACTAGGTAAGCCGTTACAATGATGATCAGTTCTGTTTCTCTACGAGTGAATTCAGTCGAGCGGAACAGGCTACCGAGTACTGGTATCTCACCGATGAGCGGTACTTTTTGTAGTTGTTCGATGTCTTCCGATTTCAATAGCCCACCTAAAGCAAAGCTCTGCCCACTTGCCAATTCAATGGTGGTGGCGGCGCTACGAGTGGTAAAAGAAGGGAAGTTAGTTCCGTTTATCACTTGTTGGCTCTCGATTGAGATGTTACTGACCTCGGGATTTACTTTTAAGCTGATACGGTTTTGACTGAGCACGGTTGGGGTGAAGTTCAGTTTTACACCGAAATCTTTGTATTCGATTTGAGTGGTGTCAGCCGTGATCAGTGGTAGCGGTACTTGCCCACCAACCAAAAACTCCGCATCTTCGCCTGACATTGCGGTCAAGTTAGGTTCAGCAAGCACAGACATCATGCCGTTGGTTGCTAGCGCATCAATCAGAGCAGTAATGCTCGGCTTGCCCCAACTACTGACATTAGGCAGCTTTGAAAACGAAAATTGCCCCACACCGCCAGCGATTGAACCCCATTTGATGCCCAACTTATTGGATACATTTCTTGAGACTTCAGCGATTTTTACACGAATGTTGACCTGATTTGGCATGGTGACAACCAATTGATTGATCAGCTCATCATCATTGGGTTGAGTCTGCTGATTTTGATTGGTTGAACTACTGCTGTTGCTATTGTTTCCTTTCGAACTTGAGCTTTCTGGTTGTCCGGTAGAATCGACAACCGGGGATAGGTAGCCTTTTGCTAGCGACACGATATTGTGTGCCATCATCGGAGAAGAAACGCGTCCTTTAAGCCATAATTTTCCGCCCAGAGATTCCGCGTTGACTGACGCTTCAGGGAATTTGTTTTTAACCAGTTCATTGAACTCGCGGCTGTTGTGCGTGACGCGAATTTTATTGGTATAAATCACGCGCTCTTGCTCATTCAAAACGGTGATCGTAGCGCTGCCAGCTCGCTTACCAAATACCATTACCTTAGTGTTGGTTAAGGTTTGGTAATCAGCGATATGGGTGCTAGAGATGAAAATAGATTTCGCTTTTTCTGGTAAGCGAATCATTCTTGCCTCATTGATCGTGACATCAAATGTTGATGCTGCAGATGCAAAAGAGACACATAGGCTTGATAGCAGGAGAACACCCCACCAACGACAGATGTTAGCCATTGTTATCAGCTCCAGTTTTATTATTGACGGTTTTATTTTCGGCTCTAAATTCCACCAAACCCACGTCAGGCAATACCTGAGTTGTGTCTGGAGAAATGACTTTCAGCGTCACGGCATTTGCGTGTTGAGGTTGATCTTGAGCCTCGTTTTGCCCGCGTAATACAAGCGTTAACTTTCCTAGTTGTTTTGCAAGTACCACTTGGTTTGCTTGCTCGGGTGTCACTTCTAAAGAGACACTGCTGTCGTCAGGGATACCATTTTCGAAACCATTAGATTCCCGAGCCTTTTGATAAGATTCTGCGGTTTGCTTGTTATTGAATGCCAAGACTCTTGCATCATGCACTATCGTTGTAACGTACAATCCTTGAGATGAATTGCCATAACGAAGTAGCTCACCATCCTGAGAACCGAGTAGGAGAATATCCACTCTGTCGCCCGGTTCAATGAAGCCTGAATTAGACGTGACTTGATCGACAGGAACCGAAATCGCGCGATAGCCCGGTTGCAACTTCAATGAGAGCGAGTAGCCACCTTCCGGCTCGGTAATGTCCGCTTTCGACAATATTGAGTCTTTGACGAGTTTGGTGCGTGCTAGCCCTGACATCGTGTGGTCGGCAGAAATATCTTCCGGTGTCACGTGGTCGATGTAGTTCTCCAACTCTTGTTGTGGAACTTCTTTCCACCGGAACGAGTTTGGAGTGTAGGTTTGGCCTATCTCGATAGTGCGAGTCGGAACCAGCACTTTGATCGCTTTCTCAGCAGCCGATACGGAGGTGCTCGCAGACTCGTTATTGGTTTGACTCAACAGTAAAACGGATAATCCGAGCACCGAGCAAAATAACGACAGCAACATGAGTCGCTTGGAAGTCATAACTATTCCTTTAATTTACGGTAAACGGACTTATTCTGATTTTTGAGCGTCTTTGAGCTTATCGACGACAGTCTGGTAAGCGCCAGTAATCTCTTTGGTTAGATCGCCATTCTCACCGCCAACAAAATTGAGTAGTACGACTGCCATTGCTGCTGCGAGAATGGCGTATTCGATTGCGGCTGCACCGCGTTGCTTTTTCTTGTTCAACATTTCTTGTTTCCTAGATGAAAACAGCCTCAGCAGAGGCTGTTGTAGTAATTAATAAGAGATTTTTAGTGCCTATTTGGCAACAAGTCGGTATAGGTAGCGGCCGTCGTAACTTTGAGTGCCGACTTGGCTCTCATCCATGGTTGTCATATTCAATCCGAGGACACGACCATAAGGAGCGGGATCGCTGGTGATATAGGAACTATGGTTGGAATAAACGCCACCAGTCACCTCGTTAAACTTGAAGACATCCGCATTGATCGGCAGCAACCCGTATAGCTCTGCTTTCGATGGGTAGCGCCAGTTCGTCTTGCCACATACTGTTTGTGTATTTCGTGTTGAAATTAACGGTGTTACATCTACGTATTTGTTGAAACGGCTAGTGTCTCCGTTGGTAAACAGTTGCCACACGAGGTTACTGTCTGTGTCTTGTGCGCAAATGGCATTTTGGCGATCGGCTACGATGTTCCCTTGCATATCTAGGTACTGGTATGTTGTCGCTTTTTCTCTAACCAGACGCCCTAAGATTACGGCATCTTCAGTACCACCGACTGCCGAACGACGGACATCTTGGTAGCTGCGTTCAGAGCTGTAGTTTGTGATGTATTGTTTGATGTCCTTTGCTTGATTCGACCAGTAGTAAAAAATCACGCCACCGTAATAGCTAGATTTGTCATACTCCGGATCAAGCCCTCGATGATGAGGGAATGCATCTGTATCGATTGTTATGGTCGAGTTTGAGCTAGAGATTGCTTTAGTTTGTAGTGAAAGTAGCTGAGACAGCGCTGGTACTTTCCAATCATTGAAGCCACATAAGTTCGCATTATTAGTGCTCTCTAGCAGGCCGTTACTGCCTAAAACACTTGCTACACCAGAGGCCGAAGCGTCATAAGCGAGATCGTCAGCACCATTTGGGCGGCCGTCTTTGAGCAGTGTCCAAACTCGGCGTTTGCCTGTGATGTTAGTGTCTTCAACACAACGCCAGCCTTGTTGGTAGGTAGTGCTTTTTGGTAGGTAGTTGCCTAATTCGTCCAATTTAGCGAAGCGGCTGCTTACCATCGCGTCTGCTTGAGAAACGCTAAAGCCATTGTCTTTTGCCAGTTTCAGTCCATCTTTTGCTAGCACTTTTGATTGTACTAGGTTGTGGATTTTGGCGGTCGTGTTCATCTCACTGACAAACTTCTGGAACAATGTTGTTAAGGTGGCAAACTCCGAGGCTAGCGTTTGTGTTGATGTATTTAGCTCGCTTACGAACGAGTTAACCATTTCATATTGTTGTTCTAGAACTGAAATCGCGCTGTACAGGTCTAAACTTGCTTGGTGAATATCCTTAGCCAGTGACGCTGAACTTAGTGCGTTGGTTGAGCTGGATAGAGTTACGGATTTTTGCTGCATGAACGCCAATTTTTGAGCAAATTCAGAACCAGAGACTAATGCGCTCAGTGCAATGGTGTTTTGCTCTAATTTAGCGACTTGCTCCTTATACGCTTTTACCTTGCTAATGAATTCAAGGCTCTCAGTATCAGTTCGGCTTTGAGCAACAGATGCCTGAAATTCAAGAGCTTTTAGTTTTAGCTTCGTATTCTTAAGATCATCTGCCCATGGTTGGGCTAAAGCCTGTAGTTCTAGTACTTTAGCTTGAGCTTCCGTTTCTAATACAGCGTAACCTTTGCTCTTAGATTGGTTGGCGGTTAGCCAGGTTTCTAGATAAAGCTCCGTAGCGTTAATTTTTGTATCTTGTGTACTCAAAAATGCGGTTATTTCAGTCGTCGCGCTGTCTACACCAGTAAGTAACTCTGCACCCGATGGCAATTGCCATTTAGCGTATGCGTATTTTGAATAATATTGCTCAACAGATTCCTGGCCTTTGTTGATAGTGACAGCGACGCCATTTTTATCCGCTAATATATTCATTGACTGATTCGATACCAAGTAACCACCACTTCTTAGATTTGATGGCAGTGTTGCAGGATCTCGCTGTGATAGCGTGATCACTTCATTGGTGTTTGGAAGCGTCCAACCTGTGATACCACAATCATCTACCTTTGTGATCTTATCGAATACAGTATCGATTTCTGAAGAGAATCGTTCCGCCCAAAACGTCGGTTCCCCTTGTCCTTTATCATCGTATTCAGCAATGCAATTTAGGGAGTAGGTATTCCATGAGCCACCGTAACTAAAATCAGCGGCTTGCGAACGGGTTTTCATCGGTACAAATTTTAATGCCGTGAAGCGGCTACCAGCTGTTGTAGCCCAAAGGGTGTCGCTGATTGAGTTTGAGACACCTTGTTTCGCATTTCTTTTTAATCGAACACCGACATTGGTTTTGTCGTACCCTTCTGGGCCAATAAATTGAGGTTTTGATACAACAGGATGCCAAGTGAGGCCTTTGTCATTGGTGAACTCATAGTATTCGGCTTGGTCAAAACGAACCGATTGACCCTCAACGTTGGCGGTTAAGTAATCCCATTGAAATCCGTTGGTATTGACTGGATTACTGCCTGTGAAAGTATTTACAATTTCAGGCGAGGTTGGCGCCGGGATTTCAAACACTTTGGTAAACGCTTGTGCAGTTGGAGTTGCAACGCCATGAGGCATACCATTAGTTGGGTTCTGCCTTACTCGTAATTGCACTTCAGCGATGTTCTTGTCTACATTGCCAATGACTACAGGCTTAGCGGTTACTTTTGTCCAAGTTGAGCCGGAGTCGAGTGTGACTTCGAAATGCTCTGGTTGTGTGAATTCGCCAAAGTATGTCCAATCTAGCGTGTTGTCCGTATCGTTCACCACTAGTCCAGTTGGAGCATTGGGTGCAGATGGACGAACGGTAAACGCAGTATCATTTGTCAGCTCTGCTCCACTAGGACGACCGGTAATTGGATCTCGTTTGACTCGCACTTGAATTGAGTCAATAGCGTAAGCTTGATCGTTTAACTGATAAGGTTTCTGAGTAACCGTTGCCCAACCTGTGTTGAGTACATTGATCTCGTAATTCGCAGCTTCTGAGAAGCCTGTTACGAATGTCCAATCAAATGTGTCTAGCCCATCGTGAGTGATTGGAGATGTTGGTGCCGGTGGCTTATCAGGTGTCATCGAGTATGGCTTATCTGAGCACAGCGTTTCACCAGGATCATGTTGAGGATCTGTTCCTGCTTTCACTCTCACACAGACTTGTCCCTTAGCAAACGTCTCATCTGGGACTGCTTGTGGATTGCTAGTTACAGGGCTAAATGTAAGACCTCTGTCTAGTGAGTATTCGTAGAAGTCACTGCCAGCAAACTCTGTAACTTCTGTCCACGCAAACGTGTTTTCAGCATCATCAATAATCGGCAGGGTTGGCGCAACAGGCTGGTTTTCTGAGCGAGTGAAAGCCGTACTGATCACTAGTGGAATGCCTGCGGGGCGAGCATCTTGCACATTGGATTTTACACGGATAGAGATGCTGTTAGTCGGAAGTGAAACGTTGCCAACCACATATGGAAGTTCAGTGACAGTATTCCAACCGTTACCTAGATTAATCTCGTAGAAAGATGGCGCATCATATCCAGAGACCCAAAGCCAGTTGATCTGATTGGTGCTGTCGTTTGCAAAGTCCAGCACAGGTTTTACTGGTTGCGCTGGGGTTACTGTCATCGGTTTGTCTGAAATAGCACTTAAGCCGGTCGGGTGACCTATGGAGTCATCCTTCGCGACACGTACTTTTAGATGCCCAACTGGAATGTCTAAGTCTTGAATGCGTTGAGGTTTTTCAGTTGCTTTTACCCAGTTAGCACCGTTATCTAAAGAGTACTCGTAAAGAGATAATTCATTAAAAGAATCGACCAGCGCCCAATCAAATTCATTGCTCGCGTTGTCCACGGTGACCCAAGCGGGTGCTGCTGGAACTGTCGTTAGCGTAAATGCTTTGTGTGAAAGAAGCGGTTTACCTGCTGGAGTATTACGTGCACTAGAGGCTGCGACTCGAACCTGAATAGCGCCTTTATCGAATGCCTGTTTTCCAACCACAATCGGTTTGCGAATGACAGTCGACCAGGTGCTACCGGCATCTAGCGAATATTCGTAATCTGTGTTGTGGTTGAAGCCACGTACAAACTGCCAGTCGAAGGTGTCTGAGGCATCATTGACCTGACCATGTTTAGGAGCCGGCGGTCTAGTGATGATTTCATTGCCATCGATGTCTTCTTGGGAAACTTTGAGTTGATCTCGGTACTCCTTACCAAGTTGCTTCAATGCGCTATCGGTTCCTGATGCACCATGAGACAGCAAATCGGTCTTGGCTTTAAATTCTGCCAAATCAAGTTCGGCCAATTTGTACATAGAGCCTTTTCGAGCATTCACTTGGTCGACACCTGCATCAACAGAGGCCATTTGTGCTTCTTGAAGTACGCGAGTAACACCGCGTGCAAACATGTGTACTTCACGGCTTATCGCTGAGTTTGATGCGGAATAATCACCAACAGCCAGTTGTTTATCGATGCCTAAGTCGCTGGCCACAAGCTGAGTTGCTTCATCAAAACTGATGCCACTGGTTTTCGCTACACTCGCAATAAGAGATGTCATGGGGCTGATCACGTTCGAAGTGTTACTCGGTACTTCTAACGTAAATCCCGATTCAATAGGCTGATTCGGTGAATCCATATCGATGGTTATACCGGCAACCGCTTCAACCAATATTGGGTATTGGGCGACATCATTGTCGACGTCTAACTGAAATCGTCCTTCGGCGTCCGTAGTGGCAATTTCTCCATCAGCAGAGTCGCACATAGCATTGCTGTTTCTGTCTAAACAAACCTTCGCGTTGCGTAAATAACCATCTAAAGCAATGCCCGAAATATTCTGAGAACTTGGCTTAGTTTGTGACTGTTCGAGCTTCGGATCTGACTCTGCTCCGCCACAAGCAATCAGCATTGTGGAAACGAGTGAAACACTCATTAATTTGTATGGATTCCTTACCACCTGAACTCCAAATAATTTATAAATTACCCATGGGAAAGGCGGAGGATATTAATTTAAATGATAGTAATTATCAATATCATTTGATCTTTTATTTCGTTAAGTGATTTAATAGCAAAATAAAATACTATCAATCAAATCATAAACTAGGTGAATCGGTCGAAAAAATGCACAATAAATTCTTAATATGCAAATTGTCACTAGCAATCTCTAGTGTCTTAATGGTCTCTGGATGTGGAGGTAGTTCTGATAGCGAAAACCCAGTTGGGTCTACGGCTTCAGGCTATGCGTTTCTAGATTCATTAGTATGCGCTGATGCAGATCTGAATGGCGTATGCAGTGATCAAGAGAAACAGATTGCTGATGTTTCTGGGTACGCACAGCAAAGGCAATATGATGGTGCAATTTTGACTGCTTCTCCTGGTATGAAAGTGGTGACGCCTTTCACTACTTTGATTCATAGCGAGATGATGTTTAACCCAACGGTAAGTAACGATGTAGAACAAGCAAAAGCATCACTTCAAAGTAAGTTAGGCGATCATGTTGGCATCAATTTTAGTGTGCTGGACTCAACTCATGGAACTAAAGATCTATCAAATCTGTTGTTAAAATCGCTGAAAAAGGCGCAAAGTGACGGGAAGCAGTCTTCTTATACGAATATTGCTCATGCTCTTGATTTGATGATAGAACATAAGACTTTAGACCTATCTAATATTGACGTTGCTGGTACGGTTTCTCGGCATCTACAAATTGAAGACTCTTTGGTTGTTCGCGGTTCACAATCGGTACCGCAATTGTCTGGTGCGAAGTCGATAGCTCTGAATCCAGCGAACAGTCAGATTGTGTTTTTAACGGCTAATGATGTGGTTATGCAAATTGATAGCTCTTCACGCAATAAGCCGGTGACAATCAATGGTGACCCTGCATCTCAAGCGGTTTCTGGTCTGGTTAGTATCCGTTCACACGACGACGATGACGATCACGACGACCATGATGACGATGATGATGACCACGATGGCGATCACGGAGGTGGTACTGGAGGCGGAGAAATACCGGTCGACTCGAGTGAAATCATTCAGTTAGTTCCTGCGTTAAATGGTGTTCAGGCCTATAAGGTTTACAAACCGACCGCTTACGTCTCACCCACATCGAGTGATATTTGTAATAGCCAAGGCGCTAATGGTGTTTTCCTTACGAGCCTCAATGGTTCGAATAACAACAATGTTGGCGTGAAGGCTTTTGCGATTGATACATACAGCAGTCGCAGTGGAGGTACGCTTCCACCCATTCCAAAACCTAATCCAGCCGTGCCGCCTAAATCGAGTGAGTCGTGCATCAATGATAACTTCGCAGCAGTGGTCCCTCTGTTACAAAGTGGCTCGTTACTGGCGATTAAAAATACCGGAAGCTCGATATACTCACAGCAAGAACTCAAATTGCTAAGCGCTAATAAGCTTGATATGAAAAGCTGGAGTCACGCATTGAAAGCTTCCTCACCGCAAGTCATGTCATCTTACGACGAAAGTGAAGCATTAATTGTTTATAAGAATTACTTTTCAAACAGTAATTTAGCGGCAGAAGTTATCGACACCTCTAACCTATCCACTAAAATGACGATTGATAAGTTAAACCTTAAAACAGCCAATATTGTCGTGAATCAGCAGATATTGTTTGGGTTGGATAGCAATAAGGTTGAGTGGGTGTCTAACTCGATACAACAAACTGTACTTGGGGAGCTGACCGTTGATTCTGCTATTAGCAAGATCGCGACATCGCGAGACGGAAAAACCAGTGCGATTACCACAGCAAGTTCTCTTTATATCGTTGATAACATGACGAGAACCTTACTTGTAACAGAGTCTCTGAGTAACAATGCTATCAAGTCTTTGTATGTGTTAGAAGATAAGGTGATTGTGTTAACTTCTTCGGGTGCGGACTATTATCAGTTCCGAAATATCAGCGGCCCGGCTCTCAAGGTTGGCAGCCAGTTGGTGACCAAAGAACTCCTCAAAAAGTGGGAAGACAGCGGCAATTCAAGTTGGAGTTCAACGAACTTGGGCTACATTCTTTCTCAAACGGGTACGGAAAGTAACATCTCCGATAAATTTAAAAACGTAAACCTCTCGTTTTCTCCGACCAATGCGACAACTTCAAGTGGCATCTCTGGTGTGCACGTCAGTGGCTTAGAACGAGGTGAATGGCTAACTTTCTATAAAGGTCTTTAACGGTTTTTTGCATCAAAGAAGGGAGACTTTCTCCCTTCTTATTCGATTCCCTTCCTTTCCATATTACAGACTATTTACCCAGCTTATAGCTTTGTTCAGCTTCTATTTGTAGCTCTTATAAACATCAAAAGCACAAAAGTTAATCGTTTGTTAATTGCCATAAAACCGGAGTATGATACTGGATTACTATTTAGGATTTTGTTGTCATGAGTGCATCAACCGCGAGCTGGAAAACGCCGCAAAACTTCTTATTATTGATTTCGATTGTTGTCCCTATTGCGTTTTCGAGCTGGATGGCTCTGCTGAATAACTTCGTGATTGAGAAAGCGAACTTTGACGGTGCCGATATTGGCTTGCTGCAAAGTGTTCGTGAAATCCCAGGCTTCTTAGCGTTTACCGTGGTATTTGTGTTGGCATTTATTCGTGAGCAACGCTTTATGTTGATATCGCTGGCGATGCTGACCGTGGGCACGGCGATAACCGGTTTATTCCCTTCACTCACAGGCTTGTTGCTGACGACGGTTTTGATGTCGACGGGCTTTCACTATTTTGAAACGCTGAAGCAGTCTCTGTCACTGCAATGGTTGAGTAAAGAAGAAGCGCCCGAGATGCTGGGTAAAATGATCTCAGTCGGCGCACTGGCATCCTTAATCACTTACGGATCGATTTGGATGATGCTAGAGCAACTTAAACTCGATTTTGCTTGGGTGTATGGCATCACTGGCGGCATTGGTTTTATTTTGGTTTTGGTGATGACCTTTGGTTTCCCAGAGTTTCAGACCAAGACTCAACAGAATAAGAAATTGGTGCTGAGAAAGCGTTACTGGCTCTACTACGCTCTTACATTTATGAGCGGAGCAAGAAGGCAGATATTTACCGTGTTTGCAGGCTTCTTGATGGTAGAGAAGTTCGGTTACTCGGCTGCTGAAATAACACTATTGTTCTTAATCAACTACCTATTTAATTTCTTGTTCGCAAAACGCATTGGCCGATTTATTGGTGTGGTTGGCGAGCGCAAGGCGTTGATCTTCGAGTATGTCGGTTTGATCGGTGTGTTCGTCGGGTATGCCTTAGTACAAACGGCGGAATGGGCGGCAGCATTGTATGTTGTCGATCACCTGTTTTTTGCTTTAGCTCTAGCAATTAAAACCTACTTCCAGAAAATTGCAGATCCTGCTGACATGGCATCGACCGCTGGTGTTTCTTTCACCATCAACCATATTGCCGCGGTCGTTATCCCAGTCGTATTTGGTGTTATTTGGTTATCGTCCCCTGCAACGGTTTTTTACATTGGTGCAGTGATGGCGGCGGTTTCTTTGGCGCTGTCTTTAAATATTCCTAAGAAGCCTGAAGAGGGCAATGAAGTTCGGTTGTTTAGTTGGCGCTAAGTTGGTTTCAATATGATGAGGTAAACAAAAAGCTCCAATAGCGATATTGGAGCTTTTTATATGTGTTAGGTCGAGAGATCTAATCGATCAAATAGGTTTCAGTAGGATTAGCTTCTTACGGTTTTTAATCCTGTGCGTAATTTGAAGATTCCTTTTGGTGCCTTGGTCAGTAAGATGCCACAAAGTAGAGGGAGCATCATAAGCAGAGACTGTTCAGATAGAACTTCACCATTGATGTAACAAGAGATCAGCAGCGCAACCACTGGGAAAATAAGGAAACAAATTGATGCTTGGAACGGTGTCGAAACCTGTCCTAGTTTAAAGTAAGCCACAATGCCACCTACACTCGCTACAAAACCTAGATAAACTACAGCTGAAATTGAATCCCAAGTGAAAGATTCAACATTCACGTTTTCACCAGCTGCCGACACTGCAAACAAGAAAATCGCAGCAATAAAACTTGGTACCGCGTTGTAAGTTAGTACTTCGATGCCTTTACAGTGCTTTTGAACCAACACGTACATCACCGCGTGAATCGCAACCGCAAGCCCCAGGCAAACCGTACCAATAAAGTAGTCATCACCCCCCATCTGCATTTCGTTACCTAGAATTAAACACAGGCTCACAACCGCAGTAACTAGGCCGAATATTTGATGCCTTGCTAAGCGCAGCCCAAGGAACAAACCCGACATCAGCATCACAGCGACGGGCATGTTCGCGAAGATGATCGACGCCAAACCAGAAGAGATGTATTGCTCACCATAGATCATCAAAGTGAACGGAATAGCAAAATACATCAGTGCCACAATAAGCAGCCATTGACGCTTGCCCTTCGGAAATAGCAAAGGTTGTTTAAAGACTTTCGCTAATACTGCGAGCAACGGTGCTGCTAGGAGAAAGCGCAGTCCGGTAGCAAAAATGGGTGGGATAGAGTGCAATGCCACTTCCATAGCGAACCAAGTGGTTCCCCAAATTAAGCAAACAGAGACAAAAAGCAAGATAGTTAGCGACTTCGAATTCATGGTGACTACTCATTAATAATTATTTTAAATCATAGGCTTGTAGCGCCTTAATGACGTGGCACAGTATAAGCAGGTCATCGGAGAAAAGTTTTGTCTTTTTGTCTTTAATTGCAATAATTTGTAGAAATAAAACCTATTAAACAGTCATTAAAGGTAAAAATTTTTCATGAAAGTAGGCTGGGTTAAAGTCATTATTCTTTGTGAGGTTTTGTTGAACGATAGAAAGTTAAAATTGAGGAAGAAGCTGCGAAATTGACTTAAGTCGATTACGGTATTCGCAACTGATTGGAAAGGCTACTGCATGAAGTAAAAAGCCCCTTTATTCAAATAAACTATAAAGGGGTGAGAGCTACCACACGAAACGGTAAACTAAAAACGTAGGTTGAAGCCTAGCTCAACGCTGCCATCAGAACGAAATACGTCTCCTGGGCTAACGCGTTTTTGACCGAATGTATATTTCACATAAGGTTCCACCCATTTGGGTTTCAGGGTAAAAGTGACGTCTTGGCTGTTGTAATAACCTTGTGAACCCGTTAATTGGCGATCATGGCTGAATGAATAAGAGAAGTTCATAAACTCTGTGGGAGAGTAACTTGTCCCGATAGTGTTTTTCCATTCTCTGTCTGTCATATCTATTAGGGATAAAGAAACATCGCGCCATTCATGCGAAGTGTTGGCAAAAACCATAATATTGTTGGTGATGGCAGTGCCCCCAAATAAGCCGATGTCGTAGATATCGATAAGGTCAGCTCGGCCATAACTCACGAAAGCTTCAGTGTAAAAGTTACCTAGCATCAAGCCGTAACCAGTCCCTATTTCTAGGTAACCTTCCGAGTCAATTTCTGCACTGATGTTGATTTCTTCAGTTGCTTGAATAACTCCGGATACTGTCCCTATCCAATTATCACCAGCCTTCGCGGTTTGAAAGCTCAAGCTTGGTTCATGATAATTCAAAGTTTGTAATTGATGGTCATTTGCATATGCCGCAAGGGGCATCAATAAAGGGATTAATAATCGTTTCATCGTGTTCTCAACTCTCAAATAAAAAGGAGCCGCTAATAAGCGGCTCCCTTGCTTTTGCATTTATTATTTTTTATTAGCTGCGGCTAGCGCGGTCTTTGACAGCTTGCTTAATTTGCTGACGTTGTTCTTGAGATAGAGATTGTGCCTTTTGACGAATTTGCTCTGCATTTAAATCTGAGCGAAGCTCAATACGTTCAGCAACTACTTTCTTTGCTTTATCAGAGATATTTACATCAACAATTTTCCCGTCATTAATAATAATGCTTACCGCCTTATCATTAATACTAATCCATGTTGAGCCGTCAGTATTTTGTCCGGATTCAAGGCTAGTAATCAGTTGGTCATTTAAGCTTGGTGGTAGTTGTTTTTCAGAATCAGGAGATACTCCCCATTCACCATCAATGGTTGATTTTTCCCAATCAATTACCCATTCACCACGATTGTCTTGATAAATAACATAAACGTCGTCAGAGTTCATGGCACCTAGTCGAACTTCAAATGATCCATGAGTGTCACCTGGCTCAATAATTAATACCGTTTTACCATCTTCGTTGTACACGTAAGCTTGTTGGTGTTCTTTACTAAACTCGACAGTGTAAGGTTTATTTGGATTATCCCAACCGCCATCAAATTCAGGTAAGTCGTTATCTGGGTTTACCCAACCCCATCCATTATCTACATCACCTCTGATGATGGTAATATTACCGTTGCTGTCTTTTCCAATTTGCATAGTTTCGCCAGTAGAGAAATCAGTAAATACGATTCGGCCTTTTCCATCATATTCAGCTCCACCAACAACAACACCATCAATTGTGACTAAGTTAGTTGTTGTATCAATAACATAATCAACGCCATTAATTGTCACTGGTATAAATGGGTTTGTGTGTCCTTCATCACCATCCCATTTAGGTGGTAATTCTGGTGCAGGTTTCGTGACATCCCAGCCATGATCTCCATCCCATGAATCATCATCTTTAGGTGGTAGTTGTGGGTCTGGTTTTACCGTTTCAGAAATAATTAAACGGCCATTTTCAACTTTAAGTACTGCTTCTCCACCATTGTTGCCATGGAAGATAAGCTCTGAACCTTCTTTTTGTATGTGGCCAATAGTTTCACCTTGAGCATTTTTTACTTCATCACCATTGGTTACATAAGTTGTACCGTTTAAGCGAATGACCGTATTACCATTGCTTCCTTGTAATAAGCTAGCTTGGTAATTATCTTCGTCACCACTAACGATTGCTGCTTGTAGGTTTTCGCCTTGGAAGTATGTAACATCAGCAATACCATCTTGTGGATCAATACCACCGCCGTTATCACTTGAACCAGAAGAAGAGCAACCAGCTAGGAATGAGGCTGCGATAAGTGTGCTTAGTAATTTTAGTTTCATGGTTTACTCTCAAATATTGTATAGGAACTAAGGTTGCTTCTTGCAGTGTTATGTGGCGTTCCTAGCCGATGAGAGAAGTATATGGATTGTGTAAAAAAGCCTCTAATCCCTTAAAAGAATAGAGGCCTTAACGATGAGTTATTAATGAAAGAGGGGAAAGGTGGTGATAACCGCTAGTTATCATTGAGCAATAGCTCGAGTTTTTTCTTGAGCCATAATGTGACTGGGCTGTTTCGGTTTTTATGGTGGTAATACGCACAAACGGTTGGCTGAACGTCTGCACTGTCAAATAACAACTTAATCGCTCTGAGCGAGGTCTTTTGTTCGATCTCTAAAAACTTTGACGCCGGAAAAATCATATCTGAGTTTCTAACTACATCAATGACGGCTGATGGTAGCTCGGAGCGAAAGCCTATATTGGCAGTATGGCCTTTTAGCTTCAAAATCTTTTCCGCAAGTGATTGGTGTGAATTCCAATCAACAGCAATGACAGAGGCTATTTCAAAATTGATCCCATCTTTTACTTCTAAAAAATTGTTTTTATAAGGGTGATCTTTTCTCACATATCCTTTGAATGTGTCCTTTGCTATAGGTTGTTGTAGTAGCTCTTTTGGGGCGTGATTTATCTCATAGTTAAGTCCAATGTGTACTTCATCGTTGATGATGTCAGTCATTGTTGTTCCTGACCAATTTAATAGTTGAACTTGTACTTGAGGTGCTTCTGCTCTTATTGCCTTGAAAAGTTTATTTGAAAAGGATGAAAGCAAATATGGGGATAAGGCGACTTTAACAACACCGTCTAGCTCTTCAGGGTTGAACTCATTACTACTGTTTAATGCAGAAGAAAGCTCATCGAGTATCGGAGAAATACTCTCAGCCAACATATTCGCGTGTTCAGTTGCTCGTAAGCCGTGATGCGTTTTGACAAATAGTTCATCGTCGAAATGATCGCGCAATCGTTGTAGAGCTTTACTTATCGCAGGCTGAGATACGAATAGGCGCTCGGAGGCTTTACGCATGTTTCTTTCTTGATGAAGAATGATAAAAGTGCGAAGTAAATTTAAATCTAAGTTCGAGAATAGATCTTTTGCCATAAGGAGCACCGAATGATTATGAGTTCTTTAATCATAAGTTGGTAACCGCTTGAGAACAAATAGAAAACGTATATAGATGTGATGCTAATAAAACAAAACCCGCACTTGGCGGGTTTGTTGGGCTCTGGAATAGGTATTTTCTATATGCGCTTGCTATTGAGTAACAGGTTTAATTTGCTTGGACTGTCTAATTGCCAAAATAAGTTGTGGGAGCAGCGACATCACGATCATGCCAGTCATTAACGAGTATTGGACTGCAGTGAATGATTCACCCATCAAAACCATACCAGTCACGATGCCAGCTACTGGGTTTGCAATACCACCGAAGGTGAAATCAACCACTGACATACGTTGCAGTAACCATACATACATGCCGTAACCTAGTGCTGTGTTTAGGCCAATCACCCACACTAGCCCCATAGCATTACGAGTATCGAAATGAGTCACTGCGTTAACATAAGGCTGCGGGTCGATGAATGCATGAACGCCAGAAGCTACGGATAAAATCGTACCACCCAAAATCAGTTGCCACGTTAATACCTTCCACCAATGCATGCGATTACCTAGTGATTTGGTAATGCTGCTACCGATGACGATACACATGATCGCGGCGAACATTGCGCCTAAACCGATTGGGTTCAGAGCGATTTGGCTTGGGTTGAAAAGTATCCACGCTAAGGTGATCAAGCCAATACCAGACAGGGCTTGAATTAGATGCGGGCGTTGCTTTTTCACTACCCAGTGAAAGATCATCGCAAATACAGGCACGGAGATCATGCCTACACCAGAGATGGCCGAAGGCAGCGTTAACGCCATTACGAAGATCAAGCCAAAGAAGGTCGCAATATTGATAAGGCCCAATGTGAAAATGATTTGCCACTCGCCTTTTTTAGGCAGTGTAGGTTTTACTGCTAGCAATAACAAACCAGCAGGTAACGCACGCAAAGCACCCAATAATAATGGTGGCCACTCCTGTAGCGTAAATTGCGTCACTGCATAGGTTGTTCCCCAGAAGAACGCGGGGATCATTGCTAATAATATGTTCATATAAAATATCTTTACGTTAAGATAATTGTTGTGTGAACTGTATACTGAGAACTAGTGGTTGTAAAGTATCTTTATGTTAAACTAGTTTAAAGTAATCAGACTAACAACGGAGTGAGATTGCAAATGGATGCTATCGACCGCGTAGTAGAGCAATGGGCAAAGGAAAAGCCTGAGCTAGAAACTGAGCCTATGGCAATGATGGGCCGGATTATGCGTATTGCCAAGTATATGGAGACTCAGGTTGCCGAGCTTCATAAAAAATACGACATGAAACTCGGTGAGTTTGATGTGCTAGCCACTTTGCGACGTTCTGGAAAGCCTTACCGACTCACTCCCTCGGAGCTGATAGGTTCGATGATGCTGACATCTGGCGCGATGACCAATCGCCTTGATAAGCTAGAAGCTAAAGGGTTGATCAGCCGTGAGCACAGCAAAGAAGACCGACGTAGTGTGAGTGTCCAGCTAACCAAAGATGGTCTCATTCTGATTGACCAAATGATGACTGAGCATGTCGAAATGCAGAAAAAACTGGTTAAATCCATGTCTGCGAGTCAGAAGAAGAACACTAACCAACTCCTGAAAACGTGGCTGAGTGCTTACGAATAGTTTTGCTGATCTTTCTTTAGATTTATTAAAAAACCGAAGCTTAATCGCTTCGGTTTTTTGTTCCTTTCTAAGAGTTTCAAGTACAAAGAATTGGTGAATTAAGCTTGCAGCATTTCATCACTGAACAGTTCCGCGCACCCAATACCATTGATGGCGCAGCTTTCGTCTATATCTGAAATGTCACCGCTTACCCCAATAGCACCGAGTACCGTTTTATCCTTGTCTCGAATTAGTAAGCCCCCTGGTACTGGCACCATATTACCGTGTGCGAGTACGTTTACGGCGGAGATAAATGCTGGTCTGGTGTCAGCATCTTGGGCGAGTTTTCTAGAGGAACAACCCAGTGCGAGTGCTCCCCACGCTTTAGCGATAGCGATGTCTGGTCGCATCATGCTAGAGCCGTCTTGACGTTGCAAAGAAATCAACTTGCCACCACTGTCTAAGACGGCGACCGTCAAAGGCTCGGTGTGGATCTTGTTTCCTGCTTTTAAGGTTCCATCTATGATGGTTAACGCTTGTTGTAGAGTCAAACTTCCCATGTTATCTCCTAGTTTTTCAAGGGGCATATGTACCAAGCTCAGTCAGCCAATTGCTACTCATGTTCATGAATACCATTGACGGATTCAACTTGGTACAAGAGTCCTAACTGGACTCTTGTAGTAGCCCATAGCTGGGTAAAGTTAGGAAGGCAGCGAACTCATCGGCTGTAGAAAGTTGATAGAAAAGATCGGCTGTCTCTTCAAATCGACCAGCTGCATAACGCGAGTCTCCGACTTCATGTTTTATCGTGTCTAGCTCTTGGTAAAGCCAAGAGTGGAACAGTTGTTTGGTAAAAGTTTGGCCGTCATCAAGTGTGACTCCGTGGTGGATCCATTGCCAGATGTTGGCTCTTGAGATCTCAGCGGTTGCGGCATCTTCCATCAAACCGTAGATAGGCACACAACCGTAGCCTTGGATCCAAGCCTCAATGTAATAAAGCGCGATGCGTATGTTTTTGCGCACGCCCGCTTCGTCACGGCTTCCTTCACAAGGTTTCAATAGCGTATCTGCGTTGATCACATGCTCAGGGCTTTGGAAATCCATTTGGTTTACTTTGCCATCAAGGTGTTTATCAAAGATCGACATTGCTAAATCAACCAATGCTGGATGCGCTACCCACGTGCCATCGTGACCATTTTGAGATTCTCTTTGCTTGTCTTCGATAACCTTGGCGGTGACACGCGCCATCTCTTGAGGATCTTTTGCTGGAATGAAGGCTGACATACCACCCATTGCCAGTGCACCGCGTGCGTGACAAGTGCGAACCAACAGTTGGCTATACGCGTTAAGGAACTCTTGATCCATCCCGATCCCATGACGGTCAGGCAGGATGCGGTCTTTATGGTTCTTCAGCGTTTTGATGTAGCTGAAGATGTAGTCCCAGCGGCCGCAGTTCATCGCTACGATATGATCACGCATGGCATACAAAATCTCTTCCATCTGGAATACAGCAGGAAGCGTTTCAATCAAAACGGTCGCGCGAATGGTGCCTTTTGGTACGTGGAAATAGTTTTCGGTGAAGCTAAAAATATCGTCCCACCATTGTGCTTCTTCCATGTTTTCAAGTTTTGGAATGTAGTAATAAACTCCTAAACCTTGTTGTGCGCGTGATTGATAGTTATGGAAAAAGTACAAAGCGAAGTCCATCAAGCAACCACCGATAGGCTGATTGTTAAATTGGATGGACTGCTCTGGTAAATGAATGCCACGTGGACGAGCAATTAGTAGCGCTGGATCGTTATTTAACTGGTAATTCTTTTGCTTCTTTTCATCGAAGTAGCTAATGGTACCGAGGTTGGCGTCTCTAAGGTTGATTTGTCCCTCGACCATATTGGCCCAAGTTGGGGAAGACGCATCCTCAAAGCAGCACATGAAGACTTTGGCTCCTGAGTTCAGAGCGTTAATCACCATCTTGCGCTCGATTGGGCCGGTGATCTCCACGCGGCGATCCAGTAGCTCTGGTGGTGGTGTTGCCACTTTCCATTCTTTATTCTGGCGAATAGAGATAGTGTCTTTTCTGAAATTGGGTAACTCCCCCTCGTCGTATTGAGCCTGTTTTGTGTCGCGGTCACTTAGCAGGGCATGACGGCGATCTCCAAACTTATTCACGAGAGCTTCTAAGAATTTTAATGCATCTTTAGACAAGATCTCTTTGTACTCGGAGTTGTCCATATTCCCGAGTACCTGCATACACTGTACTTCTTCTCTCTCTTTTACGTCATTCATCATTGTTGTCTCCTTTAAACAATACGATGCTATTTTGTATACAAAATGCTCTTTTTAAGGATATTTATATTGCATAAATTGTAAACAAGCAAAGGGTATTTAACATTTATTTATCATTTGATCTTTTTGTAATTTATTTTTACGTAAAGATATTTCATGTAAAGCAATGAATTGTAAGCTTTTCAGGCTTGTTTGCTGTTCAAGAGGATAGGTTGATGTAACAAAAATGTTTCAATCTAGGGTTGATAAATGCTGAGGATGATTCATAGTGTACAAAAGTTAGTTTAATTGTATACAATCTGAACTGGAGGTTCGAATGGCAATTATGAAAGCGATTGAAGCAGCGGTAGAAGTGCTTAAACGTGAAGGCGTAGACATCGCATTTGGTGTTCCCGGCGCAGCAATAAACCCTATGTATGCGGCTATGAAAAAGCTCGGAGGAATCGACCACGTCTTAGCTCGTCACGTAGAGGGTGCATCCCATATGGCTGAAGGGTACACGCGTACCAATCAAGGTAATATTGGTGTGTGTATTGGTACCTCTGGTCCTGCGGGCACGGATATGATCACGGGTCTGTATTCTGCATCTGCAGATTCGATTCCAATTCTATGTATCACAGGCCAAGCGCCACGTGCTCGTCTTCATAAAGAAGATTTTCAAGCGGTCGACATTGAATCTATCGCTAAGCCAGTAACAAAGTGGGCAACCACGGTACTGGAACCTGCACAAGTGCCACGCGCATTCCAAAAAGCGTTTCATTTAATGCGTTCGGGTCGTCCAGGTCCAATCCTGATTGACCTGCCTATCGATGTTCAGCTAGCTGAAATTGAGTTTGATATCGATACCTATGAACCGCTAGAACCATATAAGCCACAAGCAACACGTGCGCAGGTTGAGAAAGCACTAACCATGATGTCTCAATCTGACAAGCCGCTGATTGTATCTGGTGGTGGTGTAATTAATGCTGGCGCATCTGAGTTGCTGCAGCAGTTTGCAGAAATCACGGGTGTACCGGTTATCCCAACCTTGATGGGCTGGGGTTCTATCCCAGATGATCATGAATTGATGGCCGGCATGGTGGGGCTACAAACCTCTCACCGTTACGGTAACGAAACCATGCTCAACTCTGATTTTGTATTTGGTGTAGGTAACCGCTGGGCAAACCGTCATACCGGCTCTGTCGATGTTTACACCGAAGGACGCAAGTTTGTGCACGTTGATATTGAACCGACCCAAATCGGTCGAGTGTTCTGTCCTGACTTAGGTATTGTTTCTGATGCGAAAGCAGCACTTGAGCTAATGGTTGAAGTTGCTCAAGAGTGGCGTGATGCAGGCAAGCTGCCAAACCGAAATGCTTGGGCAAGTGAGTGTCAGGAACGCAAGTCGACCATGCTGCGTAAAACCAATTTCGATGAAGCACCAATGAAACCAATGCGTGTTTATGAAGAGATGAACAAGGCATTTGGTCGTGACACTTGCTATGTGAGCACTATTGGTTTGTCGCAAATTGCTGCTGCTCAGTTTCTGCATGTTTATAAGCCACGTAACTGGATCAACTGTGGTCAGGCTGGCCCTCTAGGTTGGACAACACCTGCGGCATTAGGTGTACGAGCAGCCGATCCGGACCGCGATATTGTCGCTATCTCTGGTGATTATGATTTCCAATTCATGATCGAAGAACTGGCGGTAGGTGCTCAATTCAACCTGCCATACATTCATGTGTTGGTGAACAATTCGTACCTAGGTTTGATTCGTCAAGCACAGCGTCAATTTGATATCGATTATTGTGTACAACTGGCGTTTGATAACCAGAATGCGCCTGAGCTTGAAGGCTACGGAGTTGATCATGTCGCGGTTGTGGAAGGCTTAGGTTGTAAAGCGATTCGAGTTCGTGAGCCTGAGCAAATTGCCGCTGCGTTTGAGCAAGCAAAAGAGCTGATGAATAAGCATAAAGTCCCGGTTGTTGTTGAGCTAATTCTTGAGCGAGTAACCAACATAGCAATGGGTGTCGAGATCAATGCCATCAATGAATTCGAACCGCTTGCCGAAAGCCGCGGCGATGCCCCGACAGCGCTTGCATACAAGTAGCTTTGTTGTACGTGTACCCGTTGAGCCAAAGCTTGGCTCAACGGAGAAGCTCCAAGAGATCGGAGCTTCATTAAGCAACCGTAGCTTCACTAAGCAGTCATAGTTTCAATAAATAACGGTTTCTTTGCCTAATAACCAGAGCTTCATCAAATAAAGAGTAAGGACAGAGTCATGGCAAAATTTGCAGCAAACTTGTCAATGTTATTCACGGAAGTTGATTTTATGGATCGCTTTGAAGCCGCAGCAGAAGCGGGTTTTCAGGGCGTGGAGTACCTTTTCCCGTATGCCTTTGATGCAGATAAAATTAAAGAAAAGCTTGTCGCTAATAATTTAGAACAAGTGCTATTTAATCTACCAGCAGGGGATTGGGACGCCGGTGACCGTGGTATAGCGGTCGACCCTGCACGAGTTGAAGAGTTTCAAGCGGGTGTACCTAAAGCCATCGCTTATGCAAAAGCGCTCGGCTGTGCTCAAGTGAATTGCTTGGCCGGGATTGTTCCGGAAGGTGTGACCCAACAAGACGCGCAATCAGCGTTTGTGATTAACCTGCATTACGCGGCGAACGCACTAGCAGCAGAAGGCATCAGCTTAGTGATAGAAGCGATCAATACCCGCGATATTCCGGGCTTCTTCTTGAACACCACTGAGCAAGCCAAAGCGATCATCAAAGAGGTAGGGAGCGATAACCTTTCTATCCAATACGATATTTATCACATGCAAATTATGGAAGGCGATCTCACGCCGACCATGCAGCAGAACATTGGTCAAATCGCACACGTGCAACTGGCTGATAACCCAGGCCGACACGAACCGGGTACTGGCGAAATCAACTACCCATTCGTGCTCAACTATCTTGATGAGCTTGGTTATCAAGGCTGGGTGGGCTGCGAATATAAACCTAAAACGACAACGACAGAAGGCCTTGGTTGGCTGCACCAGTACCGTTAATTGCGTCTGGTAACCCTCAAACGTTAAGGAGAACAACATGTCTAAAATTGCATTTATCGGAACTGGCATCATGGGTAAACCTATGGCGAGTAACCTACAAAAAGCGGGCCACGATATCTTTTTATCAGACCACTTCAATGCAGCTCCTGCTGATCTGGTCGCAGCGGGCGCAACAGTTTGTCACTCACCCGCTGAAGCCGCAGAACAAGCCGATGTCATTATCCTAATGGTGCCAAACACACCTCAAGTTGAAGACGTACTGTTTGGTAGCAACGGAGTAGAGCAAGGCCTAGCAGCGGGCGGTGCGACTGGAAAACTGGTTATCGATATGAGTTCAATCTCGCCTATCGCGACTAAGGCCATTGCCGCTCGTATCAATGAAGGTGGCGCTTCTTACCTAGATGCTCCGGTATCGGGTGGTGAAGTCGGTGCTATCAATGCCGCACTGACCATTATGGTTGGTGGCGAGCAAGACGCCTTTGACAAAGCTCGTCCGCTATTCGAAATCATGGGTAAGAATATTACGCTAGTGGGTGATAACGGGGCTGGCCAAACGTGTAAGGTTGCTAACCAGATAATTGTTGCTCTAAATATTGAAGCGGTTTCCGAAGCCTTGGTATTTGCCTCAAAAGCCGGTGCTGATCCAGCTCGTGTACGTCAGGCACTATTGGGTGGCTTTGCTAACTCTAAGATCCTGGAAGTTCATGGCGAGCGTATGGTTGAAGGCACATTTGACCCAGGTTTTAGAATCTCGCTTCACCAGAAAGATCTGAACCTTGCGCTAACGGGCGCACAAGAGTTAGGTGTCGCACTACCGAATACGGCTAACGCTCAAGAGTTATTTGGCGAGTGTGCCGAAATGGGCGGTGAAGGCTGGGACCATTCTGCGCTTATCCAAGCGATAGAGAAGCGTTCTGACCACTCTATTCGCTAATATCCGTAACGATTAATCCGTCTCAATTCATTGGCTTTTGTCGCTGTAGTGGCTTTGTTGTAAAGCTTTGTCGCTTCAGTAGGGCTAAGGCCAATGAATCTGGGCTGCCATTACATGTAATGTCGAATTGTGAATCTACTTTGCGCCTCGACAGAGCTGCGATGTGCGAGCCCACCAGTTTCAAACAGTTTGTTTATAAATCGCGTAGTTTCGTCTCCTTTTATACGCGTTCCTGATACGAGGCAGAGGTTGAAGTTGTTCCTTTCCAACTTAATCTTAGCAGGCACCCTTTCGCCTTGTATCGGGGTTCTTTTTTTCTCCGTCAACTAAGGAGTGGCTGATGGACATTGATGCTAAGCAGTTTCTGCAAACCCTTTTCTCAAGTGCTGTAAATGAGGCACTACCAAAAAATCACATCGAACCTTTTCTACCTCAAGACATTTTTTATCGCTCTGCTAATCAAGCTGGGCGCACTGTCGTGATCGGAGCGGGAAAAGCTGCAGCGTCAATGGCGGCGGAGCTTGAAGTCGTATGGCAAACAAAGAAGCAACAAGATCTTGCACTGCGTGACCTTGAAGGTTTGGTCGTGACTCGCTATGAGCACACGGCTCCTTGCGAACACATTGAGGTGATTGAAGCGGCGCACCCAGTTCCAGACGCGATGGGTTTAGAAGTGAGTCAACGTATGTTGCAACTCGTCAATGATCTTAGCGCTGATGATACTGTGATCTGCTTGTTGTCGGGTGGAGGCTCTGCGTTATTGAGTTTACCGGGTGGTGATATCAGTTTGGCAGAGAAGCAACAAATAAATAAAGCGCTGCTTAAGTCGGGTGCAGCCATTGATGAGATGAATTGCGTTCGTAAGCATTTATCTTCAATCAAAGGTGGTCGACTTGCCAAAGCGGCCTACCCAGCAAGAGTTGTGTCTTTGGCAATATCTGATGTGCCGGGAGATGATATTAGTGTGATTGCCTCTGGCCCAACCGTACCTGATACCACCACTCGCTTTGATGCAATGGCAATCTTAGAACGCTACCAAATTGAAACACCACGCTCGGCATTTGAATGGCTCAATAACCCTGAGTCAGAAACCGTTAAGCCGGATGATGTGTGTTGGAAGAATGCAGAGCACCATATTATCGCTACTCCAATGTCAGCATTAGAATCTGCCGCTGCAGAAGCTGAAGGTTTGGGGATCCCCGCTTACGTGTTGAGTGACTGTATTGAAGGGGAAGCGCGAGAAGTGGCGAAGGTTCATGCTGCTCTGGCTAAGCAAATTGCTAACAATAAGCACCCATTTGAGACGCCTTGCGTGATACTTTCTGGTGGTGAAACCACGGTAACCGTTAAAGGAAATGGTCGTGGCGGGCGAAATTGTGAATTCCTTTTAAGCTTGTATAACGAGCTAAAAGGACAGGAAAACATATTTGCTTTAGCAGCTGACACTGATGGCATTGATGGTGTTGAAGACAATGCGGGCGCATGGATCACGCCTCAAACATGGCAACAAGGTTCGAGCCTGTCGCTTAAAGCCGATGACTACCTAGATGCCAACAACAGCTACGACTTCTTTAAGCAAGTCGGTGTGTTACTGAGCACGGGGCCGACGCTAACCAACGTGAATGATTTCAGGGCTATATTGATTTTTTAGTCTGAAAACTCGTTTGTTGTGAGTTGAGCTCAGAGTGTTCAAATGGTCGCCGGTGTACTGACATCAAGGCGGCCATTTTGATTTTCTCGACGCTGTCAGTGTTTCGTCAGATGAGATAAGCGCTGGGGTTGAGTTATGGCATTATCTTCTGGACTAATGAAGCACGTTGATTACTATGGCTTAAGTAATGAGCTGTAAAGGATGCAATATGTCTAGGATCAGACAAAAGAATCAAGATTTAATCATTGAGGTCGCGTGTGAACAATTCGCCACTCATGGTTATGCCGCAACAAAAATGGCTGATATCGCAAAAGCGGCCGACATTCCCAAACCTAACGTATTCTATTATTTCAGCTCTAAAGATAAGCTCTACAACGCTGTGCTTGAAACCGTCACTCAGCCCTTGCTAGAAGCATCTCGTCCGATTGAAGAGCTCAGCGATCCTGTTGAAGCTTTGTCTCAATATATTCAAACCAAGCTGATTATTTCTCGCGACCATCCACATGCTTCTAAAGTATTTGCCAATGAAGTGATGTCGGGCGCGAAAGTGCTGCCGAAAGAGATTGGCGATGAGCTGTATAAGCAATCGCAGATGATTCTTGATAAGTTCTCAACGTGGTCAGCACAAGGTTTAATGGATGACGTTCCTGCGCACCACCTGATGTTTACCATCTGGGCGGCTACCCAAACCTACGCCGATTTTGGTTGGCAGATTTGCAGCGTGATGCAGAAAGAGCAGCTCGATGACAAAGATTATGAAGAAGCCGCTGAGTTTATCACCCAGCTAGTTATTAAAGGTTGCGGTGTGAAAGGAAAGTCTTAGTTAACATGGGCTTGGAGTGAATCCCTCATTCATACTTTGTTACATATGATGTCCCATTAAAATTATAAGTACGCTGTACCACAAGTTTGTTTTTATAGTATCTTGTTCCTTATTATCTGTTTTAATAGTTTCTAAGTAGGCAAGATGAAAAGCTCTAAGGGTTTTACACTGATCGAACTGGTGTCTGTGATTGTTCTTTTAGGTGTACTCGCCGTAACCGCTGCCCCTCGTTTTCTTAATTTTTCTAGTGATGCAAAAGACTCAGTCTTGTTTGGTTTAAAAGGAACGCTGCTTTCTGGTCTAGATATCGTTTACTCAGAACATAAAGTGGCGGGAGAACCGAACGAACTTGAGGTAAACGGTGAGATGTTGAGTTTTTGGGATGAAGAGACTCAACAGAGATCAGAATACCCTTTAGCGTCGTCAGCATTAGAGTGTGAATCGATTTGGAATGTAATAACGACAGGCATTCGAGCAAGCGTTGATAGTATAGATTCAGATTCGTTGGTTGCTGTGTTTGATGCGCAAAATGCTGCGTGCCAGTACTATTATTACAACGCCCCAGTTCTGTCTTCTGCAAGCGCGATGGCAGGAGCTTCAAATCAAAGTTTTAGCTCTCATGGTTTCTTAACTTACGTCGTTGGCACTAGAGGTGTTGAAATCGGTGATGGTGGTGGCTCGATGCCTGTAGACCCTGTAGACCCTGTAGACCCTGTAGACCCTGTAGACCCTGTAGACCCTGTAGACCCTTTAGACCCTGTAGACCCGGATCCCGAACCAGACCCAGGACCAGATCCTAAGCCACCTTGGGAAAGGCCGTGTTGGGATGACGATAGCGTTGGGGCCAATGACCGAGATCGTGAACCGTGTGAAGATGATGAGCCGGAAGACCCAGAGGACCCTTGCGACAGATGGGACCGAAGAGATAACGAGACCTCTCCATTCGATCGAGACTGGGAGCCTTGTGACGATGATTGAACTACGCACCTGATTGCGGATTAAAGTGATTGAAAAGCTAATTAGTAGCAGTAATAGCTTTAGACTTTTTGGTCGTTGTTAGTTGATTCCAATAAAAAAAATGCCTTATCGTAGAATAAGGCATTTTTGTTTACGCTTGTATTTTAGCTGTATGAGGCTTAGCCAACTAACAAGAAGAAGAGAGCTGTTGCGACAATACCTATCAATGCGTAGGGGAATTGAGTGGTTGCGTGTTGCATTGAGGTACATCCGGAACCTTGAGCTGACAATACCGTTGAGTCACTAAAGAAACATGAGTGACTGCCCGCTGCTGATGCCGAAAGCAGAGCCGCAATAGTTAAATGTAGAGGTACGCCAAGTTGTTCGCCTAGAGGCAATACGATTGGCATAGCAACTGCAAAAGTTCCCCAAGAAGATGCGGTAGCAAACACCAATGCACCGGTGATCATAAAGATAATTGCTGGGAAGTAAGATGCTGATAGATAAGGGCTTACTGTCTCGATGACATATTGTGTCACTCCTAGAGAATCATTCACAGACTTCAGCATGAATCCACCAATCACCGTTGCCAATGGCAGCAGCATGACTTTGATTCCGTCGTAGACAGCTTCAAACATATCATTCATTGAGATTAGACGTTGAACACCATAGAAGCAGATAGTAAAGATAATTGCGACAAATACGCCTGCTAATAGATCAATACCGAAGTACCAGCTTGCACCAACTAACACCACCATAGGCAATAGGAAGTTGATTAATCCCATCGTTGGGTTGGTGTGCGCTGTAATATCTGCGCCAAAGTCGATGTCTGTTGCACCGTCAGGACGTACTTGACCTTTCTTCGCTCGTTCCTCAGCCTGCTTCATTGCGCCTAAATCCGGCATCTTTTCTAACGCAACGAGAAGGACGATTATCAGCGTAACCCAGCCATAAGCCATGTATGGAATCGCTTCAATATATGCTTTGATACCCTCACCAGCTTCAGCCACTCCATTCGCTTCAAGCAGTGAGCTAAAGAAAATAGCCCATGTTGATATTGGCACCAGAATACAAATCGGCGCAGCGGTGGAATCGACTAGATAAGATAGTTTTTCACGGGAGATGTTGTATCCGTCAGTAATCTTCTTCATCGATGATGAGATAGCGATCGCGTTCAGATAGTCATCAATAAAGATCATGATGCCGAGGAAAAAGGTCATCAGCATAGATTGTTTACGGCTCTTAACCTTTGTGACCAACATATCTGAAAAGCTTAAAATACTGCCGCCTTTTTCGAGAATTGCGATTAATCCCCCCATCAGTCCGCAAACTAGAACGATCCATGCAATGGTTTCGTTCATCATTACATCCATCGATATGCCGACAATTTGCTCAACGGCTTGCGCAGGATTGAGTAGTAGTACACCAGCGATGGTACCACTAAAAAGCGCCTCTACGGTGCGGTGTGTAGTTAGGGCGAATACCAAAACAAGTGCGGTAGGGAGAAGGCTCATCCATCCATAGGCCTCTCCTTCTTGGTGGTTCAATCCAATTGATGTGAAGAAAATGAAAGTCGCGACAACCAATAGAGATACCATGATGTGTTGACTGTTGATCTTCAGCGGCGCGTCCAACGCCTTAGTTTGCGTAGTCATACGTGTAGTTCCTTTGTTTATGCTGAGTGCAACATCCAGTCGATTTCTAATGGAGTGATGGCGCGTTCAAACTCCGCCAGTTCACTTCGTTTACAAGCTAAATATAGATCGACAAACTCTTTAGAGATGTACGGGGTCAGCTCACTGCGTTCTAGCTGATCGAGAGCTTCAGACATACGCAGAGGTAAGTCTATTGCATCATCACTGAGGGAGTTAGGACATTGGTCTTTGGTATAGTTTTCACTCGCTAATACTGCGGATAGTACTACTGCAGCGAGAATGTAAGGGTTA
Organism: Vibrio sp. T20; assembly: GCF_007858795.1. Classification (NCBI taxonomy): domain Bacteria; kingdom Pseudomonadati; phylum Pseudomonadota; class Gammaproteobacteria; order Vibrionales; family Vibrionaceae; genus Vibrio; species Vibrio sp. T20. The sequence goes on from NZ_VFEB01000061.1 coordinate 78,400, forward strand.
ACGTCAGCTCCCGCAATGCGGTGTTCAATTCGGCGATTGTTGCTGTCGCTGATAGGAACACGAAGTGCGACACCACGATGGTTCTCGCCCCAGTCTGCTTTCGTTGGCACGTAAGCTCCTGGAACAAAGCGGCGGTAAGAGTTAACGTTAGGGCAAATCAAGGCCATGGAATCGGATGTTTGAGCAAGCATCGCGGCCATGGTTTGATAAAAGAGATTACTGGGTTCACCATCTTGTTGGCTGAAGTGGTTATTGTCGTTGGAATCCACCAAGCTAAGGTGGATGTGCATACCGTTACCAGCTTGCTCACTAAATGGCTTAGCCATGAAGGTAGCATCGAAATCATGTTGATTAGCAATTTGACGAATTAGGCGTTTGACGATGATGATTTCATCACACACTCGTAGTACATCTTTAGAGTGGTTGAAGTTAATTTCGAATTGTCCTGGGGCGGATTCAGATAGTGCACCCGAAGTATTTAACCCTTGTTCTTGAGCGACTTTATTAAGATCGGTCAAAAAGTCTGCGTAATCATCCAAACCATCTAAGTCATAGACTTCGGTATCTTTTTCTCGTGATTTTTTGTTTGGGTTGATGGCTGTTTGGAGTGCTCCCATCTCACCCCGCTTCCTGTCTATTAAGTAAAACTCTAGCTCCAAGGCAACACATGGATGTTGATCTTTAGCGTGTAACTTTTCGAGAATTTCACTGACGATATTACGAATAAAGAGCGGGTTTGGGGTGTGGGCTGACTCATCCATCATACTCAACATTATTTGGCCCACTTGCTCTTTAGCGGTAGGCATCAATGTATCCGCAATTGGGAAACACATGTTGTCTGGTTCTCCCAATTCTTCACCTAACCCTGCTGTTTCAACCACGTTACCTTTGGTATCTAAAGTAATTGTCGAGAGGGGAAGAGCTACTCCTTTATGCAGCTTGTGTAGTGCACTTACTGGGATGCGCTTGCCTCTTGGTGTGGCATTGATGTCGGTAAAAATCAGATCAACAAACTCGATGTTGGGCCATTTTTGTCGAAAATTTTTAACTTCCTGTAGATACGATTCCATTGTGTTCTCCAACTAGCCTCTATTTGGTAAATTAAAAGTAACAAAAAAGAAACAAGTCAATTGTACTAATTAGACTAAAGTCTAGTTTTAAAGGTTATTTCCTTTTAATACATAAGCTTGCGTTGATTGTTTTGAAATTTACAATTTTATTGAAAGATGTTTTTGTTAACTATTTTGTAACAGTTGATTGTGTTTTGCTCAATATAATGTCCAAAATTAGTCGTTTTTTTGACCAAAAAAGTGGGTTTGGTCACGCTTTGGTCATAATATCGAACATCGGTGTTGATAATTTTGTACATGATTTGTAGTGTAAGTGTTAAATAAATCGAACACGGAAGTAACATGTCTAGAACAAGCAAACCCATTATTGGAATTGTTAGTTGCGCTAAAGAATTGGGTGGCTATCAAATACAGGCAGTGAATAATTTTTACCTCACGGCTGTGAAAGACTTTGGTGGGTTGCCACTGATATTGGCTCCGGATATGGCAAGTGAAGACGTTGAGAGTCTTCTTAACATCTGCGACGGTTTTTTATTTCCGGGGAGTCACTCAAATGTGGCACCACATCATTACAACGGCACTCATGAAGAGTCTAAGAAAGATGAAGCTCGAGATGAGCTTTCCTTTACTTTGATTCGTCAAGCGATAGACAAAGACATTCCGTGTTTTGGTGTTTGCCGTGGATTTCAAGAGATGAATGTTGCTCTGGGAGGCTCACTGAACCCAGCAGTTCATGATTCAGGTTTCAACGACCATAGAGAGAGTGAGGTCGAAGACTTTGAGGAAAAGTACGCTCCATCACACGCGGTGTTGGTGCAAAAACAAAGTTTGTTTGAGAAATGGCTGACTGAAAATCATTGGGAAAACACTATCTTTTTTGAGGTTAATACTCTTCATAACCAAGGGGTTGACCAATTAGCTCCCCAACTGACTGTGGAAGCTAAAGCACCGGATGGTTTAGTGGAAGCGTTTAGTCTTCCAGGGCAAAAATTCTTTGTTGGCGTGCAGTGGCACCCAGAATGGAAAGCAAAAACGAATCATTTCTCTCAAATTTTGTTTAAAGAATTTATGATGGCGGCCTCTCTATAAGTTAGGAGCCACCTACATGGACAACCAAGAGATTGGTAAAAATATTGTTCGATTAAGAAAAGAACATGGATTGTCACAACGAGAATTAGCTGAACGAGCAGGTATTACACATAGCGCGATCTCTTCGATTGAGAATGCGAAGGTAAGCCCTTCAGTAAGTTCGTTGCAAAAAATAGTGAATGTTTTTTCTTTATCTCTTTCGGAGTTTTTCACACTTGAACAACCCAAAAGCGATGAAGTGAAGGTTGTCGTTGCACCTGAAGAGTTGGTTGAAATGGGCAGTGAGTCGGTTTCAATGAAATTGGTAACCAACGGCAGCAAAGAACAGGTAATTGGATTTTTGATTGAAGAGTACGCCCCCCACGGCACAACGGGTGCGGCGGAAATTAAACATGAAGGCGAAGAGATCGGCACTATTTTAGAGGGTGAAATCACTCTGGAATACAAAGAGCAATCTTTTGTCCTTAAACAAGGTGAATCGTACATTATTGATACGACGCAGCCGCACAAGTTTACAAATCACACAGACAAGGCTTGTCGAATGATAAGCGCGCATACGCCAACCACATTCTAAGTGGGCCTTGCCTTGTTGTGATAACAAGGAGAGCGTATGAAAACCCAAGAACAATGGATTGAACTGAAAAACAATCTAAACATTGAAAATCGTGCCTTTATTAATGGCGAATATAGCGCAGCTATCAGTGGAAAAACTCTAGATGTTGTTAACCCGGCTACCGACGAGACACTGACCCAGATAGCTCGTTGCCAAGAAGAAGATGTTGAGCTTGCGGTAACATGTGCTCGTCAAGCTTTCCTTTCTGGTGAATGGAGCAACAGTGCTCCGTCATATCGCAAAGCGGTACTCAGCCAATTTGCAACGCTGATTGACCAACATCGTGAAGAACTTGCGTTGCTGGAAACCCTAGATACGGGTAAGCCAATCAGCCACAGCGTGTCAACCGATATCCCTGGTGCTGCAAGTGCACTGCGTTGGTATGCAGAAGCCATCGATAAAGTGTATGGGGAAGTCGCGCCAACGGAACAAGATGTACACGCCTTTGTTTCTCATCAAGCTATCGGTGTTGTTGCAGCGGTAGTTCCATGGAACTTTCCATTATGGTTAGCTTGCTGGAAACTTGGCCCTGCATTAGCAGCAGGTAATAGCGTTATTCTTAAACCCTCTGAAAAATCTTCTCTCACTGCTATTTATATTGGTCAACTCGCCAATCAAGCAGGCTTACCACGTGGCGTTTTTCAAGTCGTTACTGGTTTTGGCCATGAAGCCGGTGATGCTTTAGCGAAACACCATGACGTCGACTGTATTGCATTTACGGGTTCCACTCGTATTGCTGGTCAATTAATGGTTCGTTCTGGTGAAACCAATCTTAAGCGTGTGTTTGCTGAGGCTGGTGGTAAGAATGCCAATATCGTATTTGAAGACTGCGAAGACCTCGATCGTGCAGCCGCAGAAACCGCTGGTGGTTGCTTCTATAACCAAGGCGAAGTCTGTGTCGCTGCAACTCGTTTATTGGTGCACGAAAGCATCAAAGATCGCTTTGTTGATAAAGTCATTTCTGCGGCTCAATCCTTTATGCCGAAAGACCCAATGGACACCTCATCTTCGATGGGAGCGCTCATCGATCAAGGTCACAAATCAAAAGTGCTTGAATATATAGAGCTTGGCCAAGCGGAAGGTGCAGTTCTTCGTTGCGGTGGTGATGTTGAAGGCAAAGGTGCATTTGTTGAGCCGACCATTCTTGATAACGTTGACAATAAAATGCGTGTCGCCCAGGAAGAGATCTTTGGTCCTGTACTTTGTGTTATCTCATTTAAAGATGAAGCTGAAGCCGTCGCAATCGCCAATGACTCAAAATACGGTTTAGGTGCGGCGCTTTGGAGCGACAACATTAACCGCGTACACCGTGTAGCTAAACAGCTTCAAGCAGGTTCTGTTTGGGTGAACAACTACAACGAAGGTGATATGACCGTCCCTTTTGGTGGGTTCAAAATGAGTGGTAACGGCCGTGATAAGTCACTGCACGCCATCGAAAAATTCACAGAAACCAAAACCACTTGGATTCGCCTTCACCCATAGCCGGCTATGATTAATAAAGGAATATCACTATGAATAAGCATACGGATTCGTTTTACGCCCACTCTATCCCGAACATGCCAGAGTTCCCACAACTGCAAGACAACATTGAGTGTGATGTGTGTGTGGTTGGGGCTGGGTTTTCAGGTTTATCCTCAGCTCTTCATTTGGCAGAGAAAGGTTTTAAGGTAGTGGTACTAGAGAGTGCCAAAGTCGGTTTTGGAGCAACTGGTCGTAATGGTGGACAGATCGTCAATAGCTACAGCCGAGATGTTGATGTGATTGAAAGCCGTTATGACCAACCCCAAGCTAAAGCCCTGTGTGACATGATTTTCGAAGGCGGGGATGTCATTCGTGGCCTAATTGAAAAATACGATATTGAGTGTGACCACAAACGCGGTGGCCTATTTACGGCGCTAAACAAAAAGCAGTTAAAAGGTTTAGAGCATCATAAGAAAAACTGGGAGCGATATGGCAATGACCAGCTCACCATGTTGGATGCTAGCCAAGTAGAAGAGGCGGTTGGTACTCAAGCTTACACCGGTGGCTTGCTTGATATGCGAGGTGGGCACATTCATCCGCTTAAACTCGCATTGGGGGAAGCCGCAGCATTTGTTTCTCTTGGTGGTCAAATTTTTGAACAGTCAGCGGTAACGTCCATTGAAAAAGGCGCGAATCCTGTTGCAAGAACAGCGAGCGGTAGCGTGAAGAGTAAATACTTGGTGTTAGCAGGCAACGCCTACTTAGGTGGGTTGGCTCCGAATATCAGTAACAAAGCCATCCCATGTGGAACTCAAGTCGTGGCGACAGAGCCGCTTACCGATGAGCAACTAAAACAGGTTTTACCAAGTGACTACTGCGTTGAAGATTGTAATTACTTACTGGACTATTTCCGATTGAGTGCCGACAAACGCTTGTTGTTTGGGGGGGGGGTGGTTTATGGCGCTCGTGACCCTCAAGACGTTGAGTCTCTGATTCGTCCTAAGCTAGAAGGTATTTTCCCTCAGCTTAAAGGTATCAAGATTGATTACACATGGACTGGTAACTTCTTACTTACCTATTCACGTATGCCGCAGTTCGGCGCATTCGACGACAATATTTATTATTTGCAAGGCTACAGTGGTCATGGTGTTACCTGTACTCACTTGGCTGGCAAGTTATTGGCAGAAGCCTTAACAGGGCATGCCGAACGATTTGATGCCTTCGCACAACTCAAGCACTACGCCTTCCCTGGTGGACGTCACTTCCAAATACCATTCACAGCAGTTGGCGCAGCGTATTACAACCTAAGAGATAAACTGGCTATCTAACCGGACGATAAGGAACATCCAATGAGTAGAGTAGTAAAATTCGCGGCCCTGCAACTGACCAAAAGCTGGGATCTGGAAGATAACCTAAATAAAGCTAAGCAAGCGATTCGTGAAGCTGCGAGTAACGGTGCCAATGTGGTTTTGCCGCAGGAATTGTTCGCTGCCCCTTACTTTTGTAAGAAGCAAGAAGCTAAGTATTTTGAGTTGGCCGAGGAAGTAGACAATTGTCTGTTGATAACAGAGATGAGTGCATTGGCAAAAGAACTCGGGGTCGTGATTCCAGTTAGTTATTTTGAAAAAGCGGGCAATACCTTCTTTAACTCATTAGTGATGATTGATGCCGATGGCACTGTGCTAGATAACTACCGCAAATCACACATCCCGGATGGTCCGGGTTATAGCGAAAAATACTATTTTAGTCCTGGAGATACTGGTTTCAAAGTATGGCAAACCCAGTTTGGTAAGTTCGGCGCTGGTATTTGCTGGGATCAATGGTTTCCCGAGCTTGCTCGTAGCTTAGCGTTACACGGTGCAGAAGCCATTTTTTACCCAACCGCTATTGGCAGCGAACCACAAGATCCAACTTTAGATTCTCGTGATCACTGGCAACGCACTATGCAAGGCCATTCCGCCGCAAACTTGGTTCCTGTGATTGCGTCTAATCGCGTAGGCACAGAATGTGATGATGGCATTGAAACTACATTCTACGGTTCTTCTTTTATTACCGATCATACTGGTGGCAAGTTGGCAGAAGCGCCACGTGATGAGGAAGCTATCATTTACGCGGAGATTGATTTAGCCGCAACGGCTCAAGCGCGTCACTCGTGGGGGCTGTTCCGTGACCGCCGCCCAGATCTATATGGCTCTGTGGGCAAACTAGCAGTTTAAAGGGGAAGACTATGCAGTTATCGACAACACCACTGCAAGATGGGTTCTACTTTCCAGCTGAGTTTCATCCTATTGAAGAAGTTTGGTTGGCTTGGCCAGAAAGACGAGACAATTGGCGTGATAACGCCCTTCCTGCCCAGCAAACATTCGCTAGCATTGCGAATGCGATAGCAGAAGTGACTAAGGTTTGTGTCGCCGTGAGTGCGAAGCAATTTGATAAGGCGAGAACATTGCTTCATTCAGATATTCGGCTTGTTGAAATCCCATTCAATGATGCGTGGATGCGTGATATTGGGCCCACAGTGTTGGTGAATCAAGACGGCGAGCGTCGTGGAATCAACTGGCAGTTTAACGCTTGGGGTGGTGACTATAATGGCCTCTATGAAAACTGGCAGCAGGACGACCTAGTGGCTAGTTCAGTATGTGACATTATCGGGATTGATCACTACAACGCCCCATTCGTTTTAGAGGGGGGCTCAATTCATACTGATGGCGAAGGTACGCTCTATACAACAGAAGAGTGTTTGCTTAGTCCGGGACGCAACCCTGAGTTGAATCAACAACAGATAGAAACACATCTCAAAGAATATCTAGGTATTGAAAAGGTCATTTGGCTGCCTAAAGGACTATTCGATGATGAAACTGACGGACATGTTGATAATTTGATGCATGTAATTGCCCCGGGGAAAGTGGTATTGAGTTGGACAGATGATCCATCAGACCCACAATTCGCATTATCTCGTCAGGCGGAACAAGTGTTAAAAGATCAATCTGATGCTAAAGGTCGAGAGATTGAACTCATCCGTTTACCGTTGCCAGGGCCTTTGCACTATAGCGAAGCAGAAGCAAGCGGAATTGATAAAAGTGATGGAATGACACGTGATGCAGGGGAAAGGTTAAGTGCTTCTTATGCCAACTTTCTTATCGCGAATGGTTATGTGTTTTTGCCATTGCTCGATGATAGAACTGACGAGCAGGCAATAAAAATATTGCAGCAAGCGATGCCTGAACATCAAGTCGTTGGTATACCAACGCGTGAGGTTTTGCTGGGTGGAGGTAACATCCACTGCATTACTCAGCAGATCCCTGCTTAGGAAAATCATTATTAAAACAATGAGCTATTGGTCTTCTGCTTGGTAGAGTAACTATCAGTAGACGCCAAGGTAAAGCTGTCAAAAGGAATCCCCATGCAACAAATTAAAAATCAATCATTGCTGTCGTTTATGGTGCTAAATCAAGACCAAAGTATTGCTGTAAGTAACCCCGCGACGGGTGAAATACTTGGTTATGCACCAGTGTCATCTGAACATGACATTTTAGGTGGGGTCGAGCGTGCAAGTGTCGCGCAAAAAGAGTGGGCTTTGCTGCCAGCCAAAACCCGTTCTGGTTTGCTACAAAAATGGTATCAGTTGTTACTTGAAAATAAGGAAGATCTAGGTCGCCTGATGACGTTAGAGCAAGGCAAACCATGGGCAGAAGCACAAGGTGAGGTGTTGTACGGCGCAAGCTTTATCGAGTGGTTTGCTGAAGAAGCGAAGCGTACCTATGGTGAGACAATCCCTGCGCCAAGTAGCGACAAACGCCTTGTTACGATTAAACAACCTATTGGAGTAGCTTGTGCGATTACTCCGTGGAATTTTCCTATTGCAATGATAACTCGTAAGGCAGGTCCAGCACTTGCAGCTGGCTGTAGTTTTATTGTGAAACCGTCTGAATCCACACCGTTATCTGCTTTTGCTGTAGCTGAGCTAGCATATCAAGCGGGCATTCCTCGTGATGTACTGCAAGTGGTCTTGGGAGCGAATTCTCGTCAAGTTGGCGGTATTTTTACCTCACACCCTCTGATTCGTAAGCTCTCTTTCACGGGCTCTACGCAAGTTGGAAGAGTGCTGATGCAGCAAAGTGCAAACGACATCAAGCGAACGTCAATGGAGCTTGGTGGAAATGCACCATTTATCGTATTTGATGATGCAGATATTGATGCGGCTGTGCTTGGTGCAATGGCGTCTAAGTTTCGTAATGCCGGTCAAACCTGCGTCTGCGCTAACCGTTTTTATGTACATAACAAGGTGTACGATGAGTTTGTTGAAAAATTCGATGCAGCAGTGCAGCAGCTTAAAGTAGGCAATGGTCTAGAAGAGGGGGTAAATGTTGGTCCGGTAATCAGCGAATCAGCAAAACAAGGTATTCAGTCTCTCATTGACGGTGCAATCGACCAGGGCGCGAAACCAGTTACTGAGCCGAAAACTCTTGATGGTCTATTCATGCAACCTGTCGTTCTCAAAAACGTTACGCATGATATGGATATTGTCTCGCAAGAGATCTTTGGCCCGGTCGCTCCGGTGATCAAATTTGATGATGACCAACAGCTTATCGAAATGGCTAACGACACTATCTATGGCTTAGCGTCTTACTTCTATAGCCAAAATATCCACCGTGTATGGAAGATAGCAGAAGCGCTGGAATACGGCATGGTAGGAATTAACGAAGGCATGATCTCTACCGAGGTGGCCCCTTTCGGTGGAGTTAAGCAGTCCGGTATCGGGCGTGAAGGGGCAAAACAAGGTATCGATGAATATATGAGCATCAAATATCTCTGCTTTGGCGGCAACTAATCAAAGGACATGACAATGACAAATCAACAACTACATCAAAGAAGAAGCCAAGTTATCGCTCAAGGTATGGGCGCACTGTACCCACTTTATGTTGAAAAAGCAGAGAATGCTCACGTGTGGGATGTGGATGGAAATAAATATATCGACTTTGCTGCTGGTATCGCGGTGACGAATACAGGGCATGCAAATAAGCGTATCAACGAAGCGGTAAAGGCTCAACTGGATAACTTTTCACACACTTGTGCGATGGTTACGCCGTATGCCTCCTTTGTTGAACTGGCAGAAAAGCTCACAGGACTCACCCCCGGTGACAGTGATAAAAAAGCAATTTTCCTGACAACAGGAGCTGAAGCGGTTGAGAATGCTGTGAAAGTAGCGAGAGCTCATACTGGCCGCAGTGGTGTGATTGCTTTTAAAGGTGGCTTCCATGGCCGCACTAATATGACCATGGGGCTAACGGGTAAAGTCGCGCCTTACAAAGCGGGCTTTGGCCCATTTCCAAATGAAATTTTTCATGCACCTTATCCAAATGCCTTTCATGGCGTAAGCACAGAACAGAGCCTGCAAGCGTTAGATGATTTGTTTGCGTGTGATATTGAGCCATCACGTGTGGCGGCGATAATCTTTGAGCCTGTGCAAGGTGAAGGCGGCTTCTATCAAGCCCCTGCGGAGTTTGCTCAAGGCTTGCGTGAGTTGTGTGACAAACACGGTATTATGCTTATCGCGGATGAAATCCAAACGGGCTTTGCGCGCACGGGTAAAATGTTTGCAACTGAATATCTGGGTATTGAACCCGACATGATCACAATGGCAAAAGGTATTGCGGGTGGTTTCCCTATCTCTGCGGTAGTGGGAAAATCCGATGTTATGGATTCGGCACTGCCAGGTGGTTTAGGTGGTACTTACGCTGGCTCTCCGTTGGGTTGTGTGGCTGGTCTAGAAGTCCTAAAGATTATCGAAGAAGAGCAATTGTGTGCTAAAGCAATGGGCATTGGTGAGGTAGTGAATGCCCGCATGAGCAAGTTACAGGAATCGGTTCCAGCTATTGGTGAAATACGTACCACTGGAGCGATGATGGCAATTGAGTTTACCGATCCAGAATCAGGCAAACCATTGCAGGACTTAACTAAAGAGGTAATAGCGAAAGCACAAGAGAATGGTCTTATTTTGCTTTCGTGTGGTGTAAAAGCGAATGTAATTCGTCTGCTTCCACCATTAACTATCGAATCTGAAGTTCTGAGTGAAGGCTTAGATAAGCTTGAGAAAATTATTCTTGAAGTGGCGTAGGTTTCTTCAATCTTAAATGTAAAAGGACATCCTTCGATGTCCTTTTTTGTATCTGGTGGCTATTAATGCATTTTCTTTGCAAAAGTCGCAGTGCAGCCCGCGGGATGTAGGCTCGTGTCCGACTGGACGTTATCTATCAGTGTGGATGTCCAGCCGTAACTGTCTCCGATGCGTTTTACGATGATGAGCCCAAGACCGTGTTCCGTTTTTGTATCATCATTCAGCCCTGAGCCGGTATCTGAAACCGAAATCGTGTTGGAGTTGATGCTCACTACTATCTTACCTTGTGTGGTAAATCGAATCGCATTTTCAATGTAGTTCTTAAGCACCATATTGACGATTGTCAAAGGCATGTTAAGCGTAGTATTTGGCTCAATGTTTAACTGTAGCTCAGCATCTGGAGCCAACATCGTGTGGTACTTCGATAAATCGATAGCGGCTTCATCGATAGCCGTTAGTGTATTTTCGGCGGAAGAGTTCTCTTGCTTAACAATGTTCAGTAGCACTTTAACAGTAGTACTCATGCCATTGGCGGCTCCAAGAATACGTTGTCGTTGCTTAGCTTGAAATACAGGATCATCGGGTTTCATGGCTTGCAACTCTGCAGCGCCAATAACAATTGAGATCGGTGTTTTCAATTCGTGGCTAGCGTATTTCGCAAACATCATCTCTTGTTTGGCAAGCCTGCCTTTCATTGTCGAGTAACTGTTGAGGTGCGAGGTGAGCATCTGCAACTCATCAACCGTGTGGTCGGGTACTTTGAAGTTGTCAGATTCAAGTTTAGTGAGCTGAGTACTGAGCTCCGAAATAGGCGCCATCAGTTGGTCGAATACTCGCTTAAGTGTAATCCGCAATACTATGATCAGACCGATCATCAACAGCGTAGAAATCGCCATCAATACGCCCCAACTGTCGTCCCATAAGTCCATATCAAATGAGCTTATAGTAATGTAAGTCGGGATGGTTTCTCCTTGGTCTTGAAAAGCAAAGTGGTAGACGATAACCCCGGGAATAATAATATCTTCTTCGGAAAGCTTGAACTCAAAACGCTGTCGATCGACCGTTTCTAGTGCCATTTGCGGAAGCTTTTTCAGTTGGTCGGTAAAATCGGTTTCACCATAGTAGGCCGTTACGTTTTCCGACAGCTTGAGGCTGCCTTCAGGTGAAAGGCTTTTGTAGAATTGTTCTGCCACACCTTTAAATGATTTTAGGTGGCTCTCAATTTGAGCTTCTTCTTGCCACACTAAACGTAGCGAGAAAACGAAAAAGACAATGCATGAAGAGACAAGTGCGATGACCGAAAACGTTCGCATAGTGCGAATTCTGACATCCTCAATTGAGTTGCCTAGCTTTGTGCGAATTTTCATGAGGATTGAGGCTCATTGTTAGACGCAAGTAATTGAAAACCGTGTTTAGGAATGGTCTTGAGCATAGGAAAATCGAAGGGTTTATCGAGCACATTTCGTAATAGGTAGATATGGCTTCGGAGCACATCTTTGTCTGGAATGTCATCCCCCCACAGCATGTAGATCAAACTATCGCGAGACACGACGCCACCTTGAGCTTTGACTAACTCTCTCAAAATCTGAAACATGATAGGGGTTAGGTTGAGTGATTGACCACTTCTTGATGCGGTATGTGTTTTTTCATCGATGATCACTTCACCAAAGCTCAACGACTTTTTGGCGACTAAGCCTTTATTACGTTTGATTAGCGCACAAAGGCGAGCCTCTAATTCAGGAAACTGAAAAGGTTTGGTTACGAAGTCGTCGGCACCTGAATCAAAGCTACTTAATAGATCTTCTTGGCCATTCAATGCTGTTAGCATCAATATTGGAGTGGTTACGCCATTTTGGCGTAACTTAGACGCCACTTGCATTCCGTCAAGCTTGGGCAGCATTACATCGAGAATGATAGCGTCGAAGTCGTTTTCCATCGCAAGTTTGAAACCTTGCTCGCCATCAGAAGCGAAGTCTGCCACGGCCTCTTTTACTTCTAAGAAGTCGGCAATAATGCCTTGTAGTTCGATATTGTCTTCAACAACCAAAATACGACTGCGTTCAAGCATCGCTCTGCTCCCACCCCAAATATACGGTCAGTAAAAATGTAGCCTATCCAAAATTATGTCGAATTTATGTCTAATTGATAGTGTTGCGCACAAAAATACAACGCCATCAGATTATTTTTCATTGTCGAACCGACTTCGACTTTAATTCGACAAAGCGAATTCAACAATAGTTCACATCAATAGGTGAGGGTTGAATTATGAACACTAAAATTATCACGCTTGCAGTTCTTCTGGGAGTCTCCACAACTCAAATATCAATAACTCAAGCAACGGAGTTAATCGGACATGTTCAAGGTTTAAATAAACACAGTGTCGTGGCAGAGGTGCCCGGTGTGGTCGAGATGAATAACCTTGAAGTGGGTGATGCGGTAAACCAGCAACAGATACTGGCTCAGATAAAAGCCGATGATTTTAAGTTTAGCGTGAACAAAGCCAAAGCAAACCTAGCTCTGGCTGAGGCGGATCTCGCATTGCGCAAAGCGACCTACAATCGCTATCAAGCACTCATCAAAAAGAACAGCCTCTCATTAGGAGAGTTAGACACCGCGCGTGCAGAGTTTCTTAGCGCCAAAGCCGCGGTTTCCGTCGCGAAAATTGAATACCAACAATCGCAAGTGGATCTTGAAAACACTCAGATTGAATCCTTAATCTCGGGGTACATCTCCAATAAACCTGCGCAATCAGGCGCTTGGGTGAGCGAGGGAGATTTGCTTTATGAAGTGGTCAACATCGACAAAGTGACTCTGTCATTCATGGCGAGTGAGTATGACTTAAAGCATTTTACCGTTGGTCAGGAAGTGGTGGTGTGGTCTGAAACTAACCCTGAAATCAAGATGGAAGCGAACGTGCAGCGCATTGGCGTCGAGATGCAAAACTCAACCTATCCGGTACTCGTAGAAATCACCAACCAAGGCCATCAGTTCAAACCGGGCATGTCGGTTTATGCCTCGACCGACCTTTCTATGCAAAGCATGACAACCGCTCAAACAAAATCGAATCAAATTGCATCAAATGAAGGAAAAGGGCTGTAACAATGAACTTTCTAGCATACTTCGCCAAACGTCAGTTCTTGGCTCGTATCATCACGGTTATGGTGCTGTTAACCGGTGCTATGTCGTTAATGCAGCTCAATTTACAAGAGTACCCAGATGTTGCGATGGACACCGCAGAAATTGAAACCATCTATCCCGGTGCAACGGCTCAAGACATCGAATTAAACATTACTAACCCAATAGAGAAAGAGCTTCGCTCAGTGGATGGTATTGCGTATTTTTCGTCTGAATCTTCAGAAGGGCGGTCTTTCATTGAGGTTGAATATCTGCCCGGTGAAGATGCCGCAGTGATCTTGCGAGACATTCAACAAGCAGTCGATCGAGTGGGTAATCTGCCGAAAGATATTGATTCGCCGCCAGTAGTGACTCAGCCAAAAACCTCTTCTTTGGACGTGTACCATTTTGGCGTCAGCCTAGCGGGTAACAATACAGATTCGGCGTCTTTGCAGCACTACGCCTATCAGTTAGAAAAGAAAATCAACAACCTTGGCGGTGTTGGTTCTATCATTATGTCTGGCTTTAATGAGCGAGAGTTTTGGGTTGAGGTCGATCCTGAAAAAGCGCGTCGTTATCAAGTTGCTTTCGACGATATCAGCACCGCGATAGAGCAGCACAACCTGTCGCAATCGGGAGGCTTTGTTGAGTCGTGGAGTCAAGAACAGAAGATCGTCACCATGACCAAAGTGGAGTCGACGGACGATGTGTCTAACATCGTGATTAAGGCGTTGGATTCTGGTCAAGTTGTGCGAGTTTCTGATGTCGCGACAGTCATTGATACCTTTGCTCGAGCAACGCAAGCTCCAGTCATGAGCGGCAAGCCTGCAGTCATTTTCTCAATCACCAATAGCGGCAATGCCGATGTGATCGCCACCATCGATAGCATCAAGGCATTGTTGGACAAAGAGATCGAGCGCATTGGTGGCCAATTCATTTTCCAGACAAGCCTAGATCTTGGTAAAGACATGGGCGAGAAGTTCTCTATCGTGGCAACCAACGGGGCGATAGGTTTAGTGCTGGTTCTACTGATCTTGAGCATGATCTTGCAGCGTCGCGTGGCTTTCTGGGTATCGGTCTCTATTCCATTTTGTGTGTTTGGCGTGATGATGGTTCTGCCAATCATGGGGCTGAATTTAGATAGCATCACATTGGCTGCGTTGTTGTTGGTGATCGGTATTATCGTCGACGACTCAGTGATCATTACTGAGAGTATTTTCCAAGAGAAGGAAGCGGGTAAAACAGGCGTCGATGCTGCGGTGTCGGGTACTTTAAAAGTGATTAAGCCATTGATGGCAAGCCTAGTGACAACTGCATTGGTGTTTATTCCTATGATGTTCATACCGGGCACCATGGGTAAAGCCGTCGCAGTGATTCCAATTACGGTTATTGCAGCATTAGTGTTCTCATTTATCGAATGTACGTTAACGCTACCTGCTCACTTATCTTCTGCAAAAGAGAACACCAAAAAAGTCGAAGAAAAAGACCGTTTTGAATGGATTTCTAACCAATATCGTTCATTGCTGAATGTGGCACTGAACTACAAAAAATCGGTTATCGCATTGGCCATCGTTGGTTTCGTCGCTTCAGGTTATTTAGTCTCTTCGTTGAAAGTGGATATCTTCCCGACAGAAGCGGGCAAATACATTGATGTGTATACCGAGGTAAAGGCTGGAACTCCGTTATCCCAAGTACGAGAGGCTCATCAAGCTATTGAACAAGCGATTGAATCTCTGCCTCAA
The DNA here is from genome assembly GCF_007858795.1 of Vibrio sp. T20. Lineage (NCBI taxonomy): Bacteria > Pseudomonadati > Pseudomonadota > Gammaproteobacteria > Vibrionales > Vibrionaceae > Vibrio > Vibrio sp. T20. The sequence goes on from NZ_VFEB01000061.1 coordinate 93,607, forward strand.
ACCGAGCTAGTCAGCTATGAACTGACTTACTCGTCGCCAGTATCACAAGGCATCATCAACTTAACGAACTTTGATCAGCGCAGCCGTTCTGCTGAGCAGATCATTACTGCACTGAATGAAGAGTTGGCGTCGTTGTCTGATGAGATGTTTATTAAGTTCTCAATTGATGCTGGTGGTCCGCCTCCGGGTGACCCGGTTGAAGTCCGCGTGCTTGGCGGAACGGAGAGCGAGCGCAACCAAACGGTTGATTTGGTGATGGCTTGGTTAGAAGACTACCAAGGGGTAACCAGCATTAATCACAGTGAAGCTCTGAAAGATCCCCAGCTTAATATTGTTCCTCAGTATCACTGGTTGGCGAAATACAACCTAACCGTGACTGATCTATCGAATGCGCTGCGTGTCGGATTTGATGGTAACAGCGTGACATCCACCTGGCTTGGTGACCAAGAAGTCGATATTCGAGTGGTATTGGACGAGCAGTTCCGTGATATAGAGAAACTGAAAACCACAAAGATATACACGGCAGACGGACAGCAAGTGCCACTGAGCCGCTTGGCTATGGTTGAGCAGATAGAAATCCCGCGTCTTATCAAACACTACAATGGTGAGCGTGAGGTGACGGTTTCTGCGGGTTTGTCTGACGAGAGTATCAGCTCTGTCGCGTTAGCCGGTGAGTTAGTGACTGAGCTTGCAGGCCAATACCCAGCAAGTGTGACAATTAATGTCGGCGGCGAAGCGGAAAGCACCAATGAAACCATGAGCGGTTTTATGGTGGTGTTCCCTGCGGCGATGGTGGCGATCTACTTTGTATTGGCAGTGATGTTCAACTCACTACTGCAACCACTGCTTATTATGGCCGTTATCCCGTTTGCGATTATGGCTTCATTGATGGCACTCGTGGTTCACATGCAGCCGATGTCTTTGTTTGGATTGATTGGTGTACTTGGGATGACGGGTGTTGTGGTCAACAACTCACTAGTGTTGATAAACCGAATCAATGAGCTAAGAATCGAAGGTTTAGAGGTGATAACGGCGGTGACTCAAGCGGCGGTCAGTCGTCTGCGTCCGATTGTAATGACGTCACTGACCACAGTTGCAGGCCTGCTACCTCTAGCTTACGGGTTAGGTGGAACGGATGTGTTTATGGGCCCGATGTCGCTCACACTGGGCTATGGTTTGTTGTTCTCATTACCCGTTGTACTGTTGGTGATTCCTGCTATGTATGCGTTGTTCTTTTCTAAAGGCTCGGTTTCGAGAACTAAGGACAGTTTGCACGCAGAGAGTGCGTAGTACGCCAACATCAACGAGGCGTGAAGCTCGGTTTTGTGACTTGTTGTGCAATTACATATTTATCTTGAATCTGGCTCGATTAGGTATGCCATTTCATTTAAATAACAGGTTATAGTGTCGCGAAAATTTGCGGCACTTACTGTTCTTAAAAGCGAATAGCTCAGAACGAAAAGTGAAGCTCTTAACAATATTACACGCACAACATATAGGTTTAGCAATGACGCTTAAAAGCTTGGCATGCACCATCAGCGCCGTTTTACTGGCTGGCTGTGGTTCGACAGTGGCAACTCAAACATACAACGCCGATCTGATTATCACTAATGGACAAGTCCTGACTATCAACTCTGAAATGGATGTGATTGAAGATGGTGTTGTTGTCGTGAAAAACGACCAGATCATCGCGGTGGGCAATGAGGACTTGATTACTCAATACCGAGCTGAAAAGGTGATTGATGCTCAAGACGGTATTGTTATGCCAGGCATGGTCAATGCTCACAACCACCTTCCTATGATTGCGTTTCGCGGTTTAGGCGAAGAGGGTATTTCCAACCGATTATTCGCTTACTTTTTCCCGCTTGAAGCCGAAAAGCTAAGCCGTGAACTGATTTATAACGCGACCAAGCTAGGCAGTATCGAACTGGCACAAAGTGGTGTCACGACTTATGCCGATATGTATTACCACATGGATGAAATGGCAAAAGCGACCAAAGAAGTTGGCCTGCGCGCTGTGCTCGGCGAAACCGTGATTAAGTTTCCAGTGGTTGATGCGAAAGAACCTTATGGCGGCATCGATTATGCCAAAGGCTTCATTGAGCAGTACCAAAACGACGAGCTGATTATACCTGCTTACGCACCACATGCAGTGTACACAGTGAGCAAAGACAAGCTTCAAGAAATCAACAAACTGTCTGCTCAATACGATGTGCCTGTATTAATTCACGTTGCTGAATTCCCGAATGAAGAGAAGCGCATCAAAGATGAAACTAAGGCCACGTCGCCAGTCGAATACATGAGTGAAATTGGTGTGCTGGACGAGCGTGTAGTGATTGCTCACGGTATCCACCTTTCAGAGAACGATCAAAAGCTTCTAAAGCAAGCTGACGCAGGTATCTCATACAATCCAATGGCCAATGCTAAAGGTGCGACGGGCATTGCTCCTGCATGGGATATGTATCGTGCTGACATGCGAGTAGGCTTGGGAACAGACGGCCCAATGAGCTCAAACCAAGTCGATATCATGCGCACCCTAAGCTATGCAGCGAACATGCAACGCTTGAAGCACTCTGATCGCACCATCATGATCCCTGAACAGGTTATTGAGATGGCAACCTTAGGTGGCGCTAAAGCTCTACACATGGAAGACCAAATTGGTTCTCTGGAAGTCGGTAAAAAAGCAGACATAGTGATTGTCGAGACGCAATCAGCGAACATGATGCCAAGCTACGACCCATACGCGACCTTGGTTTATCAAGCGAACCCAAGCAACATCGACACGACCATTGTTAACGGCCAAATCGTAATGGAAAACCGCGTGATGCAGACGGTTCAGCTGGATGACATCCGCCAAAGCGTTGATCAGTTTGAAACGGATATCAAAGCCTTTGCGAAAGAGCTTTCTAAGAAGGCGATTAAGTCGAAGAGCTTGATGGATTAGGACTTAAACCTGACTTTAGTAATCGAACAGAATGAATAAGGCCGACAATATGTCGGCCTTTCTTGTTTAGATAAGCTCAAAATACACGAACTTTAATTATTCATCGCCAGCTTACCTAACTTCATGGCTGCCGCATGGTGGCGGTGCATCAGTTGCTCCATGTCTACGCCAATCACAGCGCCATCGTTGACGCGCCACTTACCGGCAACCATCACTTTATCTGCTTGTTGAGCACCACAAAGCAATAATGCAGCCAGTGGATCGTGGCTACCAGAGAAACGAATGTCATCGAGTTTGAACATTGCGATGTCGGCTTGTTTACCAACTTCGAGCGTACCGATATCCGTTCTGCCCATTGCTCGTGCGGAGCCTGATGTCGCCCAGCGCAGTGCGTCGAAGTGTGAAACATTGGCAGAGCCATATTGCAGACGTTGTAGATACATCGCCATGCGTACTTCAGCAATCATATTGGAGCCGTCATTCGAGGCGGAACCATCAACACCTAGGCCGACTTTCACGCCAGCGGCTTCGAGGTCGTTGTTCTTACAAATTCCGGAAGCCAACATCATATTGGAGGTAGGGCAGTGGCTAATACCGATTCCCGCTTTACCTAAACGTTTGATCTCTTCTGGATTGAAGTGAATGCCATGAGCAAGCCAAGTGCGTTCGTTTAACCAACCCACATCCTCTAGGTAATCCACAGGGCGCAGGCCAAACTTCTCAATACAGAAGTCCTCTTCATCAAGTGTTTCACATAAGTGCGTGTGCATCATTACGTTCTCACGCTCACTTATCTTAGCGGTTTCTTTCATCAGATCTGTGGTGACAGAGAACGGCGAACAAGGCGCGAGTGCGATTTGAATCATCGCCCCTTCATCACGCTGGTGGTAATCGCGAATCAAGCGTTGGCTGTCATCAATGATGGTCTGCTCGGTTTGAATGGTGTGTCTTGGAGGTAGCCCACCTTCATCTTCCCCTAGGCTCATAGAACCGCGAGTGAAAATTGCTCTTACACCCAGCTTCTCGGCCGCCTCGACTTGTAAATCAATAGCGTGCTCAAGCCCGTTTGGTAATAAGTAATGGTGATCGGAAGCTGTAGTACAACCCGACATCATAAGCTCAACCAGAGCAAGCTCTGTAGCAAGGCTCATCATCTCTGAATCGAGGTTGGCCCAAACCGGGTAGAGGCTTTGTAGCCAATGGAAGAGTTCTTTATTGAGTGCGCCGGGGTAGGCACGCGTTAGGGTTTGGTAGAAGTGGTGGTGCGCATTGATAAGCCCAGGAGTCACAACATGACGAGAGGCATCGACGCTGTAATCTACGGGTAAGGTTGGCTCTTTGTGTTTGCCAACCAGCTCAATGATTTTATTACCTTTAATGACAATGCCGCCTTCTGCATCAGCGTGTGAGCCAGTGTAGATTGCGAGAGGATTCTTAATCCAGATGGTTTCCATTCATAGTAGTCCTTAGCCATCTCAGCCTTTTCAGGGAAGAGGGTCTTTATTTGGTATTTGTTGTTGAAAGATAAATTTGAATCTAGGGCGATGAAATATTCAGTGTTCTCGTTACGCCCGAGATTCTACGGAAATCGGTTTTACGCTCGTTAGCGGTTCATCTAGTTCGTTTTTGGCTCTGGGTTATCTGATGCCGTTTGAACGTCAGTTTCTGTTGTTGCTTGTTGAATTTCTAATTGCTCGTCTGACGCCATTGCATCTTCAGCTTGCTCTTTCATTTCTAGCTCAACTTGCGCTTGGCTTTCGGCCAACGCCTCTTGCTCTTCTGCTCGTGAAGATTTCGGTAACACAAGGTTTAGCAGCACGGTCATGATAGTACCGGTCGTGATGCCAGAGTGAAGAAAGTTCGCTAGGTCATGAGGTAAATGTTGAAGCAATCTCGGTTCGAAGGTAACAGCTAAACCAGACGCCAAACCAACACAGATTACCAAAGCGTTACGTTTGGTGTCTGCGGCTTTGATCAACATGCGGATACCCGCGTAGGCAATCATTCCGAACATCACGAAACCCACACCACCCCAAACAGGTTTAGGAATGGTGACGGCAATAGCGGCTAATTTCGGGAATAAACCGCCTAAAATCAGTAAACCACCGGTTGCTGCTACGACATAGCGACTTGCGACACCTGTGATACCAACAATACCGACGTTTTGACTGAATGACGCCAATGGCATCGCTGTTAAAATTGAAGATAAGGTACTACCAAGGCCATCGCCTAGCAGCCCACGTTTTAGATCTTTACCGCTGACTTGGGTTTGACAGTTGTTGCCCAATGCCATGAAGTCACCCGTTGCTTCCGCGATAACCACGATGTACACCAAGCTCATGCTGATGATGGCGCTAGCAGAAAAGGTAAAGCCATACTTGAAGGGTTCAGGTCCGCCAACCCAAGCTGCAGAGCTGATTTGTTCAAGGTCGACCATGCCGAGCGATAGCGCAACGATGTAACCACCAGCTAAACCAATCACGATAGCTGAAGCGGCAACCGCGCCTTTACAGTAAACCGATACACCAACCACAATCCCCAAAGAGACCAGAGCTAGAAACAGTTTAGGTAGCGTGGCGAATTGTTCTGTATTGGCAGGAGAGTCTCCGACCCAGTTCATGGCAACCGGTAAAATGGTTAAGCCGATTAGGGTAACCACCACACCACTTACCACGGTTGGGAACAGCGTCCTAACCTTGTCCATGTAAAAGCTGGCACCAATGACCACAAACGAGCCGATAAGCGCCGAGCCCATAATGGCGGCGACACCGCCTTCGTTTCCGATCGAAATAGCCACACCTAAAAAGGCAAAGCTCGAACCCATAACCACGGGCAGTCGAATGCCAACAGGGCCAAAGCCAAGACACTGAACAACGGTCACAATACCGGATGCCAATAGAGCTGCATTGATCAGTGAGACGATCTCTGTGTTGGGTAGGCCAATGGAAGCGCCGACAATAAGGGGAACAGCGACAATGCCACCAATCGAGGCGAGCATGTGCTGCAATGCGAGTAGGAAGGTTAAGCCGTGAGGCGGTCTTTCATTTAGGGTGTACAGAAGTTTCATTTGATATTCCTCTGCCTGCGTTTCCGTTTACAGGCGATTGGCGGTCAAATAATGACTTCTACAAACTGCGTAGGGTCATAAAAAAGGTGCATTAAAGGGACGGAATGCATCTGCGTTCCGCGTATTAATACAATTAGCTTTCTTAGCAATTTTGTCGGTAGATTGTGTGTCAGTAGCTTGGCTCATGAATGAGCCAAGCAATAAATCATGTTGCTGTGTTGATTATCCGATGAATACCAGCTTGGCAACGAAGATAGCCGCTAGGAAGTACATCGAAATTGATACGTCTTTTGTTTTACCTGTCGCCAGCTTAAGTACTGTGTAGGTAATGAAACCCAGTGCGATACCATTCGCGATAGAGAACGTCAGTGGCATCATCAAAGCGGTAATCGCTGCGGGTGCACCGTTGGTGAAATCTTTCCAATCAACGTGCTGCATGCTGCTCATCATCACAAATGCTACGTAAATCAACGCGCCAGAGGTGGCGTAAGCCGGGATCATTCCAGCAAGTGGTGATAGGAAAATCGCCGCTAAGAACAAAGCGCCTACCACAATCGCAGATAGGCCTGTTCGAGCACCGGCTGCAACACCTGCAGCACTTTCTACGTAACTGGTAACCGGCGGACAACCCACACATGCACCTGCAACACTTGAGATACTATCGGCTTTCAGTGCTTTGCTCAGACCTTCGATCTTACCCGTTTCAGGGTTAGTTAGGTTTGCACGCTCAGCCACGCCCATCAAAGTCCCCGCGGTATCGAACATGTTTACAAAAAGGAAAGCCAAGATAACGCTGATCATCGAAACATCAAGCGCACCCATAATATCCATCTTTAGGAACGTAGGCGCTAAACTTGGTGGGGCTGCGAAGAAACCGTTGTAGTGAACGAGGCCAAGCATCATGCCGACCAGAGTTACACTCAAAATACCGATTAACACTGCACCAAATACCTTGCGTTCACTCAGAACTGCGATGATAAGGAATGCGATAGCTGCAAGTAGAGCTTCAGGTTTGGTGAAGTCACCTAATGAAACCAAAGTTGCTGGGTTTTCGACGACAATACCTGCTGTTTTCAGACCAATCAGGCCCAGGAATAAACCAACACCCGCTGTCATGGAGTAACGCAGACTCACTGGGATACTTTCAATTATCCATTGGCGGACTTTGTAGAAGCTCATTCCGACGAACAAGATACCTGAGATAAACACAGCACCCAGTGCCACTTCCCAGCTGTAGCCCATTTCGCTTACTACAGTGAACGAGAAGAAGGCGTTCAAGCCCATGCCCGGCGCAAGGCCGACAGGCCAGTTCGCAAATAACCCCATTAGCAAGCAACCGATCGCAGCACCAATACAGGTTGCGACGAATACCGCACCTGAATCCATGCCTGAAGCGGCCATTATTTGTGGGTTAACGAAGATGATGTAAGCCATGGTTGCGAAAGTGGTGACACCACCGATTAACTCATTTTTTACACTACTGCCGTGTGCCTTAATTTTAAAAAACTTCTCTAAAATTCCGTTGTTCGCATCTTGGTTGAGTAGTTCTGTTTTACTCTCACTCATGTCAGCAAGTCCTTTTATGTTGTGATCCATTTATTGAATACAGCGAGATTTCAATATTAAGTTTTAAGGTTTTTCCTAGCCGCTATTTCTTTAGTTATCAGTTTCTAACCATCTGTTTTTTAGCTATTAATCTCTAACTATTAACGTTGTTAGTATTTTTATATGAGCGTGTTTAGTGAGTGCACACCTTTTGGGATGCACACATCACGCACTAATCTGTTTAATATTTGTCGGTTGAGCCTAGTTCGAAGTTCTAGGTCACGGGACTAACTGCCCCGATAGGTTGAGAAACTGTAAGGCGAGACGAGAAGAGGGACATGATAATGCGCTTCTGGGTCATCTAAGCCGAAACGAATCACCACATCATCTAAGAAGGGCACACCATCCAATTCTACACCTTTGCTTTTGTAGTAATCCGCAACGTAGAACACCAATTGATATTTCCCCGGTCGGAAATCATTCCCTGCCAGAATCGGCGCATCGGTTCGGCCATCGGAGTTGGTGAGTACCGTCGCCAGCTTTTCTGTTGAGTCTTCATTGACCTTATAAAGCTCCACCTTGATCTCTGCACCTGGTAAGCCGTGAGTAGTGTCTAATACGTGTGTTGTTAGTCTTCCCATAGTCCCTTAATAGCGCTTTTAGCGCTCCTCTGTTCCGTGGTTTATCTGTCTGTTTCGACCTTGCAAAGAATGCAACTGGTCACTTTGTTATCACTAACTATGTACGAACTGTACACAATTAGTAAAGCTAATTGTTGGAAAAATGTTAACCTTCGTGTCGTTTTTTCTGACTTTATAGATCTTGATTATCGTTTTTTAGTGAGTTTGTGCTTTATTAAGTTTTTGTTTTTAAATGATTTAAGTATCTAAATTTAACTTGAATAACAAAATCTTTACATTGAGATAAATAATTGTATACAATAAATGTACAGGGGTAAGGTTGCTCTGTTTATCGAGAATCCATTTGATTGAATCATTTGGTGACTCACTTAAAGAGCGGCTAAGCCAACCACTTATGTTAGGAGTACTTGGATGAATAAGGATTATTCAAGAAATTTGATCGGTTACGGAGCTAACCCTCCAAACCCTCAATGGCCAGGTAATGCGCGCGTCGCGGTTTCTTTTGTATTGAACTATGAAGAGGGCGGTGAGCGTTGTTTGTTACATGGAGACGACGAGTCTGAAGCCTTTCTTTCAGAGATCCCGTCAGCACAACCGATCAAAGGCGAACGTCACATCAGCATGGAATCCATCTATGAATATGGTAGCCGTGTAGGTGTATGGCGTGTTCTTCGCTTGTTCGATGAATATGAAATCCCACTGACCGTATTTGCGGTCGCTATGGCCATTGAACGTCATCCGGACGTTGCCAAAGCCATGGTCGAAGCGGGGCACGAAATCTGTAGCCACGGCTACCGCTGGATAGACTATCAATACATTGATGAGTCTGAAGAGCGTGATCACATGACCAAAGCGATTGAGATCATCCAGCAAGTGACTGGGCAACGCCCACAAGGCTGGTACACAGGCCGAACGGGCCCAAATACTCGTCGCTTGGTTGCAGAAGAAGGCGGCTTTCTTTATGACTCAGATGCCTATGATGATGACCTGCCTTATTGGCATACCGAAACGGGTCACCCTCAATTGGTGATCCCTTACACACTCGATGTGAACGACATGCGTTTTTCTACCGCGCAAGGTTTCAACTCAGGTGAACAGTTCTTCCAGTATCTAAAAGACACTTTTGACACCCTTTATATGGAAGGCGAAACCGCACCGAAAATGATGTCGGTTGGGTTGCACTGTCGGCTGATTGGTCGCCCTGGTCGTATTGCTGCGTTAAGACGTTTCCTAGATTACGTTAAACAGCACGACAGCGTGTGGCTATGTCGTCGAATCGATATCGCGAACCACTGGCACCAACATCACCCATACAACGGACAACAAAATTAGAACGAACAGCAAGGAGGCTTAACGTGACTGAATTTCGATCTTGCCAACCAACAACCATGAGCCGCGATACCTTTATCGCGCACTTTGCTGATGTTTACGAACACAGCCCATGGGTTGCTGAAGCGGTGTATGACCAAGGTTTGAATGCCGAAGATGATCATATTGAGAATCTTCATCTAAAAATGGCATCGACCTTGTTAAATGCCGATCAAGGCAAACAGTTGGCTTTGATCAACGCTCACCCGGATTTAGCGGGAAGAGCAGCAGTAAACGGCGAACTCACTGAGTCGTCGACCAAAGAACAAGCGGGGGCGGGCATCGACCAATGCAGCGCCGAAGAATTTGAAAAATTCACTTCTTACAACAACAGCTACAAAAGTCGCTTCAATTTCCCTTTTATCATGGCGGTGAAGGGAGCCAATCGTTACCAAATTCTTGAGTCGTTCGAGATGCGATTAGGAAATGATAGTGAAACTGAGTTTGCTACGGCGATTCAAGAGATCAACAAGATCGCGATGTTTCGCCTCTGGGATATGTAAGTTAACGGAGTTAACAGCTATCTCAGCCCAGTCTTAGTGCGTTAAAGGTTTGATTTGTAAAAACATAAGCCACTAAGTTCTCATTTTATTATTACTTGATTAATTTCATAGGATTACACGGACATGACCCATAAATTTGAACAGTATATAAACCTTGCAGACGAAAAACTCGGCGCAGAAGCTATTTTCGCAACCGACGATTTTTTCGCAGATAAAAGCCGTCTACTCAGCCACGCGGCACCAGAGTGGAAAGACGACTTATACGACGACAACGGCAAGTGGATGGACGGTTGGGAAAGCAGACGTAAACGTGGCGAAGGTTATGACTACTGTGTCGTTCGCCTTGGTCTAGCTGGCACTATTGCTGGCGTTGATATTGATACCTCTTTCTTCACAGGTAACTTCCCACCTTCGGCATCAATTGACGCGTGTTATTCACCACAAGGTGAACCGACAGACTCAACAGAGTGGCAAGAAATTCTGCCTTCAATGGCATTACAGGGTGATCATCATCATCTTGAAGAGATTGAAAGCGACCAAGTATTTACTCACCTACGTTTGAACATCTACCCAGACGGCGGTGTCGCTCGCTTACGTGTTTATGGCCGACCGAGTGTTGATTGGGACGCGATAGACTCTCAGCAACAAGTCGACCTAGCAGCGGTTGAACACGGTGGCCGAGCACTGGCATGTAGCGATGAGCACTACGGTAACAAAGCCAACATCTTAGGCCCAGGCCGCGGTGAAAACATGGGTGATGGCTGGGAAACAGCACGTCGTCGTACACCGGGTAATGACTGGGTTATCGTGGCACTAGGCCATCCAGGTAATATCGAACGTATCGTTGTGGATACTGCCCACTTTAAAGGTAACTACCCAGACAGCTGTTCGATTCAAGCGGCTTACGTGAAAGGCGGTACAGACGATCAAGTAGAAACACAAAGCCTATTCTGGCGTGAACTCTTGCCTGCACAAAAGCTGCAAGCACACGAGATTCATGAATTCATTTCTGAGGTTAACGACCTTGGTGCGATTACCCACGTACGTGCAAATATATTCCCAGATGGTGGTATCAGCCGTTTGCGTCTATTTGGTACGAAAGCGAAATAGGTAAGGAAATGAGTATGAGTAATGGAATACGTCGTTTATCAATCGAACCGTTAACCAAGCAGGCTTTTGCAGAGTTCGGCGATGTTATCGAGTCCGATAATAGTGATTTCTTCATGATCAACAGTGGATCAACACGTCGCTACCACAAGTTAGCGACAACGGATGTGCAAGACCAAGGCGGAGAAGCCATCATCAGTATCTTCCAAGCCACGCCGTTGAGCTACCCACTGACCATCAAAATGTTAGAGCGTCATCCACTTGGCTCTCAGGCATTCATTCCATTACTTGGTCAACCCTATTTAATTGTTGTTGCGCCAAAAGGCGATGATCCAACATTAGCCAATAGCCGAGCTTTCTTGAGCAACGGCCGTCAAGGAGTGAATTATCACAAAGGGGTGTGGCACCACCCAGTTCTCGCCCTCACCGATCAAGACCAGTTCTTGATTGTCGATAGAGGCGGCGAAGGACACAACTGTGATGAAGTTTACTTCGACAACGATCGAGTGGCATTGCATTTGGACGATCTGCCAACGGACGACAATAAGGAAGAGCAACGCTTAGCTAAAGCGTTGTGATACAGGAGTTTATTATGGATCCGCATATTACAGAGTGGTTGAACTTAGCAATACGCTGGGCTCACATGATTGTTGGTGTTGCGTGGATAGGCGCATCATTTTACTTTGTTTGGTTAGAGAACAACCTTAACCGAGTAAACCCAAAAACGGGCCTTTCTGGCGACTTATGGGCAATTCACGGTGGTGGTATTTATCACCTAGAAAAATACAAATTGGCACCACCAGAGATGCCAGAGCACCTGCACTGGTTCAAATGGGAAGCTTACTTCACGTGGATCACCGGTGTGTGTCTACTGGGTGTGGTTTACTACCTTAACGCTGAGATTTACCTGATTGCACCGGGCTCTGGTCTTGATTCAACCACTGCAATCGCGATTGGTATTGGTTCATTCGTTGCCGGTTGGTTTATCTACGACCTACTGTGTGACTCACCATTAGGTAAAACTCCAGTGCTGCTTGGTGTCGTGCTGTTTGTGCTGCTCGTCGCTGCGACATATGGCCTAACTCAAGTGTTCAGTGGCCGTGGTGCTTACATCCACGTTGGCGCAATTATTGGTACCATCATGGTGGGTAACGTATTCCGCGTTATCATGCCTGCACAGCGTAACTTGGTGAAAGCGATTGAAGAGAAGCGCGAACCGGATCCTGCACTGCCAGCGAAAGGTCTACTGCGTTCTCGTCACAACAACTACATGACACTGCCAGTGCTGTTCATCATGATCAGTAACCACTTCCCAAGTACTTATGGCTCGGAATACAACTGGCTGATTCTTGCTGGGCTAGCGATCTTCAGTATCTTAGTGCGTCACTACTTCAACACGCGTCATGGTAGCCAAAAGTTTGCATGGACAGTACCTGTAGCGGCATTGGGTATGATTACTCTCGCGTTTGTTACCTCACCTTACGCGAAAAAGCAGATGACTCCGGTTGTGCAAGCACCTGTGGTTCAAGAAGTGCAAGTAAGAGCGACTGAATCGGCTCCAGAAGAACTTGCTGCAAATAACACAGCTTCGGCAACGGCTGATGCTCAACAGGCTCCAGCGCATGGAACGCAATCTGCGGGCGCAGGCGTCAGCTTTGAAACCATCAACAAAGTCATTCAAGAGCGCTGTTCTGTCTGTCACTCTTCAACCCCGAGCCACGCCGCTTTTGCTGCTGCGCCAGCTGGTGTGGTGTTTGATACCCCAGAAGAGATTAAAGCCAACGTACCAAGGATTGTTGCTCAAACCGTAACAACCAAGGTGATGCCGCTCGGTAACATGACTCAAATGACCGACGAAGAGCGCGCACTCATCGGCACTTGGGTAGAGCAAGGCGCTACGCTTCAATAATCATACTTTGTAATAAAAGTACTCAGCATCCTTTACCTAAGAGCATGAGTCTTAGGTGAGGCTTGGGGAGAGTTTGGTTTACGGGCACGCGCCAAACTCATCCCACCCTGTTTCCCCGGTTCCTATAACCGGGGCTTTTTGTTTTTGGCTGCATAAGGGGCTATGTTGTATGTGAACAGGCTTCTTGTTAAATATGTCTATTAATCCAGCGAAAAGTGAGAACTACAACAACAAATGTATCAACCCGACTAAGGACTAATAGCTAGGCACCAATGATTATATTATCATTCGCTAAACTAATACTTTTCTGGATGCGTAATGGAGCACTTATTACAAGGGTTGCTTAAGGCCAAGTCGAGCTCTGAATTATTCTATAGTTCGTTAAACTTGATATATAAAAAATACAAACCTAATCATTGCTTTATTGCTGATACGAATCGCGACGACTCCATTGCCTATACTAATTGCTACTTGCAAGAGGGGAGGTTAGTAGAAAACTTTTCGTACCCTTTACTAGAGACACCTTGTGACATTGCGTTAAAAGGCTTAAGTAATTACTGCTTTTACTCCTCTGATATCCAAAAGAAATTCCCTAAAGATATTGCACTAGAAGTGTTGGGTGCTCAAGCATATATAGGTTTACCATTAACTGCTCGTAATGGCGAAAGAGTGGGTTTGGTTGTCATGCTTTATGATAGAGCTATGCCGAATCTAGAGTTGGATAATCAGCTGATCGAACAATTGGGATACATCCTTGGACAGGAGCTATACCAAAACAAACTTAACCAGAATAATCAAAGGCTTATAAGGCAATTTGAGCACGTTGAGTCATTGAGTGATTTGGGTTTTTTCCAATGGGATATTCAAAGACAAACTTTTGAGTTTAGCCCCAATTTTTGGAGAGTTCTTGCTGTAGACCCATATCAATTACCATCACTCGAGTTCCTGTTTTCGACCTATATTTTCGCGGATTCTGAAAGAGCCTCTGAATATATAGCAACAGTACTATCTAACCTAGATAACCCATCAGTAGCGATCGTGAGTAAAGATGAATCGCCAGTGAATAAGCACCTTAAGCTAATTTGTCACAATAACTTCGATGAGCAAGGTGTACTTACCAGTATCGAGTGGGTCATACAGAATATTACTTTGCATCAAGAGCTTACGCATGAGTTTAATATGGCTTGTGAAGCGTTGAATCAAAGTAATGATGCGATACTAATTACTGATGCAGAAAATAAAATTGTTCAGCTAAATGATCGTGTTGAAGAACTTACAGGCTATTGTAGAGAAGAGCTGATGGGCAAAAACCCATCCTTGTTTTCTTCTGGTTTACAGGAGCCTGATTTCTACAAGAAAATGTGGGCGGACCTCGAGAGTAATGGACGTTGGGAAGGTGAACTATGGAATAAAACTTGTCATGGAACGATTTTTCCTGAGCGTTTGAGCATTGCCACATTGAAGGATGAGAATCGCGCTATATCGCATTATATTGCGGTGTTTAGGGATATCACACGACGAAAGAATAATGAGAAAAAGATTGAACAGTATCAGAAGTATGAGTTTGTTACTGGACTTAAGAACAGACAAATTTTTATTCAAGACATTGAAGACAGGCTACTTAGTGGCGAGAAAATTTCAGTAGTTTTATTTGACATAAAAGGTTTCTCATTGATTAACCAAATACATGGTGATGAGATTGGCGACCAATTGCTCTCTTCGGTTGCAGAGCGGTTAGGTCAAGTCATGGGTGAACAGTGTATAGCAGCATGTCGTTATGGTTCCGACGAGTTTGCTATTATTATCGATGAAATGCCAATTGAATATGTACTCAGTTTATGCAAAGACATCCGTCGTGAGCTTCTAGTAAGTTACTCAATCTTAGGGAGAACTATATCCATTGGTTGGAATGTAGGTGTTTCTACCACCTTAAATAATGTCTCTGAAGCCAACCCGATGATGCAGGCGAAACTAGCACTAGAGAAATCAAAAATTCGAGATGGCCAGCCAGTTGTTTATACTTCAGAATTGGAAGATCAATCTGTTCGTAGATTAAAGCTGAAAGTGGCACTGGAAGCCGCAATTAAAGAAAAGCATATTCAAGTTTACTATCAGCCGATTTATCATACCGAGAGTAAGGTGGTCAAAAAGTTCGAGGCATTAGCTCGTTGGAAGCATGGAAATGAATATATTTCCCCTTTTGAGTTTATAGGTATTGCCGAAGAATACGACCTGATTATTCCACTTGGCCGCTGTATTCTGGATCAAGCGTGCGCCGATTTAGTTACACTGCACAACCAAGGTTATACAGATACTGTATTTTCAATTAATCGCTCAATAAAAGAGCTCAATGCAGTAGAGCTTCAGCATAATTCGATTATCGAAGTATTGAATCACTACCAGTTACCAGTGAGTGCAATTGTTGTCGAGATTACCGAGTCGGTATCTCTTGACGATAACCCAATCGCAAAGCAAGTTCTTGATAAATTGAAACAAAGTGGTATTAAGTTGGCTATTGATGATTTTGGTACTGGTTATGCTTCATTTGGAAACTTACTTAGTCAAGAGCTAGATTACCTGAAAATAGATCGCTCGTTTATTAAAGATATTATGCACGATAAAGGTTGTTCTATTCTCACTCAAACCGCGATCAGTCTGGCAGAAAAATTAGACCTAGATGTCATAGCTGAGGGGGTTGAAACTGAGAGTCAATTAACCCTTTTAAAGGGGCTAGGTTGCAAGTTTGTTCAAGGGTACTTTTTGGGCAAACCAGCGCCGTTCCAGGATATCTATCGCCATCTCCCCTCCCTTTGATTGAATGGCAATATTCATTGGGAATTGAACTACATGAAAACGCTAACGCACAATGTTAGCGTCTTCGGTCCAGCTGCCGTATCTAAGGGTGACTTAGATATCTTAGTTGGTGTTGAGTTACGTGAGCTTGAAGGTGCTATAGAGTCACTCACAACACTCGCTTTTAAAGGAAACTCGACGCGTTGAGAACACTTGAACTGTGTATGTTGGAACTTATATCCTCAGATGAGTGCCACGAAAATAAGTCGAGTTTTATCCAGCATGTATTGGCTATGAAATAGCGACAAGTTTCAATCGGATATTATTCATCCAAACTCTAACTTTTGGTGCTGTTTTTACTTTCCCCTTACACTGTTTTCTAATATCGAACCTAGTATCAAATTTCTCTTTGTTATACAGGCAAGTCTCTCATTATGAAGAACTTCTTCGATAGCGAACTCATGCTCTCTAGCTCCTTGAATTTCGTTTTGCTATCACTAGGGCTAACGCTCATCTTACATATTCCAATTTGGTGTGGGTTCAACTTGAGCCGACGCAAATGGAAGCTTATGGATTATTTATGGCCGCTGTTGGCGGGTATCGGCATGCTGGGTGCAGTGTCTGAGATTCGTGCGAAAGTGGCGGGTGACTGGGTTGAAACAGAACAAACCAGAGCAGTGGTGATTCTAGAATCGGTTCAGCAGTTTTCTTTGGATAAGCTGAGAAGTGATATCTGCACAGGTCAACCATCTTTAGATAACCAGGCTCAGCATCATGAAGCGTGTTTGTGGTATTTGAGCACAGCTATGACGTTCAAAGATGTTGATTTTACCTTGTTACCCAATGCATCGGATTTTACGGTTCCTGCGCCTAGTGTCTCGCTGGTGGAAAGTGATGCCGTGTGGGTGAGTGGCATGCTGAGTCAGTATGAGAAGCAGAAAAACCAATACATAAAAACCAGAGAAGCGCAGGTGAAGCAACCGTTAGAAAGTATCTTCTGGTATGTGAGCCCTTACTTAGTCTGCTTTGCAATAGCGCTGCGCCTTACTAAAGTGACGGCAGAGCTTAAACTGGATAAGTGCGTAAAAAATTAACTCGACAAAGACAGCGCGAACGTCAGCAAAATAGGCAAGGTGACAACACTCAGGAAGTTGCCGAATAACACCATAGACGCGACCTTGGGTGGCTCTACATTGAACCTTTCTGCAAACAGGTAGTTCATTACTGCGGGTGGCAGCATGGTGAACAGCACCATCATTTGTAAGTGCAAAGTGGGTAGCGGAATGAAGAAGTAGATGATCGTAAAAGCGATGGCGCCAGTAAACAGCGATTGAGCGGTACACAATAAGCCGACTTTCAACCCGCTTAGCCTCAAGTTGACCATTTGTGAACCCAATGACAACAGCATGATAGGAACAGCAGCTTGCCCAAGCAGCGATGTGGCTTCGTAGATTGGGTTCCACACCGCAATGCCGGATAAGTTCAGTGTCATCGCCAATGCTGCCGCTAAAAATATCGGCATCTTGAGGATCTGTTTGATTGGGTTGCCTTCGCTTAGTAACGCCAAGCCCACACTGATATGAACACACGCCGACACCACAAACAGCAGTACTGCTGGGGCTAATGCACTTTCGCCAAAGGTATACGTGAAAAGGGGAATCGCGAGGTTGCCACTGTTGCGAAACATGTGTGGCGGAGCCCAAGCCTTGAAGTTGAGCTTAAACAGCTTACAGATCGGAATCATCAACAAAGCTGGCACTAATACCGCGACCAAAGAGGCGGAGATGAGTGGCAACTGTTCGGTGTCGAGCGGCATAGTGGTCAGCGATGCAAACACCAAAGCTGGAATACAGACATCCATATTAATGCGATTGATCGGTTTGAAATCGGGCTTGAGCCAACGACCTACAGCAAAGCCAGCACTGGCGAGTGCAAAAACGGGAAACAGAATGCTGACGACCTGTTCGAACATAGAATTCCTTTCTAAGTGGAGTGTTGGTTCTGTTTTAAACGGACAAACTTCGACCTAATAGCATTTAATCTACTGACACTTAACCTATCAACATAAAGCGTCTTCGTCATGGGTGTTGAGCACACCACGAGAAATAATTTGTATTTCTTTGAATTAAGGACAAAAAAAGACCAGCGGAGTTAACGACTGGTCTTTTAAAGCTAGGGGAATCTGGACGGATTCTTTAACAACAAAGGTTACCTAGCATGTGTTCATTGTTAGCGCGTTAGCTAACGAGTTTTTTGTAATCTTTGAAGTTCACGTCGTAGGCTTTTTCACCGTAGATGTAAGTTTCGCTGACGGTTCTATCGTCACCTAAACTCATTAGCACGAATAGTTTTTCTTCGAGCTTGGTCGCTTGTTCCATTCTAAAGCGCATCAGTTGTGTCGCGTGCAGATCCAACACCACGAAATCCGCTTCTTTGCCGACTTCCAAGTTACCAATCTTGTCTTCTAAATGCAGTGAACGTGCACCGCCTAGAGTTGCCAAGAACAGTGATTTGGCTGGGTGCAGTTTCTCTTGTTGAAGCTGCATGATTTTGTAGGCTTCGCTCATTGTTTGCAGGATTGAGAAGCTAGTGCCTGCGCCCACATCTGTCCCCATTCCCACGCGAATACCGTACTCTTCCATTTTAGGTAGCTTGAATAGCCCAGAACCTAAAAACAGGTTCGAAGTCGGGCAGAAAGCGATTGCCGAATCGGTATCCGCGAGGCGTTTACATTCGCAATCTGAAAGGTGAATACCGTGTGCGAATACCGAGCGTTTGTGCAGTAGGCCATAGTGGTCATACACATCTAAGTAGCTGTCGCGCTCTGGGAACAGCGATTTCACCCACTCGATCTCTTTCTCGTTTTCAGAAAGGTGAGTGTGCATGTACACGTCTGGGTATTCTTCTAGCAGTTTACCTACAGTAGCAAGTTGTTCTGGTGTGCTGGTTGGCGCAAAACGAGGTGTCACCGCGTAAAGCAAACGGCCGCGGTTATGCCACTTTTCGATCAGCTCTTTTGAGTCTGTATAGCCTGATTCTGGAGTATCGGTGAGGTAGTCTGGCGCATTGCGATCCATCAGCACCTTACCCGCGATCATGCGTAGGTTACGTTTCTCAGCTTCTTCAAAGAACACGTTAACCGACTCTTTGTGTACAGTGCCAAATACGAGTGCCGTGGTGGTGCCATTGCTTGCTAATTCGTCTAGGAATAGCTTCGCCACTTTGTGTGCATAGACTGGGTTTTTGAAGCGTTTTTCTTCTGGGAAGGTGTAGTTCTCTAACCAATCAAGTAGCTGTTCGCCATAAGACGCGATCATCCCTGTTTGAGGATAGTGGATGTGCGTATCAATAAAGCCAGAGGTGATCAGCTTGTCTTTGTATTCTTTTACTTCGAGTGTTTTAGGTTGGCGAGCTAATACCTCATCGGCATGGCCTAAGTCGACCACATGGCCGTTCTCAACCACTAAAACACCGTCTTCAAAATAGTCGTAAGACTCATCGATACCGACATCTTTTGGGTCGGCGACGCTGTGTAAAATACTGGCGCGATAAGCTTTGCGTTGGGTTGTCATGTTTACTTCCTTTTAATGACTTCAGCGACGTTATGGCCGCTAAAGCTTTGCGACTTTTATTAGGCGATCTTCTCTTCCAATGGTGGTTCGCCTACGTCGCTTGGTTGACTGTGTTGATCGGTCAAATCCTGATTTTGATATTGTTTGGTTGGGCGTTTTTGTTCAAGCGCCTGGCCTTGATAATGTGCGATCAGTTCACCCGCAACCGATACCGCAATTTCGGCCGGATGTTTGCCATTCACAGCACTAATACCAATAGGGCAAACCATGGTTTCAATTTGTTCTTGGCTGTAGCCACGCTGCTCTAAGCGGAAGTCGAATTTCTTGCGTTTAGTCAGAGAACCAATCATGCCAAAGTACCGGCTGTCTTCACGGTCGATGATGGCCTTAGTTAGGTCAAAATCAAGCTGGTGGTTGTGCGTCATCACAAGGTAATAGCTGTTCGGTGGCATGTGTTTCACTTCGCCAACCGGATCATCTGAAACAAGCTTCTTCACACCATGTGGCAGCGTTTCAGGGAACACTTCTTCACGTTCATCAATCCAGGTCACGCGGAAGGGCAGGGTTGCGACAATGTGCAGCAGCGCCTTAGCCACATGGCCAGCGCCGAACAGCACTAGGTGGTTCTGCTGAGTACCAATCGGTTCAAAGCTTAATGTTGCCATTCCGCCACAACACTGGCCTAAACGAGCACCTAGGTTGAAGCGTTCAACTTTGAGTGATTTTTCACTGGCAATCAGCATCTCGCGAGCCATTTTAGTGGCCACATGTTCAAGGTGACCACCACCAATCGTAGCGATGATTCGGTCACGAGTGACAAGCATCTTGGTACCCGCATCACGTGGCACTGAGCCTCTGTCTTCAAGCACTGTCACCATGACACATGGTTCGTAGTTCTCTTCCAGTTTTGCCAGTTCGTGAATCCAATTATCCTTAAACATATGTCCTCCTAAATCCCTTTTATGCTTCCCTAGATGTCTATTTGCGCAAACGGTAAGCTATATCAGCCTTATTAAGCCGTTTCTGATTGAGCATCGACCGAGGTCGGTGAGGTTTCAGACACTTCCTGAATCGCCATCAGAATGCGCTCTGGCGTTGCTGGTGTGTTCAGCTTAGGAATCGCGCCATCAACGGCTACGTAGCTAATCGCATCTTTCAATGCACTCCATACCGACATACCCAACATGAAAGGCGGTTCACCCACGGCTTTCGAGTTGAAGACGGTGTCTTCTGGGTTGTTACGGTTTTCTAAAAGGTGCGTTCTGAAATCAATTGGCATATCAGCAATCGCAGGGATCTTGTAGCTCGCTGGGCCATTGGTCATCAAGCGGCCTTGCTGGTTCCAAACCAACTCTTCCGTCGTTAACCAACCGACACCTTGCACAAAGCCACCTTCTACTTGGCCGATATCAATCGCTGGGTTCAACGAAGCGCCCACGTCATGCAGAATATCAACACGTAGAATCTTGTTTTCGCCCGTTAGGGTATCAACGATAACCTCTGAACAAGATGCGCCGTATGCGTAGTAGTAGAACGGGCGACCGCGTGCCTTCTCGTGATCGTAGAAGATCTTCGGCGTGCGGTAGAAGCCGGTGCTCGAAAGCGAAATTTGATTAAACCAAGCCAGTTCAACAAACGAGTTGAAGGTCATGATCTCATCGCGAATCTGCACCATGCCGTTCTTAAACACCACCTCTTCAGGCCACACTTTGAAGTGCGAAGAAGCGAAGTCGATCAGGCGCTGCTTAATGGTTATTGCGGCGTTTTGCGCGGCCTTACCGTTGAGGTCGGCGCCCGATGAGGCTGCGGTTGGTGATGTGTTCGGAACTTTGTCTGTGTTTGTAGCGGTGATCTGGATACGTTCGACATCGACTTGGAACTCCTGTGCAACGATTTGTGCCACTTTGATGTTCAAGCCTTGCCCCATTTCCGTACCACCGTGATTCAAATGAATACTGCCATCGGTGTAGATATGGATGAGCGCACCTGCTTGGTTCAAGAAAGTCGCAGTAAACGAGATGCCGAATTTCACAGGTGTGATCGCTAGGCCTTTCTTCAAGATAGGGCTTTGCTTGTTGAACTCAGCGATTTCTTTACGACGTGCGTGATAGTCACTGCTGCGTTCAAGCTGTTCGGTTATCTCAGGTAAAAAGTTGTCTTCAACGGTTTGGTAGTAATGGGTCACGTTACGGCCTTCTTCGCCGTAGTAGTTCGCCTTACGTACTTCCAAAGGATCTTTTTTCAGGTAACGCGCAATCTCATCCATGATGTGTTCGATGGTCATCATGCCTTGCGGGCCACCAAAACCACGGTATGCGGTGTTCGATGCTGTGTTGGTTTTGCATCGATGACCGACCACTGTTGCATCGCCTAGGTAATAGGCGTTGTCTGAGTGGAACATCGCGCGGTCGACGATAGAGCTTGATAAGTCTGGTGAGTAACCACAGTTACCAGCAACGGTAATGTCGGCACCTTGAATCACACCATTGTCGTCAAAACCGACTGTGTATTGATTGTAGAACGGGTGGCGTTTACCGGTTTGCTGCATGTCTTCATTACGCAGCAGACGCATTTTGGTAGGTCGGCCTGTTAGGTGGGCAATCACCGCAGCCATACACGCTGGAGAGGCCGCTTGGGTCTCTTTACCACCGAAACCACCACCCATACGACGCATATCAATCACCACTTTGTGCATCGGTACGCCAATCACTTCCGCAACCAGTTTTTGAACTTCGGTCGGGTTTTGAGTCGAGGTGTACACGATCATGCCGCCGTCTTCGGTTGGCATTACGCTACTGATTTGGGTTTCTAGGTAGAAGTGTTCTTGGCCGCCGATCTCTAGGTCGCCAGAGATCACGTGTTTTGCTTTTGCCAGTGCTGCTTTTGAATCACCACGCTGTTGAGTGTGGCTTTCTGTCACGAAGTGCTCTTTTGCTAGCGCTTCTTTCACATCAAGAATGGCAGGTAGTTCTTCGTATTCAATAATGGCGGCGTGTGCGGCTTTACGTGCGGTTTCTAAATCGTTAGCTGCCACAGCAATTACTGGTTGGCCGTAATACTCTACTTTGCCATCCGCAAGCAGTGGATCGCCCGGTAGGATTGCACCGATATCCAGTTCACCCGGTACGTCTTTGGCTTGAATAGCAATCGCCACACCTTCAAATTCGTAACACGGTGACAAATCTATCTTGGTGATGTTAGCGTGCGCTTGCGTGCTCAGGCGTGCGTATACATGCAGCTGATTTGGGAATTCTAGGCGGTCATCGATGTATACTGCTTCGCCCGTGACTTGCTTGGCTGCACTGTCGTGTTTAACGCTTTTACCTACGCCAGTTTTTAGGTCTTGTTTTGCAATGGTAACCATCTCTTCGTGGGTCATCGCATGCTCGTGTGATTTAGACATAAGACGTTACCCTTGTTTCGATTTGGTTGTTTTTGTTCTGTTGTTCAATGAAGTAGCGACGCAGCATGTTGGCCGCCGACAATGAACGGTATTCTTGGCTTGCACGGAAGTCAGATAGCGGTTCAAAGTCGTTATACAGTTCCTGCATCGCTAACTTAATATTAGCGTCTGTCCACGGTTTGCCTAATAACGTATTTTCACAACGCGCCGCGCGCTTAGGTGTTGCAGCCATACCGCCGAAAGCGATACGAGCGTAAGAAACCTTGCCATCTTCGATTTGAATATCAAACGCACCACACACCGCGGAGATGTCATCGTCTAAACGTTTAGACAGTTTGTAAGCTCGGAAACTGTCGTTAGTTGGCTTAGGAATAATAATCTGCTCAATGAATTCACTCTCTTTCTGCGCCGTCACTTTGTAGCTGATGAAGTAATCTTCGATCGGCATGATGCGTGACTCATCACCGCAACGCAGTTTGATCTTCGCGTTAAGTGCAATCAGCAGAGGAGGTGTATCACCGATAGGCGAAGCATTAGCAACATTACCGCCAATGGTTCCTTGGTTACGTACTTGCAGCGAAGCAAAGCGGTGTAGTAGCTCACCAAAATCTGGGTAGTGTTTTTTCAGTAGTGAGTAAGAGTCACTGATTGGAAGGTTGGCACCAATGATTAAGTCGGTGTCTGTCTCTTCACATACCTTCATGTCTTCAACAAGGTTTACGCTGATCAGTGTTTCAATCTCACGATGAAATTGAGTCACTTCCAGTGCTAAATCCGTACCGCCAGCAACCAGCTTAGCGTTCGGATGTGCTTGAAAAAGCTTGGCCAACTCATCGGTGCTTTTCGGGGAAAAAGCCGTGAGGTGACCAAGGCGTAAGTTAGCCTCAGTGTCTTGAATGCTTTCTAATTTCTTGATGGTGTTGCGTTCAAGTTCAGCAAATTGGTCTATCAAAGGTTGGTCTGTTGAAAGTGACATCGCAGCATCAACAATTGGGCGGTAGCCAGTACAGCGACATAGGTTACCCGCCAGTGATTCCATGACGTCTTCTTTGCTCGCATCGGGTTTGTTCTTACCTAGCGCAAACATCGACATGATGAAGCCCGGAGTGCAGTAACCACACTGTGAACCGTGAAAATCAACCACTGCTTTTTGCACTGGATGCAGAGAGCGGTCTTTGTTTTGCAAATCTTCTACCGTGATCAGTTGCTTACCATGCAGCGCTGATACAAAAGTTAGGCAAGAATTCACCGAACGGTATTGCAGTTGCCCATCAACTACTTCACCTAGAACGACCGTACATGCGCCGCAGTCGCCTGAACCGCATCCCTCTTTTGTACCCGTCTTATTTATCTTGGTACGAAGGTAGTTGAGCACTGTCATGTTAGGTGACAGATTGTCTTCACGTCTTATTTCCTGATTGAGCAAAAAAGTAATCAAGAGACCTCCTTGTATATCGACATATTTCCATGTGTATTCTTTTTGACTTCTAGGTCAATAATTATCCATCCTGACCCTGTGGTCAACTATTTATTTACAAAAATGCAACAAAGAGGCGCCAATTGAAATTGTATACAATAAATTATCGACTCTATTTGGTTGTTTTATAAAGGGTTGTTCGAAGTATCAATCAGTTTGATAGTGTGAATGAATTGATAGCGATGTATACAAAATAACGGCGGGGTTTGTGGGGTAGGCGGGAAATGCATTATTGAGGCTAAGTTAGCGGTTCAGGCCAGGTTTGATAGGGCTTTAAGAATAAGTGGTATCGATTTTTGTACTGAGTTAGAGAAGGTGGGGCATAAAAAAGAGAAGTGAGCACAGGCGCTCACTTCTCTCTATTTGTTAACAGGTGGTAACTAATGTTTGTACTGTAATGTTCTTAGCATCACTATATCGTTGATACGATTATGATTTGCTCTTGAGCAGATCAGAGAACACAACGTGTAGGTCGCTAGAAGCTGTGCTGCTGTCTAAATTGAGCTTTGAGCGGATGTGGCTTAAGTGTTCTTGCATCAATTCTACCGCTTGTTCTTCATTACCAGATTCAATCGCATCAAGTAACCCAGAATGCTCATCTAAAGAACAGTTTGAATGATTACCTGTTTCGTATTGAGCGATCAGCAGTGAAGTTTGTGACACTAAACTGCGCTGGAAGGCGAGAAGTGGTGCGTTCTCTGCCATTTCAGCCAGTTTGATGTGGAACTCACCAGACAGCCGTAAGCCAGAGCCGTAATCACCTTGGTCAAAGGCGCAATTCTCTTTCGCTACTAATTTTCTACATTCTTCGATTTGAGCTTTGGTTGCGTTTTTCACTGCAAGTTCGGTGATAGCGATTTCCATCACTTCACGGGCTTTAAATATCTGTTTGGCTTCGTCTACTGTAGGCGCAGCAATCATTGCCCCTCGGTTAGGGCGGATCACCACAACTTGTTCTAAAGATAGACGTAGCAAGGCACGACGGATGATGGTGCGGCTAACGCTAAAGATTTCTGCTAGCGCTTCTTCGCTTAATTTGGTGGCTGGTGGCAGCCTTTGTTCTAATATCGCGTCGAAGATATGGCAGTAAACAACATCGTCTTGAGTCTGGCCTGTTACTTTCGTTTTTACACCTTTGGAGACAGAATTTTTGAGAGCTGTCATAGAGATAAGGGCCCTTGTTTAGTCGAGTTGGGTAAGTCGAGAATAATTCATGAGAGTTACTCTATATTGTATACATTTATCTATACAATGCCACCGGATGAAAGTGCGATGCACGCTTATTTGTTAATGACTTATAACATTTAGTTTGCAGTGAACTGTGTGCAATCTAGAGCTTTAAGTCATTAGCCCTAAAACTAGACGCGATTATCACCGCAGCTATACGCAACGATCTGGCTTATTTCGCTCAGGCTACGGCCTGATTGTTGTTGCCATTCGTTGAAGGCTTTACCTGCCGCCAGTTGTGCTCGCTTGGTGTTACGACCGCTATCGATAACATCTGTACTACGCAGGTGCGCTTCAACGTCAGAAGACAAGATAAAGGTGTCTTTGCCCATTTGACGTAAGGTGTAGGCGCCCGTGTTACCGCCTAAACGCTTGCCGTGCTTTTTCAGGTAATCCCAAAGCTCGGTGATGCGCTCTGATGGCCACTCGGCAACCATTTGCGAAAATGAATCGGCTTCACGCTTGGCATTGTGGATCATGGTGGCGTTAGCTGGGATGGTCATCACCTTAGTGAGGTGGCGAATAATACGCGGGTCTTGTGCTTTTTGTTCCCACATTTCATTAGGCAGCATCAGCATTTTTTCGATATTGAATTCAAAGAACACTTCTTCAAATTGCGGCCATTTCTTTCTTACTACATTCCATGAAATACCACACTGGAATACCTTTTCAGTAAAGGCGGCCAACCAACGATCGTCTGTGATCTGTGATAATTCAGCTTGTGAAAGAGGCGCACGAACAATCTTTTCGAGCTCGGCCGCTCCGCCTTTACGGTGAGCTGCACGTTGATAAATGGTGTCGAATTTTTCTTGGGTCATTGAAGGTTCCAAATTAAAGCGAATCTTTATGATATGGGGACTAATTTCTATATGAAAAGGAGCTTAAGCTTCTGTCGCTAATTGAGCGAGAAAGCCACGCATATAGTCAGTGCGCTTGTTAGCTTCTAACTTGGCGGATTCTGTATTCATGGTTTCAGCCAGCTTAAACAGCTTCACGTAGAAATGGTCGACGCTGTAATGCTTGTCGTCCAAGTCACGTTGCGTCGCGAACGGGTCTTCGTGGTTGTAAAGCTCAGCGTTAAAGCTTTGACCTACGTACAGGCAGCGAGCAATACCAATTGCACCGAGAGAATCAAGGCGATCCGCATCTTGGACGATTTGCGCTTCTATGGTTTCTGGTGTGATGTTGGCGCTGTAGCTGTGTGTGAGAATCGCGTGATGAATCTCATCAAGGTAGGACGCTGGATAGTCGATAGATTTGAGGAAAGAGATCGCCTTGTCTGCCGCCATTTGTGAGCTTTTGGCTCTGTCTGGGTGATTCTTAGGAAAGGTGAAGCAATCGTGAAGATAAGTGGCGGGTAGAACGACCTCAAGCTTAGCCTGTTCTTTAGCACACAAAGCCTTGGCGGTTTTGACTACGCGTTTGATGTGGCTGATGTCGTGCGCCGCATCTTGTGTCATTTCTTGTTTTGCAAAATCAAGCAGTTGGCTTTCAAACTTTTCCTTCACGCGTCTCTTTCTCCATATTTAGACGTTAGCAATCTTGCTTATTACTTAGCATATATTTCACATCGACTTTAACAGTTTCAAGCGCGAGTTTTTATCTTTTATAAAAGGAATACCCACAAAAAAACCGACTCTGTGAGTCGGCTTAATAGATAAGCTTGTCTACGTTGATAAAAGCATTATCAACGGTAGTGAGAGTCTAAGCCGCAGCTTGTTGAAGCTGTGCTAACACATCATGCAGAGAAGGGCTGATGGTGTGTCCAAGCGCTTTTACTTCGTCACATGGCTCTACTAAATCAGGAATCTGGAAGCTGATCATGTTGGCTGCCATAGAAGCGCGAATGCCGTTGTTTGAATCTTCAAACGCCAAGCAAGTTTCAGGCGCAACACCTAGGCGTTCTGCTGCAAGTAAGTAGATCTCTGGGTGAGGCTTACCATTGGTAACTTCGCAGCCTGTGCTTAGTGAGGTGAAGTAAGAATCTAGGCCAGCCAGCTCAAGCTTCTTCTTCGCGATATCAAGCTGAGTTGACGTCGCCACCGCGATTGGAATGTCGTTTGATTTTAGCCATTCAAGCAGTTCGATCACGCCATCTTTAACTGGGATAGCTTGGTGCTTAACAATCGCACTGTAGCGAGTGCGCCATTCGTTGTTCAATGCTGGGTAATCTAAGCTTTCGCCGTAACCATTTCTAAAGATCTGTTCGATGGTTTTTGCGTTACAGCCAATGATGCCTAGGTAAACATCCTGCAAAAACGGAACACCTTGCGCGTGACATGCTTCTTCAAAAACCTGCATACAAAGTCGCTCGGTGTCGAGCAACAGTCCATCCATATCAAAAATAGCAGCTTGGAAATTCATATCCGTGGTTCTTTCTGTGTTGTCGTGGTGAGGGCGAGTATTTTGACATAGTGTCTGGAGATAGGCGAGTCAGTGTTACGTGAGAATATGCAGAATTGGCTCAGTAATATGCCTCTGGATGAGCTGTGATGTAATTAATTTGGTCTGGAATGATATCGTTAAGTTATGAGCCTGATATTTTATAGGTCATACCGTTCTAACAGACACAAGAATGATTATCATACATAACAAATCTAGGTTGAGCACCTAGCTTCCTATTACAATTCATAAACTTACAGGCGTGTTAGCGTGACCATAATCTTATAAAAAACAATTCGCGGAAGCCTGCAATCATAGTGTGACCAAGCAAAAAGTAAATGGTGGAACTTACGGACAAAATAGAATTAGTCCACATTTTTAGCAGGGTTGCTTATGTTGTATTTTGAGTTTCTATTTTTACTTGTCGTTCTCTATATCGGTTCTCGATATGGTGGTATTGGTTTAGGGGTTGTTTCTGGTATTGGCTTGGTTATCGAGGTGTTTGTCTTCAAGATGCCACCAACGTCTCCACCTGTCACCGTAATGCTGATTATCCTCGCCGTGGTAACCTGTGCTTCGATCCTCGAAGCGGCTGGTGGCTTGAAATACATGCTGCAAGTTGCGGAAAGGGTGCTCAGAAAGAACCCGAAACGTGTTACCTTGATAGCCCCGTTCGTGACTTATTCGATGACTTTCCTATTGGGTACTGGCCACGCGGTTTACTCAATCATGCCGATCATTGGTGATGTGGCATTGAAGAATGGCATTCGTCCTGAACGCCCGATGGCGGCAGCTTCAGTCGCGTCTCAACTTGCAATCACAGCATCGCCAATCTCGGCGGCAGTGGTGTACTACCTAGCGCAACTTTCAGATATCCAACATTCCATTACTTTGCTTTCAATTCTATTGGTGACGGTGCCTGCAACCTTGTTCGGTACGTTGTTACTTTCTCTGTACAGCTTGAAGCGCGGCAAAGAATTGAACGACGATCCTGATTATCAAGCTCGTTTAAAAGATCCTGAGTGGAAAAAACGCATCGAGAGCACTACTGCGACTTCTTTGGATGAAGTACTGCCAACTTCGGCTCGTAATGCGGTATTGATTTTCCTATTGTCGATTGTGGTGATTGTTATCGTGGCGATGGTGCCAGAGATCAGAACAATCGTAGACGGCGACAAGCCAATCAAGATGTCGGTGATCATCCAAATGATGATGCTCTGCTTCGGCGGTATCATCTTGCTGGCAACCAAAACCGACCCGCGTGATGTACCAAATGGTGTGGTATTCAAATCAGGTATGGTGGCAGCGATTGCTATCTTCGGTATCGCTTGGATGTCAGATACTTACTTCCAATACGCAATGCCTCAGTTTAAATCTGGCATCGTGGAAATGGTGACCAACTACCCATGGACGTTTGCACTAGCGCTATTCATCGTATCGGTTGTAGTGAATTCTCAAGCGGCTACTGCACGTATGATGTTACCTGTTGGCCTCGGTCTAGGTTTAGACCCAGCCTTGCTCATCGGCTTGATGCCAGCAGTGTACGGTTACTTCTTCATCCCGAACTACCCATCAGATATCGCAACAGTGAACTTCGATGTGTCAGGCACCACCAAGATTGGTAAGTGGTACTTCAACCACTCATTCATGTCGGTTGGTTTGATCGGTGTGGTCGGCGCATGTTGCTTAGGCTACGCACTGGCACAGATTTTTATCGCTTAATGTATTAGCTAAGTAAGAAACTAAAAACAGCGCCTGAATTGGCGCTGTTTTTAGTTGTGATTAAGGAGGTGTCGTCAGTCGTTTTGATATTTATGACTCTTAAAGAACAGGTGGGTTAACTGAGTTTTGAAGTATCGATGATCTGAGAGGACATTAAAAAAGGCCACTCAATAGGGGGGTGAGTGACCTTCAGGAGTTTAGGTTGGGTTTTTAGCAGGAGTATAAATTCCCATCGACTAGAACGGAATTTGGTTCGCCGTTTTTATCAAGAATTGTTGCAGATGCTCGGTATCCTACTTTTAGGTAGCCTAGTTCATTTTCAAGATTCATCGCATGGGCTGGGTTAGTGCTAGCCATTTGGTAAGCGTGTTCTGGGCTAACGCCCCAATCAATAAGGTTTTTTACGGACTGAGCCATGGTGATATGCGCGCCTGCGAGGTTGCCTGCTTCGTTAACTAACTTACCATCTTTGACTCGAATCTTTTGGCCATCAAGAATGAAGCTTTCATCAGGGTTTCCTACTGATGCCATTGCATCGGTAACCAGCACCATTTTATTTTTGGGCTTGAGTTTGATAGCCATTAACAAGTTTTGTGGGTGAACGTGAATACCATCAGCAATGTAAGATGCCCAACAATCATCATCACTTAGTGCGATACCGACTGCGCCAAGTTCACGACCAGTTTGTGATGACATCGCGTTATATAGATGGGTAAAACCATGGATGTTCTTACGCTTACCAATCAGATCTAGCTCGGTAAGGTTGGTATGTCCTGCTGCAATGATGCAACCCTTATCTGATAGCCATTTGATGGATGCTGAGTCCACTTGCTCAGGCGCTAAAGTGATGAAGTTAATGCCTTGCGTTAGCCACGGAAAAGCGTCCAACTGTTCAATGCTCGGGCTGTAGAAGTTATTTTCATCGTGAGCCCCCTTTTTTACAGGATTTAACCATGGACCTTCTAAGTGAATGCCTAGCAAACCATCAACTTTTTTCTCTATCCCTTGCTCAATTGCGTTTAGCGCCGCTGTCATAGCGGATGGCTTTTCGCTCACTAGGGTAGGTAATAGATACGCAGTGCCGCCTTTGCGGTGTGCTTTTATGATGGTTTCAATCGTGGGAACGGATTGAGCATCATTGAGCATCATGCCACCACCGCCGTTGACTTGAATATCGATAAAGCCTGGGGTAATGATAGCGTCACCGTAACTAATCAAATCGACACTTGAATCGAGTTTGTCGATTGGGGTTATTTCGAGGATCCCGGTGTGATCAAACACTAAAGCGTGTTGCTCTAGATAGCGTTCACCGTCAAATAATGTGCGTGCGGTAATGGCTTTCAACATGATGCTATCCTTTTCTTATTTCGCTATTTTTGCACTAGCGGCTGCGTCGAGGTACCACGATGTTGCAACTTCTAGACGCGTTAGTGCGGAGCCAACAGTCACTGAAAGCGCACCGGCTTGGATTGCTTGTTTGCATAGTTCTGGAGAGTTGAATCTTCCTTCTGCCATAGTGAGATAGCCTGCTTGAGCAAACTTGGTAACCAGTTCAAAGTCTGGCTCTTCTGGAGTTGTTTCACCAGTGTAGCCAGAAAGCGTAGAACCGATCAATTCAATGCCTTGGGAATGCGCCCAGAAGCCGTCTGCAAACTCGGCACAATCGGCCATACCAATACAACAAGATTGAACAATAGCTTGCGCAATGACTTGGCGGGTTTCCGGTCTAACTCGATCGGTCGCATCGAAAGCAATAATCGCTGCACCGGCTGCTTCTAGTGCTTTCACATCATCAACAAAGGGTGTGATACGCACCGGGCTGTCAGGTAAATCTCTCTTTACGATGCCAATGATAGGGATGGATACGGCTTTCGCCACAGCAGCAACGCGTTCAGCACTTTCTATTCTTAACGCTGGTGCACCTGCCATTTCTGCGGCCTTTGCCATAGCAACAACAAACTCAGTGGTGTCGAGTGGACTTCCTTCAACTGGTTGGATAGAAACGACAATAGTGTCGGCCAGTGTTTTGGCTATTTTAGTGATATCCCAGTTCTTCATTACTCGCCTCTTAATATGATCTTTATTCTTCAGAACTTATTTATGAGGCAGTTATACTACTGAAAATAATCTTCATCCACAGTGAAGATTATATTTTTTATACCGATCACAGATTTTCTTTATGGTGTTTGAAGAAAATTTTTATTGTGTTGATAATTGACTCGATTAAGGGGAGCTGCATAGCGGTTTAAATACAATTTTAATAAATCAAAGGGTTTGGAGGGTACATGAACGGTATCTTTTCTGTACTACAAAAGATCGGTCGGGCATTTATGTTGCCCATTGCTGTTTTGCCAATGGCGGGTATTTTACTTGGGGTTGGTGGGGCATTTACGAGTGGGCCACTCATTGAAACTTATAATCTGACCTTCTTAGCTCCAGGAACGCTTGCCAATCAGTTTTTGGTACTCTGTTTCCAAGCGGGTCTATTCGTGTTTGTAAACCTACCATTGCTATTTGCAGTTGGCGTTGCGATTGGTATGGCGAATAATAATAAAGAAACAGCGGCACTCTCCGCAGTACTTGGCTTCTTATTATTTCACACAGTGATTGGTGCAGTACTTGGTTTCCAGGGATTCTCACCAGAGACTACCAGTATTGAGGGGCTTATTGCGGCTGGCGCCAATGCGGATGAAGCGGTGGGTTTAGCCTCTCTGTATACCAAAGAGCTTGGCATATTTACCCTACAAACAGGTGTTTTTGGCGGTATTACGTGTGGCC
The DNA here is from genome assembly GCF_007858795.1 of Vibrio sp. T20. Classification (NCBI taxonomy): domain Bacteria; kingdom Pseudomonadati; phylum Pseudomonadota; class Gammaproteobacteria; order Vibrionales; family Vibrionaceae; genus Vibrio; species Vibrio sp. T20. Next base: position 126,045 of record NZ_VFEB01000061.1, read on the forward strand.
TACTATCGGCGTTTATCACTAACCGTTTCTCAAACGTGACACTACCTGATTATTTGGCGTTCTTTAGCGGAAACCGCTTAGTACCCGTCATGACAATGGTGTTCTTTATTCCGTTAGCATTTGTGTTCCCATTCATCTGGCCACCAATTTTTAAATCTATCGTTTTTGCAGGTGAAGCCTTCTCTGCAATGGGGTACATCGGTACTTTCTTCTACGGCTCATTGATGCGTCTATTGAACGTATTTGGTCTCCATCATGCGATTTACCCATTGTTCTGGTATACCGAATTAGGTGGCGTACAAGAAGTTGCCGGTGAAATGGTCGCTGGTGGCCAAAAGATTTTCTTTGCTCAGCTCGCTGATCCAGCGACGGTACATTTTAGCTCTGAAGCAACACGCACAATGACCGGTGGCTTCTTACCAATGATGTTTGGCCTGCCTGCCGCAGCTTTAGCTATGTACCGCTGTGCAGACGATAAGAATAAAGCCAAAGTAAAAGGTATCTTGTTCTCAGCTGCGTTAACGTCGTTCCTGACAGGTATTACTGAGCCACTAGAGTTTACTTTCTTGTTTGTTGCACCAGCATTGTACGCGGTACACGCAGTGCTAGAAGGCATCGCTTACATGTTGATGCACATGCTGGACGTCGCGGTTGGCATTACTTTCTCTCGCGGTATCATCGACTTTACCTTCTTTGGTCTGTTACAAGGAACAGCGAAGACATCGTATCAATGGATTCTGATCCTTGGCCCGATTTACTCTGTGATTTACTACTTTGTGTTCAGCTTTATGATTCGCAAGTTCAATTATTCAACACCGGGCCGTAACGATGCTGAGAGCAAACTTTACACACGTAAAGACTATAGCGGTAAAGAAGGTGGGCTGATTGATGACATCGTGACGAATTTAGGTGGTAAAGAGAACATTGCTTCGATTGACGCTTGTATCACTCGCCTGCGAATTACTGTGAAAGACAGTGAGTTACCTGCCAGTGATGAGGTTTGGAAATCGTTGGATGCCAAAGGAGTGATTCGCTCCGGCAATGGTATTCAGTTGATTTACGGAACTCAGGCTGAAACCTATAAGAATCAGATAATCGAAAAATATCAGTTATAACAATTAATTGAGATAAGAGCCTAGCAATCGCTAGGTTCTTGTTGTTTGGAAATTACGTTATACTCACTGCGTTAGTTATGGAATCAAGAGCACTATGAACGCACAATCTCAAGTCAATTTACTCTCTCGCCTTCGCTATGGCATGGAAGGTTACAGCCCTAAATTAAAGAAAGTGGCTGATTTTATTGTATCTAACGCTGATAGCGCTCAATACCTAACCATTACAGAGTTAGCAAGAGATACTACGACAAGTGAAGCGACCGTGATTCGCTTGTGTCGAGACTTGGGCTTTAAAGGTTACTCTGACTTTCGAATGGGATTGGCAATTGAGCTAAGCCAGCCGCGATCACAGAAAGCAAATGAACCCCTTAATGAGAATGCAGATCGAATTGACAGCGCGACCCAAAGTGCGATTACCAGCCTGCAAGACACCAGTACACTGATAGATAGAAAGCAGATTGATCGTATTTGTCAGATGATTCATGAAGCCGACAATATTCATTGTGTCGGTGTTGGGGCATCGAGCATTGTTGGTCGTTACTTATCTTTTCGCTTAACTCGAATAGGTAAATGCTCGACCATGTTTGAAGACACTCATATTGCAGCGATGCGTGCCGTTAAGTCGAAAACAAGTGATCTGTGGTTTGCGATTTCAAGCTCGGGTTCAACGAAAGATGTGGTGTATGCCGCGACAAGAGCGAAGAGCCAACAGTCTCCAGTTGTGAGCTTAACTAACATTCGCCATAGCCCATTATCAGTGACTTCTGATGAAGTGTTGGTTGCCGCTAGACCAGAAGGCCCTTTAACTGGCGGTGCATTCGCATCAAAAGTAAGTGCATTGCTTTTGGTCGACGTCTTGATTAATCAGTTGGTGGCTGAGTACGAAGAGTACGCAGAATCGGTAAAAGACACCGCTGAAGTAACCATGGCGTTTATGGTTTGAGTACTGAATTTATTGGATACTCGATTTGATTTTGAAAAACAGCGCTTATTCGGCGCTGTTTTTGTATCCACTGTTTAACGAGCCTGATTTGTATCAGCGACCAATCTTAACGTGGCTCAAAAGCCAAAGACTGAATTGCTTCTTCGACAGTCAGGAAGTGGATCTTCATCAGGCATACTTCTGCTTTCTCGAACTCGTGATTTCGAATCAGTTTGGTCACGTTTTCAACTGAATACTGCTCAGCTCGTTTAGCTAGAGACAGTTGATTTGATCTTGATTCAAGTGAGTAGCTGTCGCCTTCAGAATCGATGAGGTAATCATCTTCGCCCAAGATCATATCTGAGCATTCTGCCTGAAATTCTTTTTCGGATGCGACGTAAATAAGTTCATCATCACCGTCGAGTTTTACTAAAGATGGCCAACTGATCATTACTGCCTCTAAATCATGTGTGTTGAAGTTTGTGTCGACTATAAACAGTTTTGAACCTTGGATCACCTATTGTCCTGACTGTTCAAAACGTTACTTACTTAAAGACCGCCCTAATGGTGCAAAATAGTCTAGCATCGCATTGTAGATTTCCTCTCTATGAGCGAGGTCGGGGTACAGAGGGAACATATCTGGTTTGGTTGTGCCATCAACTAGGTAACTGTTTTCGATATCTGAGCAGGATTCAATCGCAGATTCAAAAGCGCGCGCCATCATCTCTGTTGGTAACGAGAAATAACGAGCAGATGTCGCTTTGTCGGCAATAACACTGCGCGCAACGTAGTCGTGCTTATCCAGGTTGTTGTCACTGAGTAGTGTGGCATCGAACAGAGACATCAAACTCTCGTTTAATGGGTGAGGTCGCACCTTTCTATCGTGTAACCAACAGTTGCTAGCGAACAAGATGTGTTTTCGAGGACCTGATGTGTCACCAATCTCAAACGCTTTTTCGGCAATATAGTGGTCAAACGCATGCCAAAACTCGTGGGCGAGTGCACCAGCACCAGCGTTCTTGGCAAGGGCTAATTCTCGTTGGTTCGGTGCGTAGTGTGCTTGCACGCCTTTTCTGCCACCACTGCCAAACGCTAAGCCTAATGTGCCGCGCAGGCCAATGGCTTCTGGCGGCAGAGCCAAGATGTAAGCCAAGTCTGCAAGCGAGTCGAATATCAGATTCGCAGCCAGCTCTTTCTCTTCTTTGGTTACCCAAGCACCCACGCGAATACTGCCCATACCAAAGGTCTGCTTGATGTCCATGAAAGACACCTGATCACCATGGCGATAGTCTGGGCCTTTGCGAGTCTTGTATTTAAAGTGGGTTAACTTCAAAAGAGTCCTTGGAAATGGTGGTAGATGCAGTTTAGAACTGTTGTGTGCGCATTAGGTTAAGCTTAGAAAGTTAACACCTTTGTGACTAAATTACCGAACAAAATGAGTTAGGTTGTGTTCGAAAGCCTCCCATGAGGTTGGGGTGCCTTCGTGGGTCAGCGGAAACAGAGACTTATTTGGCTTGGCGTAACTCAATCGGTGAAGCCTTTGCGTGACGTGGTAGCTATCGAGCCCTGAAATCGTGACTAAATCTAGCGCTTCTAAATCAAGGTAGCCATCCGGCATCACGGCACGCTTGGGTGCTTGAATCGTAATAACCTCTCCAATCAGCATCTGGGTTTGATTACTCTCTATTGATATCTGTTCTTTCAAAACCAGCCCTATCTTGAGTGCACTTTCTAATACAAACGGCGCGGGAAACATGTCGTCATAATAAGGGGTGAGCCCGACGGCTTTGAATTCGGATGCCGACTTTGGATAACGAGCCGAGGTTTGATGCGCTTTTTGAACAAAGTCAGCGCTGATGCTGTTGATGGTGAAGTGCTGAGTTTCTTGGATATTCTCTAATGTGTGGCGACGGCTCTCTGCTGGCCGAACTATGAAGCCAAACAAAGGTGGGTTTGACCCTAGATGACCCACAGAGCTCACCACAGCAAGATTTTCTAGCCCTTGTTTATCACACGTACCAATCAGGTTTGCGCTCTTGAACCCCGATAAGGAGTTAATTAAGCGAGCGCGCTCTCGCTGATCCATCGTTTGTATATCTTGTCTTGAAAGGGTCATGTCCTTCATATCTTCTCTTCTTCTCATTTTTGTTTTCGACGATTTGTTTACTAACCAAATTATATTTACGCGGAAGCCCCCTCTAACGATCAGCTGAGCGTGTGCCTTTGCATAGATTTACGTATGTTGACGTCGCTTTACATCACGCAAGCTAAAGTAATGATGTCGTCTTTATGAGTGTTAAAAAATGAAAACAGTCCGCAATATCCTCTGGGCAATGATTGCCATAATGTCAGCCTTTTGGTTTGCGATGGAACCGCAACTCTTCGCTTCAAGCAACGTATTTGAATGGCGCTCCGCCATGATTCAGTACTCGGGTATTTTGTCTCTGATGTTAATGTCCATCACCATGATCTTGGCGATGCGTTTGCCTATGGTTGAGAATTGGCTCAACGGCATGGATAAAGCGTATCGAGTCCACAAATGGTTGGGTATCGGTGGCGTAGCTCTGGGTGTGACACACTGGTTGTGGTACCAGATCCCTAAGTGGCTAGTGATGTCTGGAGTGTTGGCTAAGCCTGTTCGCCATGATGGTTCCGGCCCGGCAAGAACTTTGTCTGGTTGGGAAGCGTGGGTCAATGGGCTACACGGTTTCGCTGAAAATATTGGCGAGTGGGGTTTCTATCTATTGCTTGTTTTACTGGTGGCGTCGTTGTGGGCGGCAGTGAAATACAAACCGTTTAAATTGTCACATCGCTTGATGTCTGTCGCGTATCTGTTGATCGCGTTTCACTCGGTATTACTGCTCAAACATGCCTATTGGGGCCAGCCTATTTATTACCTAACTGTGACTTTTGCTTTGGTTGGGTCTATCGCGGCGATTTACAGTTTGTTTGGTTTTGTAGGGCGTCGTAATCGTCACTCTGCTGCTGTTTCTTCCACTCGATATTTTCCACAAGCCGAAGTGATGGAGTTGGTGCTAAAGCCCGATACATCTTGGCGAGGACACAAAGCAGGGCAGTTTGCGTACTTGCGCTTCGGCAATGAAGACCCGCACCCGTTTACCATTGTTTCGGGCAGCGAAGATTCAGAACTGCGCTTCTTGATTAAAGAGTTGGGTGACTTTACTAATGGTCTTTATGAACGAGTAAATGCGGGCGATGCGGTTACGGTGGAAGGGCCTTATGGTCGACTTGAGTTTGACTTAAGTAAGCCACAAATTTGGATTGCGGGTGGTGTCGGGATAGCGTCATTTTTTGCAACGCTTGAAGCGCTCAAAACAGAGAAGACTCACTCTCACATCGAGCTGTTCTATTGTACTCGTGGTGTCGATGAGCATTTAGTGGATGAGTTATGGCACCTTGCACATCAAGTTGGAGTGAATTTGAACGTGATAGACACCTTGCATTCACCTCGATTAAGCGCTGAACGCATTGCTCATCAGTGTGGTGATTTAAACGATTATGAACTGTATTTCTGCGGGCCAGAGCTGTTCTCAACATCGCTTAAAAAAGAACTCGATGCGTGCAAGTTCAATGTTGACCAGAATTATCACGAAGAGCTGTTTGTGATGCGTTAAAAAGACCGAATGAGGTATCAATAGCGTCAAGTTTGGCTCTTCGTTGCGGTGTTGGGGGAGCTGTCTGATTTGGCGTTATTGATACTTAACTACAAGCTCTAATTAAAAAGGCAAAAGTTACTCAATTTTTTATTGCAGCGGTTTGCTATTGAGCGATACCATGTACGGCTGTTTTATTGGTAAAGATTGCAAAATGTCAGATGAAAAGCTCGCGCTAGAGTGGATGCGTCAACAAGCGCATAGAATTGATCCATATGTTATAAATCCATCATTTGATGAGTGTGTCGAACTGCTTGAACCTGCTTTCAAAAAAGGGAAAAGTGTCGCGCAGCTAAAATATCTATTATCAGAAGCCGATCGCCGAGCTGGCGCTGCCGAGCGTAAACATGCCGCCTTAAAGTTCGCCAAAGAAAAAAGCCCGAAGGCAGGCCAAAACCTTCGTCTGCAAAGCAAGCTTCAGCAAGTTCAGTTAGCGCTAAAGCTAGCAACTGGCGACAACAACATGACCATATCGCAGTTTTGTTCTGAATATGATGTTAGCAAGCGGGACGGTAACGTAGCGTGGAATGAAAAGCTGGTTGAGCAGAACAAGAAGAAGTGATTTTCGCAATGCCTTATGCTTTTTGAAGTGATAAATGATAAATGATAAATGATAAGTGATAAGTGATAAGTGATAAGTGATAAGTGATAAGTGATAAGGCTTCATCGCTCAAATACCAATTTCAAACCCTACCAATAAATGCCGTTCAACTGTGTTTTAAAAGCCTGAAAAGCGTCTTCTCTTCTCAGGCTTTGCTAACGGCTAGTCACTCATCTTTTCCGTCTTAACCGTAAATCACTGCTAAAAGTATCGATTAGCGAATTTCATATATTACGGTCGAATGTTATTGAAACTGACCTTCTGCGTTCCATCAACTTGACTCTCCAACTCCACCACATCACCTTGATAATAGTAAGGTTCCATTGGCATCTTGCTGTTGGTTGGCCTTGCGTAGTGCAATACCGCGGGTTGGTCCTCAACTTGCTGCGCGTACAAATAACCAATCAACGCGTGCTCAAATTGATGGTAGCCGTTGCCCCAATGAAAAGCCTTAGTACGCTTAGGTTCAAGCCCTACGCCACCGTATTTGTGGTCAACCCACACATCATGAAAGGTTGGCAGGGTGTATTGCAGAACTTCTTTCATTGAACCATCAACAAGCGATACCGTCATTGCGGCTTGATCGAGCTCTGCCCATTCCCATGATGACGCCCAATTAGTGTTTGGCTTGCTTTGCCACCCAGTAATCTCTTGTCCTTTCCACGTATTCTGAAGTTCCTCGCCAAAATATTGGGAGACGTTCACGAACTCTTTCTGGTATTGAGCTTGCTCTAAGGTGTGTTTCATCCCTTGGATGCCAAATTGCGACCATTCAGAGTTATTCAATGTTTGGCCTGTCAGATAAGTCATCCAATACGCTTTGATGGTGTGCCCAAAATCGTTGTGATTGGCGTTCGGCATCATGGCTGCTTTGCTGTGAATGGCACCGTAGAAGCGTTGTTCATCTTCAGAGTGATAATGATCGACCATGGTTTGGGTTAGCCAATTCAGGTCATCAAGCCATTGTGTCTTGATGGGCTCTTGTAGCAGGGGTGCTACTAACAGCATGTAGCCGTTAATCTGGTCAAGCTGTGCAACCAACTCCCGCTGAGTGGCTTTGCCATCTACGCCGTCAGTAAGTACCCACGCTAGGCCGCTGTTGTCGTTAAGTCGATATTTATTAAAGATAAATGCTTGTTGGGCAATGAGCGCTTCCTCTACCTGCTTGTCTTGGGTTAGGTAGTAGTACATTGCCAATCCAACTAGTGCATACGCTTGATCTTGAGCCGTTCGCTGTTGCCACTCAAGCCCAGATTTCCCACCTTTGGTAAAGCTGATGAAACCGCCATTTTGTTTATCTTCTAAGTGTTCAATAAGGTAGTAAGCCCCTTGCTTAGCGAGCGCTAATGCCTGCTTATCACCAGTCAGGTGGTATAGCACGCCATATGCGTAGGTTTGGCGTGATTTCATCCGAGTGAACTCTTTGCCAAAGTGTGGCGTGATCCAGCCTCTGTTCAATTCAGGACAAACATTAGTCACATCAAGCAATGTTCCATCATCACAACGAAAAGTAGGGAAGTTGCCTATCGGTTCGCCCTGAGCGCTCGGCATCATCCAATAAGGCGCAAGCCCTTCAGAAGCATGATTGATCCAGTCTTGTCCAGAGGGAGGGGTGACGTTGGCAGATACAGCTAAGCTTGTGACACTGAGGAATGCGATAGAGGTTCGTAACATGATGTTTATCTTAACGAATTGGATTTTGTTGAATATAAACAATCAGGTCTGCACATTGTGGTTCGGTGATCACAGTCGACAAAATTATTGCGATTTGGGTAAAGGTTCAGGTGATTGGTGGTTAAGTGAATCGACTCGAGAGCGAGCTAGGGCCTTGATCATTAACTGATAAATCTAACGCTATTTTGCTTCTTAATTAAAATGTTAAAAGGTAATAAATTATCGAAAAACGATAATTTATTATTGATCATCATTTAATTTGATCTTAGTATCCTCCTGTCAACTTAACAGGAATATTCATTATGTCTAACATCCAAAAACAGAGCCGACGTGTTCGCATGCTATTGCAGTTCTTTCTTGTACTTACTCCTATCATGGTGTGCTACTTCTGGTTAACCGCTGAGACTCCCTATGACTTTATAAGTGCGACAGGTATTTTTTATCTCACCTATGACATCGGGAGTTACACGATGTTGCCGCTTACTATGACAACAAGAATGGTTGCTGCGTTCACAAGTTTAGCGATGTCCAGCATCCTGATATACGCACTAATGGTTCTGATACGTTTATTTCGCAACTATGAGCGAGGCGAAATCTTCTCTTTGGAAAACGCAATGTCATACCAGAAACTCGGGTATAGCTTTTTCTATTGGGTATTTGGGTCGGTTATCTATGGTTCATTGATGTCAGTGATTTTGTCGTTCAATAATCCACCAGGTGAGCGTATCTTTGAGATTAGTTTTGTGGGTATGGACTTTTTGACACTTATATTAGGTATGATTATCTTGATCATCTCATGGGTGATGAAAGAGGGTTATATTTTGGCCGACGAACACAGCCACACGATTTAAAGGACTTGTCATGACTATCTGCATTAATTTAGACATTATGATGGCCAAGCGGAAAATGCGATTGAAGACATTGGCAAAAGAAGTAGGGATTACAGAAGCCAACTTGTCGGTGTTAAAGAATGGCAAGGCCAAAGCGGTAAGGCTATCGACACTTGATAAGTTGTGCGAAGTGTTAGAGTGCCAACCTGGTGACATATTGGAATTTGAAGCGAATGTTCACCAAGACAGCGTTACTTCCGAGTAGCGAGTCAGCGGATCGTATTCACTAGTAACAACAATGAGTCTCGACGCTATTCGAGACTCATTCTCTCCAAACTAAACAGGTTCTCCCGCCTCGTCTTCTTCAACGATATCCTTTTCTAAACTCGCCTCCGCCAACCATTTTTTTATAGACGGGCTATTCAACACTCGTTGTTGATACTGTCGGGCCTTGTCCGAAAGCTTGATGCCATAGGTTTCGACTCGCAGCGCTACAGGTGCAAACATCGCATCAGCAATCGACCATTCACCAAATAGCCAGCCCTCTGGGTATTGCTCCATTTGCTCTGACCAAATGGCATCGATGCGAGCGATGTCTTTTAGTGCACCTTCACTCAAAACCAATTTTCTTTTGGCTCGGCAATTCATTGGTAATTCATTTCTGATGTTGAAAAAAACAGAATGCATTTCTGCCGAGATAGCTCGGGCTAAGGCGCGCTCTGCAACGGATGTTGGCCAGGCAGCGCCGTTTAGGTAGGTATCATTAACGTATTCGAGAATTGCGAGTGAATCCCACACTGCAACGTCACCATCAACTAGAGTCGGCACTTTTGCGGTGGGCGTAACTTTCGCTAACGTGTCGTAAAAATCTGGCGTGAATAGCTTAAGTTTGATGACGTCTGCGTTGAGGTTGTAGTGTTCAAATATTAGCCATGCGCGCAGTGACCAAGTGGAGTAGTTCTGATTAGCGATATAAAGCTGCATAAATGCTTCCTTGCGTTTGGTGGGTATGCATTTGAGCTTAAGGGATTGTATTACGGCGCACTAACGGATAATTTTGATGCAATACATTAATAAAAACGATGGGTGGTGATTTCAATATGGATATTGATGCGTTGCGAGGCTTTCTCGCGTTTGTGGAGACCAGCAGTTTCACACGCGCTGCAAAGCAGATTAATCGCACCCAATCAGCCTTTAGTGCTCAGATGCGCAAGTTAGAGGAAGAACTTAACGTCACTCTGTTTCAAAAGGAAGGACGCAACCTGGTTTTGACTGAGGCGGGCTTGGCATTACGTTCTCATGCGGAGCAACTCGTCGCACTCCACAATACGGCGTTGAAACAAGTAAAACGTTATGAGGACAAACAGCCACTGAGATTAGGTTGCCCTGAAGACTATAACGACAGTATCTTGCCGAAAGTGATTAAGCTGTTGCAGAACGCAGAACCCACGTGCTCCATTCAAATATTTAGCTTGCCGAGCATTACGCTTAGAGAGTGGCTTGATGATGGTAGGCTTGATGCTGCTATCGTGACCCGCGCTCCCGATAGTGAAGAGGGATATTGGCTAACCAATGATGTGGGCGTTTGGATAAGCAGCCCTGATTTTGTGTTTGATGATTCTAAACCTGTCCCACTTGCTCTGTTCCAGACGGATTGTAAATACCATGCTGCGGCGGTGAATGGTTTAACTAAACAAGACACGCCATATCAGCTTTTGGCTTGTAGTAATACGGCTTCAGCGCAGCGTGCAATCGTCAAAGCTGGGTTGGCAATTGGTGCGATGGGCAAGCTCAGTGTCACGCCTGATTTGAAGATTCTCGATGATATGCCGCCGTTACCTGCGGTAGACATCGTACTGTTGCTCGCGAGTAAGCATCATCCAGTATTGGACAAAGAGGTACTCAATCAACTTGTCGAGTTGGATTCTGATTAGCTTTTTTCTAAATGACTTTTGTTTTCTCACTCAGGAGTTGAGCTTTTTACGATGAGATAAGGTGGATAAGAGATAGGCCGAGAACATTGCGTTTCTCGGCCTTGTTTTTATGGAAGAGAGAGCGAATTAAGATAGCTTAAATTTACTCAACTCCCCGTGCAAATCTCCGGCTTTTACTGTCAGCTCATTACTGATTTCTACCGAGGATGTCATGGTGCCCATCACCTCAACGGCAGTGTCATTGATGATCACCACATTACGGTTAATCTCTTCTGATACCGAGCTTTGTTCCTCAGCAGCGGAAGCAATCTGGTTGTTCATGTCGTTGATCACTTCAATGGCTTGGTTAATCTCAGACAGCGCTAAATGGGCGGCTTGAGTTTCGCCTTTGGTATCGTTCGCTTGCTGTTGGCTTTGCTCCATCAACACCACGATAGATTGGGTCTCTTGCTCCAGGCGCGCTAGCATTGAGCGGATCTCTTCGGTCGAACCTTGAGTACGGTTTGCTAGGTTACGTACTTCATCGGCCACCACGGCAAAGCCTCGTCCTGCTTCTCCTGCGCGGGCTGCTTCAATGGCAGCATTCAGTGCAAGCAAGTTAGTTTGTTCTGCAATACCACCAATCTCGCTTAAAATGCCTTGAATAGCAGTGCTCGAATCGACCAAGTTTTGCGTTTGTTGCTGCGCATCATTTACTTGAACCGCTAAGCTATCTACCGCGCTGGCGGCATTGTCCATGCGTGCCATACCATTAAGGCTGTTGCTTTGCACTTGGCTCGCAGCTGCGGCCGCTTGAACGGCTGAACTTGCCACTTCTTGTGCAGTCGCACTCATTTCATTAATGGCTGTTGCAAGTGAGTTCACCTCGTTAACTTGAGAATTCAACTGATCACGAGAAACTTCAGCGCGAGCTTGGCCTTCAGCGGCATTTTTATCTACTTGGTCTGCCGTTACCATAACGGTTAGGAGCATTTCTTGTATGCGAGATAGGAAGGTATTGAACCAATGTGCTAGCTGAGCAGTTTCATCCTTACCTTTCACTTCAATGCGATAAGTTAAGTCACCCTCGCCTTGTGCTGCATCTTTGAAACGTTCCACTAAGTTGTTCAGAACCTTGCCTAAAGAGTTGGCGATAAATGCCATGGAGGCAATGCCTAGAAGAGCTGCGATGATCCCCGCCCACACACCTTTTTCAAGTGCTTTTGAATTCTGCTCATCACTCCACTGGGTGTATTCATCGACACTTTTTGCAAGGTGACTACTGGGAACCGACACCATGACTACCCACGGTGCGTCGCTAGTCTCGATAGCAGTAATGGCGTACTCATCTCCGCCAAATGTAACCAACCCAGCCCCAGACTGTTTAGCGATAGACTGAACTCGCGACCACTCTTTTTCTAGCTCTGGTGAGACTTTCTTACCAACCATTTTTCCAGCACTGCTGTTGGCCAGTGTAATGCCTTTCCAGGAAGTGATGAGGATCTTGCCTTTGCCATCAAACAGGTCACGCGCAAACAATTCACTCTGGCTTTGAAGCTCGAACAAAGACAAATCAAAGCCAATTGAGCCAATGATTTTCCCGTCTTGTTTGATTGGTTGGCTGATGGTGGTGATGAGCTCTTGCTTACCTCGAACCGGGTAGAAATACGGTTCCATCACAAATGTCTTACCGGTTTGGTAAGGCATTAAGTGCCAGTCGTCTTTTCGCTCCCCGTTGCTGTTGAGTTCAGTATTGCTAAAGCTTTCCATCGCGACTGCATCAAAGCTGTTTTGGTCATTGGGAGAGAAGAACGGGGCAAGGTAGCCCTGACTGTTGAAACCTAATTCGCTGTTCAAGCTAATCTCGCCATTCAGATCGGTTTGCTGTGGCCATGTTTTGTTTTCCCACACCATGTAGCCAGCAAATACGGCTTTGTTTTGTGCTTCTAGCGCGGCAGTAAACTGTTTAACAACAAGGTCTGCGCTTGCGTTGCTTTCTGAACTCAACTCAATTATTGAGCGTACTTGTTTTAGGTTGGCCAATACAGGGTCAAGCTGGTTAGCGATGTTTAAACCTTGTTGAAGTGCTGTGTTTTGTAAATCCGATGTCGTGGCGTCTGTCAGCTGCGTTTTGACTTTTTTAGTGACTTGCTCATTCACATCGGTAAATGCGTTGGTCGTCATCCCCATTGCGATTAACAGGGTGAAAGCCATTGCCCCGCCTGCACTTACCGCAATTCGTGTACGTATACTGTTAAACATATGATCTCATGCCAAATATTTTAAATTTGCTGAGATTTTAAACAAGATAAATGAATGAAAAATTCAAAATAATGAATACAAAAAGAATAGACAGATTAAATTTATAAACAGGATTGCATTGGGCTTGTATTTATATTTGATGTGTGGGTTATGAAAGATAAATAAATGCTTGCTTAAGGTTAAGTAACCAATTGTATTTATTGATCTTTAAACCTTATTGATAAAGTGGTCTTTTGTTAGGTGAGAACTGTGTTTTTTTCGCTCGTTACTGAATGTGGATTATTCATTATATGACAATGGTCACACTTAATTTTACTCAAAGTCATTCATTCCCCCTATTTATACGAGTGTTTATGTTTGTTTTATCAATTTAGGGCAGCCAAAGCTTGGTTCATTTCCTTCATTGAAGAATCCCCAAACTCTTTAGTTTTCGATAAATAGTATTACGGCTGATGCCCAGTATTCGGGATGTCTTGCTGATATTACCTTGGTTGGCTTGATAGGTTTGCAGCAAGGTCTCTTCAACGGTACTTCTTAAGTCAGCATTTGACTTACCTTCGATGATACGAGAAGCAGTAATCTGATGATGACTATCTTGAGCTAAAGAGGTGAGGTGCTGAGCAAGGTGGCTTGGTACATGTTCTAGAGTGACTTGTGGTTCGTCGCTCGCGAGTAGGGCGGTAACCTTCAGTAAGTTATCTAATTCTCGGATATTACCCGGCCAAGAATAAGCGCATAGTAAGCTCATCAAGTGAGGGCAGATTGTCTGTCCATCTTCTGCGTATTTTCGGTGAATATTTTTGATTAAAGCGTGCTTGTCTTGTCGGTATTGCAGGCTTGGTAAGGTGAAGGCCAAGCCATTTAATCTGTAATACAGATCTTGCCTAAATTCTCCTGTCGCAACTAACTGCTCGAGGTTTTTATGTGTGGCAGCGATGATCTGACAATCAACTTGGTAACTCTGGTTTGAACCCACAGGTACTACGGATTTATCTTGCAGAACATGCAGCAGTCGACACTGAGCCTCCAAAGGCATGTCGGCGATCTCATCTAGAAATAGAATCCCTTTATCTGCTTGGCGGATCTTGCCTTGGAAGCCCTTGTGGCTTGCTCCCGTAAAGGCGCCCGGCGCGTAACCAAACAATTCAGATTCGATAAGATCTTTCGGTAGTGCTCCACAATTGACGGCAACTAAGGGTGAGGATTTACGCTGGCTCTGTTTGTGTAAGGCTTTAACAAACTCACCTTTTCCAACGCCAGTTTCACCTAAGATCAGCAAGCTGATCCTTTTATCGATGACCTTATTAGCTTGCTGCCAAGCGTGTTCTATCTGTTGTTCGCCATGGTGCAAATCACACGATGCTGAAATAGAACGTGTGCGTTTGGTTGTCGTGCGTTTGAGGTGCTGTTTTTCAAACACAAATGAGGTGTCTAATGAAGTTCGGTTGAAGAGGGTATCAATGCATGCACCAACGATCGAGGTTTGATCCAGCAATTGAGAGGCGACTTGATTATGCGCCACCACCTCACCAGCCTCATTCGCTATTACGATCCCTTGCCAACCACTGTGCAATAACGATTTCTCACACGCGAGATCAATACGAGTCGTGCCTTGTGGGATATGACTCAATAGCTGGTTTTCAACAAGCTGAACCATGTTTTGAACGAGTAGCTGCACCGAACTGTCGTGTTGTTGCTGTTCACTGGTGATGTCCAATACGCCAACCATCTGGCCTTGATGATCAAACACAGGGCTTGCTGAACAACTTATAAACCGATGCTGGTGGATGAAGTGCTGTTCGCCAATGACAGTCACTGGTTTGGCTTCCACAATGGCGGTGCCAATCGCGTTGGTGCCTTTAAGTTGTTCCTGCCAACACGCCCCTGAGCTGAGTGCAATTGACGTCAGTTTCTCTTTAAACCGCTCCTGTCCCCAACTTGCCAGAATGACGCCCTCAATATCGGTCAAAATCAAACGACTGTCAGTGCGTGCAAACATCTGATTAAACAGAGGTAGCGCATTACGTTCGACGATTTGAATCAAGCTCGATGATTGATGACGTCGCTGTTTAAGAATCGATTGTGGCAGGCGAATGTCTTCGGGAAGTCGTCTCTGTTTAAGACCCGCTTCTGTGCTGCGGTGCCAAGAGGATGAAAGCCAATCTGAGGTGTTTGCTTGTTGAAGGTGCATGACTGTTCCATGTCGTAACAGTGAGGGTGTACCAATTTGGAACAGTTGAACACTGGAGTGCTTTCCATACGTCCGTTCAATGCCAACTCACTTTGGGTTGTAAACGTTTGGTAATCATAGTTTTACAATTTATTAACAACAAGTTTTGAAGTTCTGGCGTGTGATTTGCGTTGTTACTGTTGTGAAGAAAACACGAAGTATCAGTGTTTTAAACAGAAAGTATAAACATGGCGGCTCTTTTTTTGAGTTCTCTTCTCGGGTTCTCTTCTCAAGGGAAGCCGCCATGCTAGCTCGACAACATAAGCTCAATAACGAATGAACAACGACTAAAAATCTAAGAAGGATCTAACTATGATTTACGCACAGCCGGGTAGTGATAACGCAGTGGTGAACTTTAAAGCTCAATACGATAATTTTATCGGTGGTGAGTGGGTGAAGCCTGTCAGCGGCGAGTATTTTGATAACACTTCCCCAGTTAATGGTCAGGTGTATTGCCAAGTCGCGCGTTCAACCGAGGCAGACATTAGCTTGGCACTCGATGCAGCGCATGCAGCTCGTGCGAGTTGGGCAGCAACGAGTGTGACTGAACGCTCGAATATCCTGCTTAAGATTGCCGATCGTATTGAAGCGAATCTAGAAGAAATCGCGGTTGCTGAAACGTGGGAAAACGGCAAACCTGTGCGTGAAACTTTAGCGGCAGATATTCCTTTGGTTGTCGATCACTTCCGCTACTTTGCGGGTTGTATTCGAGCGCAAGAAGGCAGTGCAGCTGAGCTCGATTCAAACACGGCAAGCTACCACTTCCCAGAACCAATTGGTGTGGTAGGTCAGATTATCCCTTGGAACTTCCCGATTTTAATGGCGGCTTGGAAACTGGCACCCGCACTGGCTGCGGGGTGTTGTGTAGTGATGAAGCCAGCCGAGCAAACGCCAACCTCGATTTTGGTGATGATGGAGAAGATCGCTGACCTTCTGCCTGCTGGTGTGGTCAACATCGTTAATGGTTTTGGTAGTGAAGCGGGTCAGGCTCTCGCGACCAGTAATCGCATTGCTAAGTTAGCATTTACGGGTTCAACTGAAGTTGGTCATCATATTTTGAAATGCGCCGCTGAAAGCCTAATTCCATCAACGGTTGAGCTTGGCGGCAAGTCTCCAAACATCTACTTCCCGGATATCTTTAACCATGAAGATGAATACTTAGATAAGTGTGTCGAAGGTATGTTGTTGGCGTTCTTTAACCAAGGTGAAGTGTGTACCTGTCCATCACGTGTATTGATCCATGAATCGGTGTACGACAAGTTCATCGCCAAGGTGGTTGAGCGTGCTCAAACCATCAAACAAGGTAACCCGCTAGATACCGATACTCAGGTTGGCGCACAAGCTTCTAAAGAGCAGTTCGATAAGATTCTGAGCTATCTTGAGATTGGCCGCCAAGAAGGCGCGAAAGTGCTGACAGGTGGTGAAATCGCGCAGCAACCAGATGATTTAGGTAATGGTTACTACATTCAACCAACCATGCTCGAAGGCAACAACAAGATGCGTGTCTTCCAAGAAGAGATCTTCGGCCCTGTTATCGCGGTGACGACCTTTAAAGATGAAGCGGAAGCGTTAGAAATTGCCAATGATACCGAGTATGGCTTGGGTGCAGGGGTATGGACACGTGATGCAAACTTAGCGTATCGAATGGGGCGCAATATCGAAGCGGGTCGTATTTGGGTTAACTGTTACCATGCTTATCCAGCACACGCGGCGTTTGGTGGCTACAAGAAATCAGGCATTGGCCGTGAGACACATAAGATGATGCTCGACCATTACCAAAACACCAAGAACCTGCTGATCAGCTACGATACCAATCCGCTAGGTTTCTTCTAATACAAAAAGTATGAGAATGAATCATGGGTACAAAGAATAACTAACAACGCAGTTGGCTTAATTAAGAAAACAAAAGCTAGAAACCAAAACGCCCAACTCATTTGAGTTGGGCGTTTTTATGCTTGAATCGTTCTAGTTTTGTGAAAAGAAGATCTCTGGCTTGTGGGTTGGGCCTGAATTGCTTTCGAGTTGAGTCAGCTCCAAGCCTTGTTTACCAATCAAAGACGCAACCATTTGACGGTTGAACGGGTAGTTCTCAGCGTTGTTGATGAACTCTTCTACATCTACCCATTTGGCTTCTGCAATTTCATCGGTGTCTTGAATCGCAATCTCTTGATTTTGAGCAATCAGGTGACAAACGAAGTAGAGGTTTGATTTGCCAAATTGATATGGGTGGCGCGTTGCCATGCCAACCACCGATACAAACTCCGCTTTGATACCCGTCTCTTCCAAGGTTTCTCGAACCACAGACTCTTCAATACCCTCGCCAAGTTCAATGTGGCCGCCAGGTAATTTGTAGCCTGTCATGCCATGCTCTTTGATCATCAGCACTTGTTTGTGTTCGTTGGTGATCAATGCACCTGCGCCCAAGGTGTGAGTCGGAATGAAAGGCACAAACTCAACGATTTCGGATTTATGGATCAGCGTGATTTCATCTTCTAGGCAGTTGTGAAACACAAAGCCTAGCTCAGTGGCTACTGGAATAAGATGCGATAGCGAAATAGGCAAACTAATCCAAATAATGCCTTTGTTGTTTTGTTTTGAAAATTCGGTGATTTCATTAAGTTCGGCACAAAATGCATCAGCATCTTGAGGTGCTGTCGCTGGGTCAATGATGATGCCGTTAAATTTGTCGAGCGTAAATTCCACGGGTGATCCTTTATTATTTTTGATTTATTGGGCGTGAGCATTGGATGAGCTTATCGTATCTAAAGAGCTTATAACACCTTGAGAACTGATAACACCTTGAGAGCAGGGTAGCAGTGAATCAAAAGTAGGCAATGCAGTTTATGTCGACTGGGGCGGAATAAGTGGAGTGTGTTGTTAGAAACAAAAACAGCGCTTGGAAGCCAAGCGCTGTCTAATCATAGATTCTATTGTGTACCGACTTTAACGAACGTAGTTGGCATTAATACTCACATACCAGTGCTGCAGTTTGCCATCGGCTTTTTTGATCCACAAATCGTTGGTGTAGCTCTCAATCTTGCCGTTAACCGTAAGGTTGAATGTGTTCTCGTCGAATTCGCCAAGCTTCACAAACTGGTCTGTCGTAATCAGAAACGGGTCCATGTCGTCCACGCCAACCACATCGGAAATCACATAGTAGTGATAGGTCAGCGGCTTGCTCGCATCGTTCGGATTACTGCGATACGCCACCAGCTTGAATGGTTCCGTTAATGGTACGTCGAGTGTTTGTTTGTCCATGGTCGCTGGAATCGGGATAAACAGCCAAGCGGTAAACAGACCACTCAGTAAAACCATCAGGAAGAACAGAGTTTTAATTGCTTTCATAGCAACCTTCAAAATAGGTAATGTTGAAGGCGCTATGGTAACAGGTTTGATTTGCGGATTGTAAGAGTATGAATAAGTGAAGGCATCACCTGTCTGTTAGAAAATTTGAACGAATTGACACATTGTTAATAACTTATTGTTCGCCACCCCGAGTTCACAAGCTTCTGTTTACAACTCTCGGTTAAAGTTAGTGCGAGTGACCTTGAGATAGGTTGATCATCACAACACCAGCTGCAACGAATAACATGCCAATCCAAACCATAGTATCTAGGTGCTGGCGGTAAACGAAGGTAGAAATCAGGCTCACTGTCACGATAGCTAAACCTGCCCATAAAGAGTGCACCACACCAACCGGCATCCCTTTCATCGCTTGGCTCAAAAATAGAAATGCCGCCAAGTGGCCTGAAATAACCAGTAAAGCAGGAACAGGTTTAGACAAACTAAAACCATCGGTTGCCTTAAGTGCAACGTGAGAAAGTGCTTCAGCCATTACGCCCATCATCAAGAAAAACCAGCTCATATTCGTACCTTTATCGTTGTATGGTTTGTGTTGGTATAGCAAGAGTGTTTGAAAGTGGTATTCGATGCTAATCGCGGATTAGCTCATATTGCAGGCACAAAAAAGCCCACACCTCACGCTTTTGCAAGGTGTGGGCTAAATAGATGTGACTATTTGTTTAGGTAAGCAGCGTGGAACTCAATATGCTCATCAATAAAGCTAGAGATAAAGTAGTAGCTGTGGTCGTAACCTGGCTGCATACGTAGCTCTAAATCGGCATTCGTTACCTTAGCGGCTTCAACTAATTGTTCAGGCTTTAGCTGCTCAATTAGGAAGTTATCAGCTTCGCCTTGGTCTACTAACATTGGCAGCTTAGTGCCTTTGGTTTTTAAAAGCTCAGAAGCATCGTAGTGTTTCCATTCTTCAATATCTAATCCTAGATATTGGTTGAATGCTTTCTGCCCCCAAGGGCATTGCATTGGGTTTGTTATTGGGCTGAATGCAGAGATAGAACGGTAGTTGTCTTCGTTCTTGATGCCAATTGTTAGTGCACCATGTCCGCCCATGCTGTGACCAGAAATCGATTTCACAGACGTTACTGGGAAGAAAGATTCAATCAGTGCTGGGAGCTCTGTTACTACATAATCGTACATGTGGTAATGGCTGTCCCACGGTGCTTGAGTTGCATTCACGTAGAATCCTGCACCTTGGCCTAGATCGTAGCTTTCATTATCGGCAACGCCTTCGCCACGTGGGCTTGTATCTGGTGCAACAATAGCGATGCCTTGCTCTGCAGCGGCTTTGAAAGCGCCGGCTTTTTGCATGAAGTTTTCATCGGTACAGGTTAAGCCTGATAACCAATACAAAACAGGAACTGGGTTTTCTTTGCTTGCATTGGGTGGCAAGAAAATCGCAAAACGCATGTTGCAGTCAAGCGTTGCTGAAAAGTGGGTGTATTGTTTGTGCCAACCACCAGCAACCTTTGCTTGGCTAATGTTTTCGATTGTCATTTATTGTGCTCCGTTAGGTTGATGGTTTCGGAATTAATGTGTTTGGGTTGTTTAATACTAAAGCCAAAGTTATAGCTAAAGGTTTCACCACCCACCGGGCAGGAGGTGGTGAAGACAGTTTCGCCCTGATGTTTAAGTCAGAACTGTGGTCTCGATACCGAGGTATCGAGACCAAGGAGAATTACTTATCCATGTGTAGAACAGTACGGATAGATTCACCTTTGTGCATTAGGTCGAATGCTTCGTTTACATCTTGCAGACCCATAGTGTGAGTAATGAACTCTTGTAGACCAAACTCACCAGCCATGTAACGGTTTACGATTTCTGGAAGCTCTGAGCGGCCTTTAACACCACCGAAAGCAGAACCACGCCATACACGACCTGTTACTAGTTGGAACGGACGAGTAGAGATCTCTTGACCTGCACCAGCAACACCGATGATTACAGATTCGCCCCAACCTTTGTGGCAGCACTCAAGTGCTTGACGCATAACGTTAACGTTACCGATACACTCGAAAGAGTATTCAACGCCACCGTCTGTCATCTCAACGATAACGTCTTGGATTGGTTTATCGTAGTTCAATGGGTTGATGCAGTCAGTCGCGCCAAGTTGTTTCGCTAGCTCGAATTTGCTTTCGTTGATATCAACACCGATGATGCGGTCAGCACCAGCCATGCGAGCACCAATGATTGCAGATAGACCGATACCGCCTAGGCCGAATACAGCAACGTTGTCGCCTTTTTCAACTTTAGCTGTGTTCAGTACTGCGCCCATACCTGTTGTAACGCCACAACCTAGAAGACAAACTTCTTCAAGTGGTGCTTCTTTGCTTACTTTCGCTAGTGAGATTTCTGGAAGTACTGTGTACTCAGAGAAAGTAGAACAACCCATGTAATGGAAAATAGTTTCGCCATTTACAGAGAAGCGGCTAGTACCGTCTGGCATTAGGCCTTTACCTTGCGTTTCACGAACGGCTTGGCATAGGTTAGTTTTACCAGACTTACAGAATTTACATTCGCCACATTCAGCTGTGTAAAGTGGGATAACGTGGTCGCCAACTTCAACGCTTGTTACGCCTTCGCCGATCATCTCAACGATACCGCCACCTTCGTGACCAAGAATTGACGGGAAGATACCTTCTGGATCGTCACCTGAAAGAGTGAATGCATCAGTGTGACAAACGCCAGTAGCAACGATACGAACTAGAACCTCACCAGCTTTGGGAAGTTGTACATCAACTTCTTCCATTTTTAGCGGTTCACCAGCTGCCCATGCAACCATTGCTTTTGATTTAATATGAGTTTGACCAGGTTTAATTTCGATTGTCATTGGATATTTCCTATATATGTCAGTACAGCGGATAACCGTGCAATTAAATTCAACCCGTTAAGCGTAGTTGAGCTTAATTGTTTCCGCTCTCTCGTTTTGTTGGAGCTAGTATAGGTGTGAGTGCATGTTTTGATAATCCCCTTAAATTGAAAATTATTATTACGTATGTGTAATAATTGATGTATTCAGAGGAGTTCAGAGAGGGGGTCGTTACTCAGAAAATGTAAGAACATTCTGAGTAGCTTTCTATGGAAGACACTAATTGGAAACAAATGGGGCGTAAGTTAGTAGGCTATGTGATTTGGTGTGGTGGCCATCAACTTGTTTTTGAGGTTTGTGAGTTATTAAGGGCTCTAACTCATTTCTGCCCCTTTGTCTTTTAGAGGGAAATGTCAACAAACAAAAATGGGTGACAAATGCCTGACTTTTTCTAATCAATAAAAGTCAGGCCGAACAGTTATTCACAGACCAAAATTGATCACTAAAATGACTTGCGTATGTGCTGCTTACTTTCATTAAGAAGACTTGATAAGGTAGCGTTATCGTAGATTATGCTCTTCTCCAATAAAGGCTTAGGAGTATGTAGATTAATTGTCTTTACTAACCAATTTCTGTAATAGAACAAAGTATCCTCAAGCGGCTGTAGTTCAAAACTTGGGTCTGCGCCCTCTACGTCTATATCTACATGCGCTACGTATCTATTTCTTGCTGTTGACACTGCTTTTTTGATTTCCCCCCACTCATCCGTTGTCAGCCCTAAGTCTCTTAACATTATTGAGGCATCAAATTTACCTAAATCATCATGGTTAAAGTTATTCTTGGTAAAGCTAATTTTGTTGGTATTCGCCTTACAAAAAATAGAGTGCCAATTGATTATCAAGTCATTCATCAAAACTTCGGCAACATGATTAAAGCTGTGGTGAGCCTCTGGAGGGATCTCTCTGTAAAGGTGTAGCGAATGTAATGCCATCTCAATAGTCGCGTATTGAGCATTAGCCATACGTAGCTTTACTTCTAGTGGTGTTTTCATGCTCATCCTGTCTATAAGTTATGTTAGCCAACTATCTCTAATATACTGTTTTGGTTGCTATAAACAAAAATGAATCTCTAAATTAGATCCTTTAAAAGTCTGACGGGTATCATTTGGGAGATTCTTACTCTGAACCAAAGGTAAGGGGAGCATGGACTGAAAAGAAAAGTTATTGCGGCGACTTCTGACCCAGAAAGTGATAGCGAATCAAACAGATTTTTTTCTTAATAATTCATATACCTAAGCTCTGCTGTTATGATACTCGGTGATTGTTGAAGAAGGTATGTTAATCGTGGTTGAAGTAATAAAAACCTTACTAGAGTCCAAACTATGGTTTTGGAAGTTGAAATCCAAATATGATCGGGCTAATTTCCTAATTGAGCGAACCTCGTACAACTGTGAAGAATCTTATTCTAAAGCTAGGAGCAATGCTGCCATTCTACGGTCGATAGCGTGGATTGGCTTAAAAAGCTTGGGGTGGATCTCTCTCTTATTATTTGCGATCGGCTCAATGGAAGGTTACATCAGGTCCAATACTAATTTTCTAACTCCTTTAAGTGAAGAAAAAGTAGATTTCCATCTCGAGCAACTTAGGCTCTATGCTCAAATATTAACTGCTATTTTTTCAATATACTTTGCTACAATTGGCATAATATTAAGCTCTGGTTACACTAAGCTACGGAGAGACATAATACAATTGCTGGTTACTGAACAAGTAGGCAATGTTTATTCTCGACTTTTGGTGTTTTCAGCAATGTTCTGCCTTTGTGCAACTGTTTTTAAATCTTTTGACTTTAATCCTAGTTTAATGATTTACGTAACTGGTACTTTGCTAACTGTTGTAAGCACACTTACTTTGTTTCCATTGGGTCAGCGACTATTCAACTTTTTTGATTTAAACCAACTAACCCACATTGAAGTTATACCAAGAATCGCACGTCATATCGAAAACGCTGCCAAATCAAGTAATTCAATTTCTCTAGCTAACCATCACTCAAAGAAAGCACAGATTGCTTTTAAACAGCTTTGTTATATCGATGAACAGGTAAAGATCGATAAAACTAGGCTTGGGGATAGTTTACCTGCTTTGAGTCATGATTATTCCTCGTTACTCCAGCACTATCTTAGTGAAAAGCATCGAATCAACCACCAAAGCTATTGGTTCCCTAGGCTACAGAAGCATAAACAATGGTTTCTTTCAGGCGATACTGCAACTCATTCTGCATTGCAAACAAGCAGCCAACTAGCAACAGAAGAAGAAATAAATTATCAGTGGTTAGAAACCGAAATTATTGAAAGGCTAGCTCAACATATAGAACTTGCATTTAATAGTGGTGATTTTAAATTAGGGTTGGATCTTCTTGGTCAATTATCTTCTAGGATCTCTATTTATGCGGGGCAGCTTCAGCTCGAAATAGGAATGCGAGAAGTACAAAGAGTACAAGAAATTTTGGTCACTGCATTCTCAATAACTAAACAAGTTGATAATGAAGATGATAAAAAGATGTTAATAGGTATAGCTGATATGTGGGCTGCACTAGGTAGCAGCTTATGCCTTGAAACAATGAGACGAATGATCAATTTTGAGAAGGAGTTGTCACAGTTTTTCGATAATGATGTTTGGACAAAAAAATCGCTACAATCTCTACCCGCTTTACTGCAAGTTGAGCTGGGGTTTATTATTAAATCTATAGAGTTTGAAATAAGTATCGAAGGAAAGCGGTTATCGAAACCTAAATTTGTTCAACAATTAGCTGTTCAGAAGCTACTAAAACATTATGCGAAAATTCTACATGACGTCGATAACTTTTATACAACTATGGTACCGAGCTTTATACAGTCGTTAATAGAACTGAAAATGCAGGAAGCAGCAACTCAGGTGATCTTATCAAGCCTTCATAACTATTGGAAATTACCAAGATGGTACGGTGATATATCTACATTGATTGATGGATATAATTTATTGGCACACCATTCTGAAGAGGTGAATGCTTTTCCTAAAATTGATATTACGGCCATGAATGGACGACTAAGTAATTCGAGAGCCACTGCAATAGAGATGTTAAGTAAACCTGATATAGTGGGCCATGTATTTGAGAATGGACATAATGATGAGCTACCTGATTATTTTGGGCATGTATATTTCGAGCTAGCTGAAGCTTGTAGAGATGCTCTTGAAGAAAATGATCATGAAAAGTTAAACCGAATTTTTCCAATGTTCATGGTATTGGCATTCCAAGCTTCTGATTCTAAATTTTTGGATCCTGATTTAGATGTAAATCAAGAGTACAGAGTGCATCTCGTTTCGTCTGTTTTGATTGATATAATGTCCATATTAGGACTTGCTATTTTGTACAGCTCTTACTTTGAGAATACTCAGTTATCTGAGTTAGCTCTGAAACAATTCAATGCCAGAGTTGATAGTGCTCCAGATAAAAGATTGTACTTGAAAAGGATGGTAGTTCTTTCAGACCCACATAAGTTTAGTTTTAGTGCATCACCTAGAGACATGATTAGATTGAATTGGAAAATGTCCTTTGAGCAACGTATGAGAAAGGATGGGTACAGCGATAGGTTAACTAGAAGTAGAGGTAAGGAACATACGAACAAAATTATTAGAGAATTTATTCGAAGTTCCCTCTCTGAAGTGTCTCATCTATTTATCGCGGTTCATATTCTTCCACAATTAGGACCTGTTGACTTTGAAATAAACCACTCTATTTCAAGTCTTTCTGATAGATTGACTGAAAGCTCAGAGGAGTAGTATTAATGAGGGTGACTAAAGGTGAACCATTACACCATTATCGTTACGATGACGAAAATTTAAACTTTATTGAACGATTCGTTACTAGGAAGAAGAGAAGGGTAGAAGGGTTCTATCAGAGAATGTTTAATGAGGATTTTTCTAGGATATTTAGAGCCTCCAGTGTGAAACATTCACTTTTCAACATAACATCAAATGATGATGAGCTTGCTAAAAGGCTACTTCTTGGCTTAAAGAGCCAACATGGATATCAAAATAGTGATGAAATTATACGCGAATGGATTGAAGATATAGCTCAGTCTTTATTGTGGTCACAAACAGCTTACTACTTTGTTTATGATGTTCAGGCACAAAACGAATCTAGAATAATTCCTTTGAATTTTGATGATATATTCAACGTATTAGGTATAAATTTTCAATTAGTGCCGAAGCGATTCGAACGTCCTTGGAAAAGTGATGAAGAATTACTACCGAGAGAGTTGCGAATTTTAGAAGAAAATAAGTTAATAAGGTTTAATATATGCCACAAACTTAATAAGCTTTTATCTCGCCAAAATAGAACATTAGGTCTTTTAGATAAATATAAAGACAACAACCTACAGTTTTACCCTCAAGCAACATACGATGAACCTAGTCCAAAAACTTACTTTGATTTTAATTGTTGGTCAAAAACGCAGCATAAAGCCTTACATATCGCAACACGTGAAACTGGTTGGAGTGCTAGGAATTTAGGGGAATCGGAGCGCTCTGTATATTTCGATTATTACCGCATGCTCCGTTTTAGGAAAAACCAGTTAATATTTCGTGACGATATATTGGATCAAATAGGTAGAGAGCTTACCCGAATCGGTCGCCAATATAATGAAATGTTTACTATCGTAATTTCACCTACAAGTGCCTTGCCGAAAGTTGAAGAACTTAACGATCTAGAAGAACAGTTTTCTAAGGAACAGGTTAGTTTTAAAGAAATCAGAGATTGTTATTTTGAACGTTAAATTATCAAATTGAGCAGGTAACTCTGTAGTGGCTGAGTGACTTTTGCCACTTGATGGGAGGTTTGCAATACCTGAAGTTATTCATGAATTGCTAATTTAGGAAAGTCGGTGGCAAACTTCTGTCCAAAAACGTGTTTGTCTAACCAATCCCCTCACACCCCAACACTGCCACAAATGCCTCCAAATACTGTTCGATAGTCAAATCCGCTGAAACGGGCGGCAGCTCTACGGTAATGCACGGTAGGCTTCTTTCTTGGCACCATGTGCCGAATGAGCCTGGGGTTTCGTAATCAACGTCTTCAACGAGTGGTAGGTGGAACTGCTTACCTAGCCAAGTGGCGAGTTCTGACTGAGTTGGGTCGTCGACCATGGCGAGTGGTTCGTGGAAAGAGATGACGAACTTGGTTTGGCGCTGCTCAATGAGGTTGATGAGCGACTGCACTTCCGGTTCAAGCTGATTGGCTTGCCCCGTTTTTACTTTTACATCTCTGACAGGGGTGTGAGAACTCCAGCGATAGACGGTGCCGTTTTCTGTCCAGTTTTTAGTCGGAAAGGCGCGGTTCAAATCGACTTGGTTAGCGTTAGCGCGAGTGCCTAGCTGGTTGCCGTCTGGGTTCATCGACAAGATCACATCATGTCGCAAGTTGGCGGCTGGTAGGCTTCTTAGCGCGCAAGACAAACCCGCGATAGAAGCGGTTTCATCGCCGTGTGTGCCCGCTAAAATCAGCCCGCGAGATTCGCTTTCTACTTGCGCGGGGAAATAGAGCAAGGGTGCACCCAACACCGATTTTCCATATGACAGCGGCTTTATCGAAAACGCAGCTCTTTCCGTTCTTGGAATTAAACTCACCTTAATCTCCTGATTGATCAAGTACTATCAAATAAGTAATACCAATCGTAGTAAATAACTGTTCACCCTAGCTTGTTAAAAATCTCGATAACGTCGTTAGATTTTTTGATTGTAGAATAACTACTTATCGAAAAGATCCGCCTTGTTCTCAAGCTTTTTTCCTGCGCTATTTTTGAACACTTACTTACTGTGATTGGTATAACTACTATTTAGATGACCTCTATTAAATAAACCATAGCGTCAAAACACGTCAACCGTCGCATTGTTAATTTTATTACTTTGCTTCAAAGATAGGCTAGGAGAGCAAAAAAACATGGATTTTAAGAAACATTCAACGGCTTTAATCATTTCATCTCTATTGACCCCTTTTATATCAGTAACTGCCGTTGCTGACACATTGCCTGCGGGAACTTCTCTGGCGAAAGAACAACACTTAGTGCGCGCGAATGATGCAGAAGCGGCGACACTAGACCCTGCAAAGGCTGAAGGCCTTCCTGAAATGCACATTCTACGTGACTTGTTTGAAGGTTTAGTGATTCAAGATCGCGATGGCAACATCACTCCAGGTGTTGCGGAATCTTGGGAAACCGAAGACAACCAGACCTTTGTATTCCACCTACGCAAAGATGCTAAATGGTCGAATGGCGATCCGGTGACGGCCGATGATTTCGTGTATGCGATACGACGCGCGGTCGACCCGAAACTCGCTTCGCCGAATGTTTGGTATCTTAAACTTACTCAAATCAGCAACATTGCAGACGTAGCCGAAGGCAAGAAGCCCGTTGAAGAGCTCGGTATCTCTGCCGTTGACAAGCACACGGTTAAGTTCGAACTTGATAGTAAAGTGCCTTACTTTGTGGCGATGACAGGCCACACCTCAATGATGCCAGTTCATAAGGCAACGCTAGAAAACAGCGACAAGCCGTGGAGCGATCCTAAGCAATTTGTAGGGAATGGCGCGTTTGTACTGGACGAGTGGGTGGTTAACGAGCGCATTGAACTGAAGAAGAACCCGAAATACTGGGACAGCTCAGATACCCACCTAACCG
This sequence comes from Vibrio sp. T20, assembly GCF_007858795.1. Taxonomy (NCBI): domain Bacteria; kingdom Pseudomonadati; phylum Pseudomonadota; class Gammaproteobacteria; order Vibrionales; family Vibrionaceae; genus Vibrio; species Vibrio sp. T20. Next base: position 154,138 of record NZ_VFEB01000061.1, read on the forward strand.
AAGTGACATATATTCCGTTTGAGAATCAGAATGCCTCGATTAACCGTTATGCGGTGGGCGAGGTCGATATTACTTCGGACGTGCCGACACATATGGCGCAGCAGCTTAAAACCAAATACCAAGATGCGTTTACCGCGGTGCCTTTGCTGTGTACTTACTACTACGCATTCAATACAACACGACCACCCTTTGATGACGCACGAGTCCGTAAGGCTGTCTCTTATTCCATGATGCGTGATGTGATCACCAATGGTGTTACTCAGGTGGGTAACCTACCTGCTTATACCTTTGCTCATGAATACACGGCAGGCTTTGATGCGACTCAGCCTGAATACAGCACATGGACACAAAAAGAGCGCGACCAAAAGGCGAAAGAGCTGTTGAAAGAAGCGGGATACGATGCGGCTAATCCACTAGATTTCAAGCTGCTCTACAACACCAGTGAGTCGAACAAGTCGATTGCTGTGGCGATCGCTTCCATGCTCAAGGGCAACCTAGGTGCGCAAGTTGAGCTAGAAAACCAAGAGTGGAAGTCTTACCTAGTATCGCGTCGCCAAGGTGATTTTGATGTGATGCGCGCTTCTTGGTGTGGTGACTACAACGAAGCCTCAACCTTCTTAAGCTTATTACGCTCGGGATCTTCAGGCAATTTTGCGCGCTACAATAGTGACAAGTACGATTTAGCTATGGACAGCGCTTTAGCCGCAACCAGTGAACAAGATCGCCAAGGTTTCTATGACCAAGCAGAACAGTTATTGGCTGAAGATATGCCTATCGCACCAATCTACTACTATATGCAGGCTCGTCTAGTACGACCAAGTGTGGGTGGCTTTGCTAAGAACAACGTAGAAGGGCGAATCTATTCTAAGGATCTTTACATCAAAGAATAGATAGGCCAAATGCGAGTTCAGATATAGCAGGTCCAAAATATGATAGAGCTAGTAAATAGCGCATAAAGGTCAAAAACAGAAGAAAAGGGACGTTGAACATAAATATATGATTAACGTCCCTTTATTATTTTCATATTTGTAATGAATCTAATTATGGGCGATTTAAATTGTCGATAAATGAACAATTGATCTTAAAGTTGATACTAATTCCTATTATTTTTAATTTTATCATTGATACCTGAGATAAGGTTGTTGATATTTATGATGTTTGTTTTCTTGACAATAAAATAAATCCCTATTTATCGAGCTCTATATGCCTATTTTTCTATTTAGTCTATTTGTGTTTAAGTTGATATCGATCAATTGAAATAAACTCATTCATTCCTACGCTTAATTGTATAAACAGATCAATGGAAGTTAGGAGAGTAACAATGAAGTACTCAATAATTACACTATCAACCGTGGCTGTACTTACGATCATTCCAGTCAGTGCTGTTCACGCAAAAGATAAGATACTAGAGAGCAGTAAGCTTACCTCAAATATAGTTATCGATGGCAGCGTTGATGCCGTTTGGGATCAAGCTAAACCGCTGACTCAAAAGGTGAATAAATTACCGTATAAGCCAAATAATGGCTATGAGGGTATTAAAAAAACCAGTGTGGAAATGAAGTCGATGTATGACAGTGAATACATTTACTTCTTGTTTACTTATGCCGACCCGACCAAAAGTATTGACCGTTTTCCTTGGATTAAGCAAGAGGATGGTTCTTGGAAACAGTTAAAAAATAAAGATGACACCGGGCATGACAATACCTACTACGAAGACAAATTTGCGGTCTATTGGGACATCAATGCTGAAGGCTTTTCTGAGAAAGGGTGTAATGCTGCATGTCACAGAGCTAAAAAGGGTAAAAACGCAGGGCGTGATGATAAGAACCCAGCACGTAAATACACCAAGCAGGAAGGCGAGTTTATTGATATGTGGCATTGGAAAGGTGTGAGAACCGCGGTACATAATCAGCTCGATGATCAATATGTTGATAGTAATACCGATCCAAAACAAAACAAAGGTTGGGGACGTAAAGGAGACAGCAAAACCGGTGGTGGCTACGTTAATAACGTAAAAGACGGCCAGCCAGCCTATGTATCAGATAACTTAACCAATGAAACATTACTTATTTTAGACTCAGAGAAGAAGCCGTTTACAACTGACTACAATAAGTTAGACCGAATCCCAGGATTAACGGGTAAGCCATTTACCGGTTCCCGTGGTGATATCGAAGTTGGTGCTATTTGGAAAGAAGGTGTTTGGACTTTGGAAATGAAGCGTAAGCTTGTCACTAAGGGTGAAAATGCAGAAACGCAAGATGTGCAATTTAACGATTTGAGCCAATCATATCCATTTGGTGTTGCGGTTTTTGATAACTCTCAAATTAACCACATATACCATCGTGGTGTGTTAAACCTTGAGTTTAAATAAGTATAACACTCGTCACTAACTGAAATGATTTGTGTCGAAATAATCGGCTCAAATCATTTCTTCACAGAAGAGTACTATTATGGTCAAAACAGTTACTCAATATGTTTCTTATTTATTTTTGTTGACCACGTTGAGTATATTCTTTATGCCCCTATCGCTCTGTTCTGAGTCAACAGTTCAGGATTCCGCTTCCCATAATGTAAAACCGTTTTCTAGCCAAATTACCAATGAAGCGGAAATGCAGATTTTAGTAAAGGAAAATAAGCGTTGTATACGGTGCCATCAAAAAAAGCGTCTGCTTAAAAATATTGATGCCATCGCTTCTGTAGGCGCACATGCCAGTACCGAGTTTTACAACAACTGCACAGCTTGTCATGGCAGAAAAGGTTCTCACCCCAAAGATTCTGATGTGGTGAGTGTTATTCCATTCGATGATCATATCGACTTGCCAATTTTCGAGCAAAACCAAAAGTGTATCGCCTGTCATTCTCCTGAAAGCTTGAGGGTCAGTGAGTGGACTCACGATGTACATGCCACCAAATTGACATGTTCCAATTGTCATAATTTACATCGCGATTCAGACCCGATTATCGGTATCAGTAAGAAGTTTCGCATTGGGTTATGTGCAACCTGCCATGAAGCTATTCTGCGTGAGAAAGAGCTTAAGTCGCATCAGTAAGAAGGAGCCAGTTTATGAGTACGACTAAATATTTAATTGGTGTGTTACTTGCTGGAGTATGCGCACTGGTGGTCGCTGAGGATTTACCTAATCCAGATGAGCATAATCTTGCGAATATTCACCTAAAGGATGAAACATGTGCGGGGCAGTGCCATCTAGACGAAGAGCCTTCTGACGATCTTGAGTTTGAATATAACAGCTGCGTGGAGTGTCATGATGATTTTGGCCACCTCGAAGGGCTCCAGCATAATCTAAAGCACAAAGAGAGCGAAGAGATGGAGTGCGTCGAGTGTCATCTTCCCCACGAAGAATTTGATCCTAAGGACACTTGTACTGATTGCCACGATGAAGACGACGAAGAATTATCAGACTTTTATTCAGTTAGGCTAGAGCGCTATTTAAACACGTTTAGCCTTGATATTAGGCCGTAAAATGACGGAAGGTTTGAGCTAGTAAAAATAAAAATCCCCATTCGTTGACAAAACGAATAGGGATTTTTCTTAGTAGGGGGTAGTTACTTTATCAATAGTGAGTATTCACTAATTTATTGATTCTTTTAGATAGCTTTCCGTATTCGATAACTTCTGTTTTAGATAGTCACCATGTCTGCGGCTTTCTTCATCGCTTCCTTAGTAGAACACTCAATCACGTTCGCGTTTGCAAAGCGGTGAGCGTCTTTCACTTGAATATCGTGTGCCAAGATAACCAGTCTCGCGTTCGCTACATCTAGGTCGGTGATGCGGTTCTGAATACCGTTTTGACCTTGAGTTTCTACCTTAATCTTTAGGCCTGCTGCTAAGCCTGCTTTTTCCAGTGCTTTCGCCGCCATGAAGGTGTGTGCAACACCAGAAGGGCAACATGTTACTGCTACGATGTCGTACTCGCCTTCGCCTGCTACAGGCGCTGTTTGAGCTTGTACTGGCGCTTCAGTCATGTCTTCGTCTGTTTCTACCGCGACAGGTTTCCAGAAGCCAACGATAACCGCTGTAGTTAATGAGCCAAGTGCAATACCTACTACGTACATAGGAATGTTGCTTGATACTGGCGCAGTGATTAGGCCGCCCCATGGTGCGTGCAGTAGAACGTCTGTCATGAAGCCGAACACACAGCCAACGATACCACCGGCAACGATTGAAGGAAGTACGCGCATTGGGTCGTTCGCTGCGAACGGGATAGCGCCTTCAGAGATACCGATAGAACCCATGATTGCAGCCGCTTTACCTGCTTCTTGTTCTTGTTTAGAGAACTTGTTTTTAAATAGGAACGTTGCCAGTGCCATGCCTAGAGGTGGTGTACAAATCGCAATGCCTACGCCGCCCATTAGCCATGGTTGTGTGTCTACTTGAGTTTGAGCAAATAGGGTCGCTACTTTGTTGATAGGGCCGCCCATATCAAACGCAGTCATACCACCAAGGATCGTGCCTAGAACCATCTTAGATGCGCCAGCCATTGAAGCTAAGAACTCGTTCATAGAAGACATGAACAGTTTGATTGGCTCACCGATTCCCCAAAGAACGATACCTGCAGAGATTAACGTGCCTAGAAGCGGGTAGATGAAGTAAGCACCCAGCGCCGTCATGTTCGCAGAAAGCGGGATCTTCTTAAGTTGGAACACCACGCCACCAGCGATAAAGCCTGCCACGATACAACCAAGGAAGCCGCCGCCCATGTCTGCCATGATGCCAGAAGAGATCATCGCAGGTGCTAGTGCTGGTTTATCTGCAATGGAGTAACCAATAAAGCCGCCAAGAATGATTGGGAAAAGAACAAGGCCTTTGATACCGATATTAGAGATGTCTGCCAGCAAGCCGTCTGCTGGAACCGCACCTTTGCCTGATGCCATTACCGCTAACGCCAACAGAACACCACCGGCTACGATGAAAGGTAGCATGTGTGAGGTTCCGAAAAGCAGGTGGCCTTTCATGGTACTAAGGATTTTTTTAAAGTCGCTACTACTATTTTTATTATTGGTATTCGTAGCTTGAGTTGTTAGGGTGCTCATAATTTTCTACGCCTTATGAATTAATTAAAATATTAAGGATTTGTTGTTCGTCTTTTGCGTTATGGATATCTTGAATAAATTCATCGCTGAATTTTCCAAATAGTTCTTGTAGTACATAAATATGATGGTCAGCACCGTTATCGGGTGAGGCAATCATAAAAAACACGCTTGGGTTAATGCCGTCTTCATCGCCATACTCGATACCTTCACGCTTAACACCAACAGCGATTGCCGGCTCAGTTACCGCCTTACTTTTTGAATGTGGGTAAGCGATGCCGTCCATTGAAGTGATGCTTTGAGATTCACGAATTTCGATGTCTGCCAAGAAGGCTTCTTTATTGCTGATTCGGTTGTTCTCAAATAACATGCCTGCCAACTCTTCAAACAGTTCTTTTTTATTATTCGCTTGAAGGTTGTTATTAATTAAGTTGACGTTAGTTAGCTGTGTGATCATTTATTAACTCATTCACTATTGAAGTTCTTGAATTAAAATTAATGGATTAACCCGATTCACGAAATAGCAAATAAAAGCCCTTCGCTGTACATTTGTACCAAGCAAAATTAAGTGTGATTTGCATCATTCATCCAGTGTGAGATGGGTCATATTTGATGGCGTATTTCGGTGCTGAAATAATTTTCTTTAGGAATAAAAGAGCTTTAGGAATAAAAGAGCTGTAGGGACAAAAAAGCTCTAGGAAAACAAAAGCTATAGAAACAAAAATGCCCCGCAAAAGAAGGGCATGGATAGTGTGTGATTAGTGGTGATGGAGCTAGCTGTAAGCGCGCGCTACACGTCCAACGCAGTCCAGTTTGTAACTCTCAGCGTAAGCAGGAATAAACACCGATTGGCCTTTCTCTATCACGCAGGTTTCACCGCATTGGTGAGTGAGCACCATGGATTCGTCGAGTGGCAGTAGGATCTCTGCGCCTTCGGTAGTGATCTTGCGTTGATGTGAGTTTTGCACGATAGAGAACTTAAAATCCTCGACTGGAATTTCGTATTCCATCACATCACCTTGCTCTATCGGGCTTAGCAGTAATCTATCCGCGGGCTTTTCATTAAATCGAGTACAAGAAACCAGTTCATTCACGTCCATGTATTTAGGCGTCAGCCCGGCACGTAACACATTGTCTGAGTTCGCCATGATCTCTAGCCCTGTCCCTTTGATGTAAGCATGGGGAGTCTCGGCATCCAGATACATGGCTTGCCCCGGCTTTAAGGTAATTACGTTCAATAGTAACGGTGCAAATAGGCCGACATCACCTGGATATTGATCTTCCAGTTCTGAAATCAATTGGAATACACGTTTATCAGAAAGCTTGGCCTTCATGATCAACATAGTAAGCGCCATTCCTTTTTGCTCGCCCTCTAAAGACAATAAGCTCGCAAAAAAGCAGGCTAATCCATTGGGAGTTTGGTCACCCTCGAGATCGTTGACCATCGAATGCAACTCTGGGATATCGAGGTAATGAAAATGTTCGAGGATCTCGCTTATCGATCTAAAGCCATTCATCGCCGTGTAGTCGGTTAGGGCATACACCAGTTCTGGTTTATGATTGGCGTCTTTGTAATTACGGTTGCCAGCTGTCATCGGAATGCCTTGCTGCTCTTCTAGAGCATACCCAGATTCAGCTTGTTGTTTGTTTGGGTGTACTTGTATAGACAGTGCTTTTTCAGCGGCTAACACCTTAAAAAGGTATGGTAGCTCGCCAAAACGACTCGCGACTTTCTCGCTTAGAAACAGGTTTAGATTCTTAGAAATCAAGTTCGACAACGTGGTTTGCTGACCATTGTCGGTCACCATTGAGCAACCATTTGGATGAGCGCCCATCCAGATCTCTGCTTGTGGCTCACCAGACTGGTTATCAATGCCAAACAGTTGGTTGAACGAAGAAGGGCTACCCCATGCGTAGTTCTGAATCACGTTGGTCATAGGGTAGAAAAAGCGTTGTACGAACGAATCGTTCGCTAAAGAAAAATCAGACATCGAAATCACCATGAAGGGAAACATGGCTTGAGCTCTATTCGTTCCTAAAAAACTATTAGCTACTAAAAACAGTAGGGTAGAGGGGCTCAAGCCATTGGAGTTGAAATGGCTTAAGCCGCTGCTGCTGTTAGCTTGGCTTTACGTAGATTTTTAAGCGCGATACAAGTAACCGCAGTCACACCTGCACCTGATGCCATGCAAAGAAGTGCCAGCATTGGGTAGTTCATTGCACCTAGTAGAGCCACAACTGGCCCACCGTGAGCAACGCTGTTGGTAATACCAAATGAGAACGCCATAACCGCTGCAGTCATTGAACCAAGCACATTGGCAGGGATAACTGACATTGGGTCTTGAGCCGCGAAAGGAATCGCACCTTCAGAGATACCCACTAAGCCCATCGCACCAGCGGCCTTACCTGCTTCAATTTCAGAAGATTCGAACAGGTCGAACTTGCGGCCAAGTCTGGTTGCGATAGCCATACCCAGTGGAGCTACAGGGATTGCACATGCCATTGCACCCATGAACTGAGTTTGACCGCTGGCAATCATGCCGACCGAGAACAGGAATGCCACCTTGTTGAATGGGCCGCCCATATCGAAACCGGCCATGCCACCAAGGACGATGCCAAGCAGAACCACGTTGCCTGTACTCATGCTCGTTAGTAGTGCAGTAAGAGCATCCATCAGCCCAGCGATAGGTGCGCCAATAACAAAAATGAACAGACCTGCGATGAACAAAGAGCCAGTGATCGGAGCGATCATGATAGGCACAAGCGGTTGAACGAATTTGTGGTAGTTAAACGAGGTGATCCATTTAACGAAGTAACCCACTAATAGGCCTGCGATGATTGCGCCAATGAAGCCAGTACCCGCGTCAGCGCCATAGAAAGAGCCGTTGTTAGCAATCCAACCACCGATAAGGCCAGGGGTTAGGGCAGGGCGGTCTGCAATCGCGTAAGCAATGTAGCCAGCCAAGATTGGAATCATCAGAGTGAACGCAACCACACCCACTTCTAGAATTTGGTTCCACATGCTGCCAGCAGGAATTGCCATGCCAGATTCACTTGGTTCGCCGCCAATCGCCAGTGCAAGGGCAATCAATAGGCCGCCAGTCACCACGAATGGAATCATGTGTGATACGCCATTCATCAAGTAACGATAAAGGTCAGAACGCGCTTGTGATGCTTTCTCTACAACAGATTGATTGGTCGGCGTTTGTTCGGCTTGGTAGCTAGGTGCGTTGAGTGCTTGTTTAATCAAGCCTTGCGCATCTTTGATTGGCGCTTTTACGTTGGTGCTGATAACGCGTTTTCCGGCAAAGCGAGCCATGTCGACCTGTTTGTCACAAGCGACGACAATCGCGTCTGCACGTTCGATTTCGTCTTGAGTAGGGCTGTTTTTAACACCAATAGAACCGTTAGTTTCGACCTTGATGTCGTAGCCAAGAGCCGCCGCGCCTTTCTCTAGCGCTTCAGCTGCCAAATAAGTGTGTGCAACGCCGGCTGGGCAGCCTGTCACACCAATGATGAAGCCTTGTTTCTCAACGTTATTTTCCGTTTCTGATGGCTCAGGTTTGCTAAGAAGTAGTTCTAGTGCTTCTTCTTCAGATTGAGCATTCATGAAGCTTTCGATAAAGCCTTCTTCAATCAGTTTTGAAGAAAGCTCTGCCAGTACTTCGATGTGGTGATTATCGCCGCCATCAGGAGAAGCGATCATGAAGAACAGTTTTGATGGCTGACCGTCATCGGCACCGTACTCTATGCCCTGCTTGTGGACGCCGATAACAACGGCGGGTTTGATCACCGCGCTGCTTTTCGCGTGTGGTAGAGCAATGCCTTCTTCAAACCCGGTATTACCTTGTTCTTCACGAGCTTTAATGTCGGCAAGGAACTGTGCTTTGTCTGAGATTCTGCCTTGTGCGTAGAGCACGTCTATCAGCTCTTTAAATACGTCTTCTTTTGAATCAGCGCTAAGCGAAAGCTTAATCAAATCTTGATTGATCAATGTCGTGATCATAATGAACCCCTACTCTGTTTTTATTTTGTTAGGGGTATTCTGGAATCTACGGCTTACCTTCTGTAGTGAAGAAAAAATGCATTTACTGGATGATTGTTGCGTTATAAATGGAGTGTGATTTTGATCGGTCGAATGGGCATTTTTAGGGCGGTGTTGACAGAGTTTAAGATGTGTTGAGGCTTTTATTTATAAGGGCTGTAGCGTATTTGTTTATCAGGGCAGGAACGTGCTAGGTCAGTTTCGTTACTGGAAATTTATTTCCGTGACTGGATTTTTGTAACCTAGATCTCAAATTGTGATTTTGCTCAATAGCGCTATGTTTCACTAAGGGGTATATCTATTCCCGTAGCCTTATTGCTGCCCACTAGAGTTCGAATAATGATATTTCATGACTTAATCTCGTCTGTGTTAAATGAGCGAGAACCGTTTCATAACATCTGGTTTGCTGGAGATTTTCATACACCTTCAGCGTGTAGTTATCAGGTGAACTTTCCGCGCTTAGAGCTGGTGCTAGACGGAGAGTATATTAATGAAATGGAAAGCCATGACCGCAAGATCACCAACGTTATAGCCAAAGCCGGAGACGCGATTTTCATCCCACCCAACTGTTGGAATAAACCCAATTGGGACACCGACTGTTCGGTATTGAGTATGTTGTTTGGTCGTCGTCAGCTGGGTTTAAGTTTGGTGAGAAAACGCAAAGGTGAGGAGAGTTTTTACGATATTCAAAAGCACAGTATTCAGACTCGCTCTGGTTTTGCGATTGATAACATTCTAGAAGCGCTCAGCTCACTCGCGAGGGAGAGTAACAAGCAGCCTATGGATGAGTTATTGCTGCAAGCGCTACTTCAATACAGTAAGACGATGTTGGATGCGCCTGTCGAAAAATCTCACAGCCGAGTTCAGGATGTGTATCAGGGGATTTGTATCTACATTCAAGAGAACTTCCACCGCCAAATCACCCGAGACAGCATCGCCTCGCGCTTTAGCATTTCATCGAACCACTTGTCGCGAATGTTCCGCCAACAAGGCCACATGACGTTGGCCGAGTACATCACTCGTGTCCGAGTTGACCGCGCCAAGTTCATGCTCAAAAAGTACAACTTCAAACTCAATGAAGTGTCAGTTCGTTGCGGCTTCAAAGATGTGAACTACTTCTGTCGAGTCTTTAAAAACCGAACAGGAAAAACCCCAACCGAATATCGAGGGTCTATCTAGCTCCAAGCTATTTGATGAACTAAATCAGACGTGAAGAGATGTACATCAATAGGGCCTGTAGGTCGACACTGCTTCGAGTCTTTTGTAAACGCTCATTAACCTGATCGTGAAGCAGGTTTCTGGTTAGGTTAGTGGCCGCCACAATGTGCTCTCGTTGTGGCTTAGTTGGAAGCACTAACGCGATAGCAACGTGTACTTCGCCAATACGTGAGGCCCAATCAATCGGGTCGTCACTGACTATGACGGCAATCGAAAGATCCTGCGTTGATTCAAACATCACATGTGGCAGCGCGATCCCCGGTGAAACGCAGGTAGAGGAGCGTTCTTCTCGTTTAATAAACGCCAGAATCAGTTCATCCGGATCTTGTGGATACACTAGATGAGCGAGCCCTTTTAGGCATTCAAATTTAGTCAGTTGGGTTTGAGCTTTAGCATGATGCCAATTGATCTCACAAGGTGGACATATCTGCGGCATGCGCTGGATTAGATCCTTGGAGAACTCATGATTCACTTGCGAACCAACCATAGCGTAATGCTCGGCAATCACGTCTTTAAGAACGAAACAGGCCAGCTCTGCATCAATACCCACAGCGGTAATCTGGCACAAATCCCCTCGGAGTAAACCCACTTGTAACATCGCGACAGATTTGGAGAGATCGGCGGTTCGGTTTTGAGTGATGTTGATAATACGGATGGTACTTTTGAATTTTTTAGCCAAGCGGCTAAGTGGCTGCGCGACGTGTGAGTTCGCGGCAGGATCGTCAACGAAGAAGGTAATCTGATATTCATTCATGAAAGGTTTAAGCTCGACAATGCTTAATAAAAACCTTGTCGACGCTTAACAGCACCTCTTCCATAGGAATGAATAAGGTTTTAGCAGGGTCGAAGCGGCTTGGTTGTTCAATGTCGATATCAGAGACGATCAACACTTTGTCTGCGAGGCTAATGTCCTGTGCAGAGAGTAAGTTTTCAATACCCATAGCGCCTTGTGTTTCAACCTTGATTGAAACGTTGAATTTAGGGGCTGTTTTATTTAATGCATCAGCTGCCATATAGGTGTGCGCAATGCCTGTAGGGCACGCAGTTACCGCTACAATTTTCATTATTATTCTCGGCTTAATCTCGCCACTTTACTCTCTCGTATGGGAAAACCCAGTATAGACCGGGAGCATACAGTAGGGGCGATACGTTTATGGGTTCTGTGGATTTTATGGATTGGCGTTTTTTATTCTAAGGTGGACGTCACACTCTGAGTTCTTGGTTACAATAATCCAGTTAATGCACCTTTCGTCCTATATGATGATCGCTGACACACCGCTAATCTTTTCATCCTATTAACATCGAATTTTAATTTAGGTCGGAAGAACCTAATTACTTCAGTCTGAAATCAGGCGAGGCAGAGTAAAACATGGATATCACTAACATTATCGAGCCCGAGATTATCTGCTTAGATTTGCAAGCAGACTCAAAACAGGCAGTATTTGAAGAGCTAGTCGAGTTACTCGATCGCGCTGGTAAGCTCTCGAATAAAAGTGAATTCCTTGATGATATCTGGAAGCGTGAGGCTATTGGTAATACCGGTTTTGATGATGGTATTGCGATTCCACATGCGAAAAGTACTGCCGTTGCAAAGCCTGCTGTTGCTGTGGGCATCAGCCGAACGGGCATAGATTATGGTGCTGATGGCGGTGAACTGTCTGATGTGTTCTTTATGCTCGCTTCACCTGATAACAACGACGACCATCATATTGAGGTGCTGGCACAGATTTCTACCAAACTGATTGAAGATGGCTTTGTTACAAAATTAAAGGCAGTGGAGTCGGTTGAAGAGGCTCAAGAACTGTTTCTCGAAGTCAATTCTGACTCTTTCGATAGCTATGCCTCTAGCTATCATGAAGTGTATGTCGAGCCGCTCAGCCCTTGGGCGCAGTCTCTGAATCGTCTCAAAGAACACTTGTTATACGGCACCTCGCATATGATTCCCTTTGTGGTCGCGGGTGGGGTGTTGCTGTCTTTGTCGGTGATGATGTCGGGTCATGGTGCTGTGCCTGAAAGTGGTGTGTTAGCAGACATCGCACAGATGGGGATCGCAGGCTTAACCCTGTTTACTGCCGTTCTAGGCGGCTACATCGCGTACTCAATGGCTGATAAACCCGGTTTAGCTCCGGGCATGATTGGTTCTTGGGTGGCGGTGAATCAATACAATACCGGCTTCCTCGGTGCGATTGTGGTCGGTTTCTTTGCCGGTTTTGTGGTTAACCTACTGAAAAAGATCAAACTGCCAGACAGTATGATCTCGTTGAGCTCTATCTTCATCTATCCACTCGTCGGCACTTTCGTCACTTGTGGCGCTGTGATGTGGGTGATTGGCTCGCCGATTGCACAAGTGATGCTTGAGATGAACCAGATGCTGACTGGCATGGCAGGCTCGGGAAAAATGGTGCTCGGCAGTATTTTAGGCGCTATGACGGCCTTTGATATGGGTGGCCCAATCAACAAGGTCGCAACGCTGTTTGCTCAAACGCAGGTAAATACCCAGCCTTGGTTGATGGGTGGCGTTGGCATTGCGATTTGTACGCCACCACTGGGCATGGCTCTGGCGACTTTTATATCGCCGAAGAAGTTTAAACGAGACGAACGCGAAGCCGGCAAAGCCGCAGGCATCATGGGAATGATCGGCATCAGTGAAGGTGCGATTCCATTTGCTGCTGCCGATCCTGCACGTGTTCTACCTGCAGTTGTGGCTGGTGGTATTGTCGGTAACGTAGTTGGTTTTATGTTCCATGTGGTAAACCATGCACCATGGGGCGGTTGGATTGTTCTACCTGTTGTGGATGGCAAGATTGGCTATATCATTGGCACACTCGCGGGGGCTCTTACCACGGCTTTAATCGTAATATTGCTGAAAAAGAATGTGGTCGAAGGTGAGGCTCGCTCTAATCAGTTTGCGGGTGGTTCGGTGACCGAAGAAGGGCAAGCGGATGTACTCGCGATCACTTCTTGTCCATCTGGTGTTGCTCATACGTTTCTTGCGGCTAAGTCTTTGGAAAAGGCGGCTCATCATCTTGGGGTACGGATTAAAGTCGAAACGCAGGGGGCCAACGGAATCGGCAATCGCATTACACAGAAAGACATTGAGCGGGCGAGGTTGGTGATCTTTGCTCATGACGTGGCGATTAAGGAAGTCGAGCGCTTTGCGAATGTGAAAACCTTAGATGTCAGCACCAAAGAGGCGATGCTTAATGCACAGGCGCTGATCATGAGAAAGGTATAACCCTTAAACACTAAAGTTAATCATCTATAAAGTTAAGTAGATCAAAACTAAAAAGACTCCGCTCTAGCATTTGGCTAACAGTGGAGTCTTTTTGTATGGCTTCTAAAACAAGCTCAGCTTTTAGAAAGGATGATACTTAAATACGTCTTCAACCATTGAGTTAAGTAAATCGATGTCGTCACAGGTTTTCGCGTAGGTACGCAGGCCTGCGATTTGAACCTGAACATGACGAGCTAGTTGAGTCGGCTCGCGCTCTTTGCTGATCTCACCAAGATCTTGTGCTTCTGCAATCAACTTGGCGAATTCGCCTTCCATGATCTTAAGTGATTTCTTCGCTTCTGCTAATAGCTCTGCGTGCTCATCGGTCAGCTCGGCTACCGTTTTAGCCAACATACACATGCCGTTTGGCGCGCTTTGTTTAGATTCAACCACCGCACGTTTTACGAAGTTTTCTAGCGCTTTGATTGGTGAGTCAGTTTCACTGCGGAAGCGGTTCAAATTAAGAATGCCAAGTTCGGTATAGCGAGCCAGCGTCTCTTTAAACAAACCTTCTTTGCTGCCAAAAGTCGCGTAGATGCTACCCGGACGCATATCTATCACGTCTTGCAGATTACGCATAGAAGTCGCATGAAAGCCTTTTTCCCAATACAGGTTCGTTGCTTTATCTACTACATCCTGTCTATCGAACTTCGCGGTCTTGGCCATAACATCTACTTCATTAGTCTGAACATATGTTCAATATTTTATGCTGAACGTTCGTTCCAGTAAAGGTATGTTTTGCTCGACTTAATTGCCGGTCTTGCACCTTACTGGTGCATAAGGCGCTTGATTGAATGCAATTTATGACGAGCTTTGACAGCTTCTACGGTGAAATATTTCTCAATGTCTGATGAAGGCTAGTCGTCGACAACTTCGACGGTTTTATGTTGCGCACCGTAATAGGTGCCTTCGTCGATGGTGTACATCAAAGTTGCTTCACATTCAGGGCAGTCGAACTCTTCATTGGGCTCGATGGCTTCCTCTTCTACCCACTCCCATCCAATGTGTTCTTCGCAAGCTGGACAGTCCATAAATACCTCAGGTTATGCTTTTTAGTTGATTGAATTGTTAACTTTTCGGGGCGGCATTATACATAGTTGCTGCTTAATATGTAGTGAGTAATCAGCCGAACCTGAGTGTTTCCCTACCCCTTTAGTATTAATAAAAAGCGTCATTTTTCAGTCACTTGCGTCGGGAATATGTTGTTGCACGGTTTTTGTGTTCGATAAGGTTGCATAGCTAACAGATTTATAAATAAACCAATGAATTTTGTAAGGTTAAATGCTAGCGTTATCGATTGCCGATAACATGACACGGTAATTGATAAAACTAAAGATTATATGATCTTAGTAAAAGTACACCGTTTTAGAAGTGTGTCTAATTACATTACAGATAAAGATTCGTTAGCTGCTAGGAAATAACAATGAAATTAACCGATATGTCTTTTAAGCAAAAAATCATCGCTTTGCTTATTTTACCGATCTTAGGGTTTCTATGGCTGAGTGCTTCTACGATTTCTAAAAGCGTAGAAACGACCAGCGAAATGTCGTCATTAAACCAACTGACTCGTTTGTCGGTTGTGTACAGCGAACTTGTACATGAGCTACAAAAAGAACGCGGTATGACGGCAGGTTTTATCGGCTCACAAGGTACGAAGTTTGTTAGTGAGCTGCGAGCGCAAAGAACAAGTGCGGATAACAGACGCAATCAGAGAGCTGAGTACTGGCAGTCTGCAGAAATCGACTTACCCCAGATCTCCCGTCTGAACACTGAAATCAGCCAAAGCCTAAATCAAATTACGTCTATTCGTAATCGTGTTGATTCTCAGTCGATCCCACTTTCAGAGGCTTTAGGTTACTACACTAAACTGAATGCAAAACTGCTCAGCGTATCAGCTTTAATTGCTGAGTTAAGCTCCGATGCTACCATCACTACGGAAACCATCGCTTATTACAACTTCTTGCAAGGCAAAGAGCGAGCTGGTATCGAGCGTGCTGTCCTAAATAACACTTTTTCTAAAAATGAGTTTGGCCCAGGTATGCTGGTTAAGTTCATCTCTTTGGTGACACAGCAAAACACGTATTTCTCGAACTTTGAAGTTCTGGGTAACCCAGACAACGTTCGCTTCTTTCAACAACAATTAAATGACCGTTCGGTCGCGGAAGTCGAGAAGCTTCGTGATGTGGCTGAATCAAAAATGAGAGGTTTTGATGTAGACCCTGTGTATTGGTTCGCGCAATCAACTGCTCGTATTGTTCAGTTAAAGAAAACGGAGAATCAACTGGCTGAATCACTTATCGCGTTGACTGAAAACAAGGCGAGTGAAGCTCAATCTGCGATGTTTGCAAGTATTGCGGTATTTGTTGCAATTACTTTCTTTGCGACCTTTGTTAGCTTTAAAGTGATTACAGACCTAACGCTCCGAGTAAAAAATCTAACCTCAGTACTTTCTGTTGTTCGTGATGATAATGACCTAACGGTGAGAGCTAAGTATTTAGGAGAGAGTGAGCTAGGGCATATCTCTTCGTCTCTCAACGAAACGTTAGAGAAATTCTCTCAGGTAATAGATAACTTGTCTCAGTCTAGCTTGACACTTGCTTCTGCAGCTGAAGAGACGGCGCAAACTTGCCAATACAACTCCAACACCTTGGTTGAGCAGCAAGACCAAATTGGTTTGATTGCGACAGCAACAGAGGAGCTATCGGCAACGGTGAACGAGGTCGCGGCTAAAACTCAGCAAACAGCAAGCTCAGCTAAATTGGCTAATGAACAATCACAAGCAGGTTTGAGCACGGTTCAGCACTCTTACCAATCGATTGAGATCTTGGCTTCTGAGATTAACGGCCTCGCTGAAAAAATCACTCATCTACACGAAAGTAGCAATAACATTAACAGCGTGATTGATGTGATTAAGTCGGTTGCTGACCAAACCAACTTACTCGCACTAAACGCAGCGATTGAAGCAGCACGTGCTGGTGAACAAGGCCGTGGTTTTGCCGTGGTTGCAGATGAAGTACGTACTTTGGCACAACGTACCCAAGAATCTACCTTGGAGATTGAAGGCTTCATTAGCTCTCTACAATCAGATGTACAAACTGCGTTTAATGTAATTGATAATAGCAAGAAGATGTCTTCAAGAGCGGTGGAGGATTCTCGAGGCGTAGAGCAGACGCTGCAAGATATTTCAGGCGCTGTGAGCGAGATATTCAGTATGACAGAGCAGATTGCGACTGCAACCGAAGAGCAAGCGGTAGTGACTCAAGATATTGCTCAGAACGTTGTGGCTGTCGAACAGAAGTCGACAGAATCTACGACCGGTGCAACGCAAATTGCTGCGACAGCGAAAGAACAAGCTGAATTGGCAACATCGCTGAAAGAGCTCTCGAATACGTTTAAGAGTTAACCTTTTAAAAACAGCCAACGGCGGTTCGATTAGAGCCGCCTTAGTAAAAACTAAAAAGCCCGTGAATCTTAGGATTCACGGGTTTTTTTATCAGCAATGTTTGGGCTAACCCATAAGCTCTACCCCATAAACCAAGAGATAAAAATCAACGCCCCAAAGCCGAATGTTGCCATCAATGCCGTGTCGCCACCGGCTGCGGTATAGCTGCCTTCAGTTTGTAGATGAGGGAAGTCAGGTCTACGAACTTTAACCACCATTGCGAGTGGGCCCCAGATAGCTAGGAACACCAGCACCATACCTGCGTAGTCCAACATGCTTACAAACTGGCTAGCGAACAGCTCGGCTAATACCAAAGGTAAGATGAAGGTTAGAGCATAAGCCAACGCTTTATTGTTGGTGACGGCATCTTTGTTTTGGTCGTAAAGCGCCATAGATACACCAAGGAAAGAGGTCACTAACGCTAGAGCTGAGAACAGTGCAATCACTACTTTTAGCCAAGCAGATTGCCCGCTAAACGCAGAGATCAACTCAGATATATTGTGGAACTGGCTGATCGCATCTGTGCCAAGGTTACCGATAATCGCGAATAACCAAGTTAGGTAGCACACTAGCGGGATCACAGAGCCTAGCAAAATCATATTGCGGATCTGCTTTTGAGTGGCTTCTCGGTTGTAGATAACCAGTGACGGGATTACCACCATAGAGGCAAAACTGGTAAAGATAACCGCACTGTATTGAACGACATCGTTGGCTGTGTAGTTGCTAGTTTGAGTTAGGTAATCCAAACGAATGTTGCTAAATAGAGAAGCAATCACAATAAACAGCATGACTACCATCATGATGAATAGTCCGCGATTCAGTTTGTCGATGTAGGATTTACCCGATACTACAATTACACCCATTAATAGGCTGAAAATGGTATAGGCAACAGATGCAGATACGTCTACGCCAACATCGAGTAGTAGTTTGTGAATGATGTCACCAACACCCAAGATATAAGCGATGAGCATGCATACCAACAGCAGGTAGAAGAGTGCATTGATAAAATGTTTCCCTTTGCTGCCCAGAGTTAGGTAAGCAACACTGCTCATTCCACTGTTGTCTTTGGTTTTTGTACACGCTTCTGCCAGCAGAAGTGCAGAGTAGGTGGTGCCAATAAAGATAAGTAGCATCAGCACCGAGCTGATCATGAACCCAAATTGGGCCAATACCATTGGGATGGCTAACATACCAGCCCCTAATGCAGTTCCCGAAAGGATTAGGGAACTGCCGAATAATTTCATATTCAAGAAAAACAACCTCTAGCTATCCAATTAGTTTTTATTTGGATTGTAAATATTTGTTGCCAAGCCTAACAAATTACTCAGTAAAATTAGGGGTTAATTTCTAATAAATTTTGATTTTTTCTAAAAAAGTTACGAAGAGATTTTTACTTGTTATTGGTGCTCCCTGTATGTATTCGTCTGGTGATTTTATTTAGCGCTTGGTTAACATTTGTTAATTATTGAACGATTTAGAAGTAGATCCACTTAGCTAGTAAAAAGTATGTTTTTTGAATGGTTTGTTTTTATTTCATCAAGTTCATATCTTACTTTTTCTAAGTCTGGTTGAGTAATGTTGGTAACTAGCCTTCTATGGTTGAAATAGGTACTTAGAGACCTTTCCAATTTGAGCTTAAGGGCGGGAAACTAGGAAAAGAGGGGCATGAAGTATAATTTCGTATTGACCTGACTATAGCTTCATAGTTTACCTTATAGATAGAAATGAGGGAGAAGTGCATGTATCGCATATCTGAATTAGCTGAACTTGTTGGCCTGAGTCGCTCCACATTGTTGTATTACGGCAAGCTAGGTTTGATTGAAGCTCAACGCCAGAGTAATGGTTATCGCCTTTTTTCTGAAAAGGATCTGCAGCGTGTTCGTTTGTTACAGCAGCTGCAAGCGGGCGGGTTAACGCTTAAAGAGTGCCAAGCTTGTTTAGATGCAAAGATAGAACGTGGCTTGTTGGAAAATCGTCTTAAGCAACTGGACGAAGAGCTTGTGCAAAAACAACGTTCACGAGATTTATTAGCAGCAATGCTGGGTGAGAGCGGCTTAGAAGAGTGGCATGAGTCGATGGACAAAATTGCGCCAGATGCACACCTCGATTGGTTAATTAAGCAGGGTTTTGATGAGAAACAGGCGCTGCGATTGAAGTGGTTATCGAAAGACATGAATGAACATGAACAATATATGGCGGATTTTGGCGCCATCTTCGAGGGCTTAGAGCGCTTAGGACCAGGAACGGCTGAAGATACCTTAGAGGTATTGGTCAAAGTGCCTAGTTCACCGGAACAGGTACTTGAGATTGGTTGTGGCAAGGGCATTGCAACAACTGTGTTAGCGAGAGCCATTAAAGAACATCAAGCGGATGTGCAGATAACAGCGGTAGACAACGATCAACCTAGTTTAGATATTCTGACTCAGCAAGCACAGGCATCTGGCTTAGAAAGTAATGTTCAAACCGTGTGCGCAAGCATGATGGATTTACCGTTTGAAGCGAAGTCGTTCGACCTGATCTGGTCAGAAGGCAGTGCCTACATCATGGGTGTCCAGAAAGCACTTAAACAGTGGCGAAAGTTACTTACTGATGAGGGCATATTGGTCGTGAATGATTTGGTGTGGAACACCGAGAACCCGAGCGAACCAGTCAAAGCATTCTGGCAGAAAGAATACCCAGACATGACGACGGTACCTGAGCGAATTAAACAAGCAAAAGCAGAGGGTTATCAAGTATTGGATGACTTCGCGATGAGCGACGCCGGTTGGCTCGCCTATTACCTGCCTTTACAAAAGCAAGTCGAGGCTTTGAAAGCGACGATGCCGAATTCTAAAGCGCTCGCAGATTGCGACAATGAAATTAAACAATTCTTCAATAACAGTAAACCTAAGAGTGACCTTTCAGAAGGTTCTCAAGGCTCTGGGCCGCGTGATTTTGATTATCATTTTTTTGTGTTGAAGAAAGTACATTAAGTGAAGAACACCATGAAATTTAGACAATATGATTCAAGCGAGATCGAAACTATCACTCGCCTTTTTACTCAAACCTTTACCGATGCAGAAGGCGAGAACGAAGGTAAAACAGTGGGTAAGCTTGCTAACGATCTTTTAACGATCACGGATTCGACAGAGCTACTTTGCTTTGTTGCTGCAGATGATTCTAGTGAGTCAGATACGGATAGCACGATTATAGGCGCGATTATCTTTACACCACTTTCATTTGACGATGAAACGAAGGCATATTTGCTTTCACCAGTAGCGGTGAGTACTCAGGTTCAAAAACGTGGTATTGGCCAAAAGCTGATTAACTTTGGTTTACAGGTTCTTAAGGAGCAGGGCGTTGAACTTGCTGTGACATACGGTGACCCTAGTTACTATTCCAAAGTTGGCTTTGGGCAAATTACCGTTGAGCAGATCCCTGCGCCATTTAAATTGAGTTTCCCTCACGGTTGGTTGGCTCAGTCGTTGATTGGCGGTGAAGTTAAAGTAACAAGTGAAAAATCGAATTGCGTTAAAGGCTTGGCTCATGCTGAATATTGGTAGTTGCTTGAAATAAAAATTGAGAAGTAGAGAAAGCCCAATAGGTGTTTCCTATTGGGCTTTGTTGATTGATCGGATTAAGTAATTTCATTGCCTATTAATTGGCGTTTAATGCTGCCTTAAGTCGTACCAATGCATCATTTAATACTTCAGCAGGACACCCTAGGTTCAAACGGATAAACCCAGAACCTTCCTCTCCAAAGGCACAACCCATACTCGGTACAATTCCGGCTGCAATGAGTTTTTTCTCAAGCTCAGTGTCACTTATTTCCATTGCTCGGCAGTCAAGCCATGCGAGGTAAGTCGCTTGAGGTTTTACAAAGCGAACATGAGGTAGTTCTGCTTTCAAGAATCCATGCAGCGTTTCGATGTTGCCTTGCAAATATTGCTTTAAGTCCGCTAGCCAAGTATCACACTCTTGATATGCCGTGGTCGCAGCGGACATTGATAGGTTGTTGAAGCAATCCATGCCATGAGCATCTAAACGGCGAACAAACTGCTCTTTCAATTCTGCATTTGGAATGATGAAGTTAGAGATTCTTAATGATGACAAGCCAAAAGTTTTACTGGCCGCAGTCGCCACAATAAGTTTGTCGGTTAGCGAACTTGGTAGTTTCAATGTTGAATTGAATATGTTGGATGCTAGCGCTAGGTCGCTCCAAATTTCATCACTGATTAGCCATACACCGTGTTTTTGGCAAAGCTCGGCAACTTGCAGGATCTCTTGTTCGCTCCATACTCGGCCTGTTGGGTTGTGTGGGTTGCAGAAAATCAACGCTTTGGCTCCACTCGCAAAGCAGTCTTCCAAATGTGCGAAATCAAGCTGGTAGTGACCTTCTGATTCAATCAATGGGTTGTTCAACACCTTACGATCATTCAGTTCGATGATCTTACGGAATGAACCGTAGCCCGGGCTTTGAATAACGATTTGGTCATTCACTTGTGTGAGCATTTGCAACGCCATAGCAATACCGGGCAAAACGCCTTGTATCGTGGTGATCCACTCTCGTTTGATTTCTGTTTGATGTTGTTTTTTAAACCAATCAATCGCGGCTTGGTAGTAGTCGTCTTGACGTTCTGAGTAACCAAAAATACCATGCGAAATATCTTGAGCTAAGCGATCTAATACTTGTTGAGGTGCTTGGAAATCATAGTCAGACACCCACATTGGCAGCAACTCGGAGCCTTCTAAGCCAAGCTTCTGCTCCATAAAGTCCCACTTTACCGACCCTGTATTTCGGCGGTTAATCGTATTGTCGAAAGAATTCATAGGATGTGAGCCTTATTTAGTGCTGTGAGCTAGAAAAGTTTCTACGGAGTTTTCTGACTGTTCAGGCTTTGCGCGTGCAATACCAAACCCAGTGAAGCCATAAATCAGAGCGAAAACGACACCGGTGTAACATTGGATTGCCCAAGGTAGGTAATCTAGCGTCGCAACACCTAGTGTGCTTGCCATGTAAATACCTGCCGCAGTCCAAGGAACCAGTGGTTCGATGATTGTGCCTGCATCTTCGATGGTTCTAGATAGGTTTTTGGTGTCGAGGCCCATCTTGCGGTAAGCGTTTTGGAACAGTTCGCCTGGAATAAGAAGTGCTAATTTACCGTCAGAGGTCGTGAAGACTACTGTGATGGTTGCAATCACAGTTGATGCGATAAGTTGGCCTGTTGAGTGGATGAGATGTAGGAATCGACCCAGTACCACATTCAACGCGCCCGTCAGGCTTAAAATACCAGCGAAAGAGAAGGCACAGAACACCAGTAGAATGGTGCTCATCATTGAGAACAGGCCACCACGGTTAAGCAGTTTTGATACGTCTGGGATTAGCCCATCAGTCACTGTTCCTTTTGCTTCAAACAATGAAACATTGAAGCCGTCGACATAAGCTTGGAAGCCTTGTTGTAGAGAGAATCCTTGTAGAACCATTCCCAGTACAATCGCTAGTGCTGAAGCTCCTAACATTAGTGGTAGAACGGGTTTCTTAGTTAATGCACCCCATAGGATCATAACTGGTGGGATGATAAGGAAGATACTGAAGTTATAAAGGCTATCTAGCCCCGCAAGGATTTGCGTTACTTTCTCTGGCTGACCAATGTTTGCCACATCAGCGCTTTGTCCTGCAAAGAAGAAGACAACAGAAGCAATCACAAACCCCGGTAGTGTTGTGTAAAGCATGTGCTGAATGTGTTCGTACAGTGTGGTGCCTGAAACGACAGGTGCAAAGTTTGTGGAATCAGAAAGAGGCGAGATCTTGTCGCCAAAGTAAGCACCAGATACAACAGCACCCGCTGCGGCAGCAAGTGACACGTCTAAACCTGCCGCAACCCCCATCAATGCAACACCAACCGTACCTGCAGAACCCCATGAAGTACCAGTACATACCGAGACGATAGAAGTTACGAAGAATGCGGCGATCAGGATGTATTCAGCACTGATGACTTTAAGCCCCCAGTAAACCATGTATGGGATGGTGCCGCTGATCATCCAACTGGCAATGAGGCCGCCTACGGAAACTAAAATCAAAATGACGGGCATGGCTTTAGCAAGTTTCTCAACAATGGCGTTGATGATGTCATCCCAGTTATAGCCCATCTTCCAAGCAATGCATGCAGTGAAAGTTGCAGAAATCAGTAGTAGCACTTCAATGCGAAGTCCTAAAACACCGTATCCAATAGCAAGCAACGCAAACATAACGGCTATAGGTGCTAGTGCTAATCCGAACGATGGTAGAGGCTTTGAGTTATTCATATTTGTTGTCCTCAGGTGAATGTAGGGTTTGTTCGGAATGGATAATAAGTGGGCTCTAACAATGAAAGTGCGACTTCAATACTGTTTTCATGTAAGCGGTTACATGAGGTTCGTACATGAGATTTCGGTCACGTTTTGTCTGATTTTAGCGCTTGATTGGCTTAACGGTCTGCCTTTCAACCAAGGTTGTTTCGAATTTATGTTGTGTTGGCGGTACGTAACCCGCTGACTTTAACTTAATTGCGAGGTTGGCTGCGTAGGTCGACATTTCATCAATAGGATTGTGCATTGTGGTTAATCGAGGATAAAGGTAGCGAGCGAGTAAGACGTCATCAAAGCCGATCACCGAAATATCGTTGGGTACAGAGATACCTTGGTCTTGCAGGCTGGTCATTAAGCCTGCGGCCATCACATCATTAAAGGTGACAGCTGCGGTAACCTCAGGACATTGACTCGCCAAGATGTCGCCAGCCGCTTCACCGCCTGACTCACTAAAGTTTTGGCTGATGATCCAGTTGGGTTGTATTTCGATATTGGCCGCTTTCATGGCCTCTCGGTAGCCTTCCAATCTATCGGTTCTGTCTTGAATGGGCAGGTCGCTGGACACATAAGCTATTTTTCTGTGCCCAAGCTTGATCAGGTGTTGCACTGATACTTGAGTACCTAGTCTATTGTCTACCCATACTGAGCGGTTCGATACTTGGGCGATGGTGCGGTTGAGTAGTACCATCGCGGGTAACTGAGCGGTGTAGCGTAATAGCGTCGCGTCATCGAGCATTTTTGAGTGAACCACCATCGCCTCGCAGCCTTGGCTGATAAGAAAGTCGAGACCTTCTTTCTCGCGCTGAGCATTGTGGCCGCCGCTAACTACAACCAGTTGATAGCCGTTGGTGCGGGCAACTTCTTCAACACTTTTTGCAACTAGTGCAAAGAAAGGGTCAGCTAAATTGCCGGTTAATAAACCTAAGGTGTTGCTACTTCGATTCGCCAGAGCGGTTGCTCGTGCATCACGATGGTAATTGAGTTCTTTGATTGCTCGTTCTACACGTTCTAACGTGATTGGTTCGACATAGCAGGTACGGTTCATTACTCGTGAAACGGTTGCTGTTGAAACTCCGGCAAGTGCCGCTACATCTTTGATAGTTGCCACGTCGGACTCCGCTAGGCATAGAAAGGCTGCGAGTGTAGCGAATCTTTGCTGTTGAAAATGTTAATAAGGTCAAACCTTATTAATGATTATCACGGTATCTAGGGCAGGCCTGACACTCTCTAGTGTGTATGCTTAGCGATTATCTTCGCTAGTGTCACTACCCCTTCTTTCCACTCTTTGCTCTCTTCAATATTGGCGACAGTGAAGCGAAGGCAATGTTTATATTGGTCATTCGTCCCAAACACTGTGCCGGGTAAAATCCCCAACTTATGCTTTAAACAGTCTTGATAGACCGCGTAGCTATCGACTGACTCAGGCAGTGTTATCCAGTTTAAAAAAGAGCCTTCAGGTCTTGATAAGTGGTAGCGCCCGACAAGGTGAGGGTGGCTATCTAATGCTTGAATTAAAAGGCTTTGGAATTGCTTTTGATTGGTTTGGTAAAGCCGTTTCATTTTCGAAAGGTGACTGCGGTATTTGCCTGTGGTGAGGAACTGCCCCACTGCCGATTGCATCAGGTTTGAGCTGCCCATGTTGTCGCATAAAAGGTACTTTTCGACCAAAGGTTGGTAGCGCCCGGACAGCAACCAACCGATTCGCAAGCGTGAGTCTAAGGTTTTAGACAATGAGTTGACGTAGATAACTCTATCTTGATCATCAAGCTCTTTGAGGCTGGCAATTGGTGCGTCAAACGCTAAGCTGCCGAAAACATCATCTTCGATAATAGGCAAAGATCCGGTTATCTCCAACAAGGATTTTCGATTAGCAAGAGGCATTCTAGAGCCTGTCGGGTTGGTAAAGTTTGGCGTTAGCAGTAAGGTTTTCACTTCCCATTTGTCTAACGCGCTCTGTAGTGATGGAATATCAATACCGTGGCTAACACTGCTTGGAATTTCAAGGACTTGCAAGCCAAGCGATTCAAGTAAAAGTAGATTACCGAAGTAACATGGTGACTCGACGGCCACTATGTCGCCGGGCTTGGTGAGCGCACGCAGAGCCAGGCTGATCGCCTGTTGAGCACCATGAGTAATCGCAATCTCTTTCGATCCCGCAGGCACACCAAGATCATGGGTGATCTTTAACAATTGCTTTACTAACTGCTCGTCTCCAGGAGGCAGTTGGTAATAACCGGGAAGCTGAGTTTGCAAACGGCTATGCCGACCGATTTCGGCGTACAAGCTACGAATCGCAGGGTTGTTGATGTTCGGGTGTGCTGAGCCTGCCAGCAACTTCAGACGACCTTTTGGACGAGAGAGTACAGACTTGGTGACCGACAACAGGTCAACTTTTTGAGGTTGGTTTGGCGAATCCCAGCTTGTGGTGTTGGGTGCTTTCACGCGATAGCCAGATTTAGGTACTGAGTAAACCCAGCCTGTCGCTTCCAGTTCTTGGTAGGCACGAATCACGGTATTTTTACTCACGCCAAGCTGTTCGCTTAACTGACGAATTGAGGGAAGGCGATCGTCTGGATGAAAGAGTCCTTTATCGATCTGAGCCTTAATATGTTGTTCGGTAGCAAGGTATTTATTGCCGCTGACTTCTGCTTCCACGTTATTCTCCCTCGTGCTCACTTTTAATCTGTAACCATTTAAAGTGTTATATCTGTGTCTTTATTAGTTATCTGTACCCAACTAAGGTAGCAGCATTGATGAAGAGTTGACCAGAGGTTTGTAATGCTGATTAAAATGATTCCGTTTGTGTTTGTAATATTGTGGTCGTCAGGCTTTGTTGGCGCACGTCTTGGTGTGGAATACGCCGAACCCGCAACATTACTTTCACTGAGGATGGTAGCCAACGTGGCGCTGTTCTTGGTTTTGATTGCAATCCTTAAGCGTCGTATCCCTCGTGGTCGCGCATTCTTCCACGCTTGTGTGGTTGGCATCTTGATTCATGGTTTCTACCTTGGTGGCACCTATCTGGCGATTGATATGGGTATGCCCGCCGGGCTGAGTTCTCTACTTGTTGGCTTGCAACCGATTCTTACCGCATTGATTATGATCAGCTGTACTTCGCAGCGTTTTAATTTTGCACAGTGGTTGGGATTAGCGCTTGGTTTTGCGGGTATCAGTTTGGTGTTGATGGGCAATATTGAATGGCAGTCAGACGACCAAAAAGGCTTGGCAACGTTATTGTGTTTGGTTTCTTTAGTGGGTATTACCTGCGGCACTCTGTATCAGAAGCGCTTCTGTCAGGGGACAGATATGGTCGGCGGTGCGATGGTCCAATATTTGGCTTCTGCTGCTCTGTTTCTACCGTTCGCAATGCGCTACGAAACGATGCAAGTGAACTGGACTGTAGAATTCACGTTGACTCTAATCTGGCTGGTGGTAGTTCTGTCTTGTGTTGCCATCCTTTTACTGCTTTACATGGTAGAGCACGGTGCATCTTCAAGTGTGGCATCGGTGTTTTACTTGGTGCCACCGACGACAGCAATTCAAGCCTGGCTCATCTTTGGGGAATCGTTCGACTTCTACGGGGCAATGGGCTTCGCGTTGTCAGCAACAGCTGTGTATTTGGTGGTGAGGAAGCCGGAGTTAATTAAGGTCCGCAGACGAACAGCGTTAGAGAGGTAGTCTGTATAGCAAACTAATTCTACTTAAAGCTGATTACTAGAAACAAAAAAGAGCCTGAATATTCAGGCTCTTTCTGTATCAAATATTGGCTAGCGACTTTTTATTAGCGCTTCATCAAGCAAGCGTATGCCGTAGTAAACGGCGCTTCTTGGTATTGTTTAAGGCCAGTTTCTTTGAACTTCATCATTAGAGGGTTACGTTTAAGGCTCTCTTTGATGTCAGCCGGTGATACAACGGTTACGTCTAGGCCGTCGATCAGTTGAATTGCTGCTTCTAGTTTGAAACCAAAGCCACCACCAGCAAATTTGCCTTTAGTTTGGCGCTGACGAATTACAACTTTATCTACTTGGTAATCTTCCATTAACTTTGCAAAAGAGAATTGAAAGTCTTTCATATTCTGTGTGTCGTTTGCGTCGCTAATTGAAACTTTAGAAACTCGGCAATCAGGAATGTTAAATACACCATCTGATAGAGAAAGAAGACAGATGACTGCATCGTTACCTTTGATTTCAACACCACAAATTTTCATGTTCTTACCTACTTATTTTAGAGCCCTACATTATGGTGTTATTTCTCACACTTCTCCAGTATTTGCGTGTATCAGCGGAAAATAAGTCTAAATCAGAGCATGCCTTAACGTTTGGGAGTTGAGCTATGGTCGAATAATCACCACGAAATTTGACGATATCGTTTGCTATGAGATGAGGCTCACAAATCCTTAGCGAGACTTCATATGTGTGCTGTATATTGCGCGCGCATCCCTATTTGAAGTGTGGTTATTAATCCCAATGAATATCAATAATCTTTCGATTAAGAGTAAAATCGCGATCCCGCTGTTTGTGATTGTGATTGTTTTTTCTACTGTTACTGTGCTCAACGTTATCAGATCAAATGCTCAAGCTGCGATTAATAACGAGCTCAATAATGTGGTTCAGCCAGTCCTAGATAACCTAGAAGATGGCTACCGAGATATCTACCAGATTATCGCTTCGGCACAAGGTCTGTTGCTTGCTAAAGACCAAGCGGCGATCGAGTACCAAAAGTTTGAATTTAAAGACAACGCTTACAAAGCGGTTCCTCGTTTTCAAAGTGTTGAAACCTTATATCAAGCGGGCGTGTTGGATCCATCTTCACGTGATGAGTTATCAAAGCTTGTTAATGCGATGAGCAAGTGGGTGGCACTGCACGAGCCAATGTTCGCTGATCCAGCAAACGCAGACCAATACAATATTGATTACTCACCTGCATTAGATGCTGAGTTTGCAACTATTCGTAAGCAACTGCGTGATATCCGAACTCTGATTGAACTGAAGCAGAAAGAGCTTCGCCAACAAGCCGACGATTCGATTGAATCAAGTAAGTTGATCATTGAAGTGGGTATGGCGGTTGCTATCTTAGCGGCGTTGTTTGCGATGTGGCTGTCGAATCGTTTTATTATTCGTCCAATTCAAAATGTCGAAAAAGCGATGAGCGAGATTGCTTCTGGCGACGGCGATTTATCACAGCGTATGCATGTTGAGGGCAATGACGAAATTGCACGTTTGAGCTCTGCGTTTAATCAATTTGTCGGTAAGATTCACGTGACAGTTGAGCAAGTTATCTTAGCGTCAAATGCGGTTCGTTCAGAGATGGAAAACATCAAATCATTGACTCAAAGTGTTGCTCTTTTCTCTGCTAATCAACAACAAGAAAGTGAAGTAGTGGCTGCGGCAGTACATGAAATGCAAGCGACCAGTGAAGTGGTCAGCGGTAACGCACTGGATGCGGCCACAGCAAGCAATGTAGCAAACCATGAAGTGGAATCTGCGGATACTACATTAGGTTTAACCGTCACTTCAATTGAGCGTTTAGCGCAAGATATTGAAAATGCGGGTGGTGTGGTGCAAGAGTTGGATACCGATGTGAAGAACATCGCTTCTATTTTGGGAGTTATCAAAGGCATTGCAGAGCAAACCAATTTGTTGGCATTGAATGCGGCGATTGAAGCGGCACGTGCGGGTGAACAAGGTCGTGGTTTTGCGGTTGTGGCAGATGAAGTTCGTGCGCTTGCGAGCAAAACTCAAGACAGCACCGGTGAAATCCAATCAATGATTGAACGCTTAGAAGTGGGTGCGAAACATGCGGTTGGCGTGATGACTGAAAGCAAAGTGAGTGGCGAGAAAACCATTGTTCAAGCCGGAACGGCGGCGTCTTCCTTGAGTGAGATTCGTAACTCAATTGGCAAGATGAATGAGATGAACACGCAGATTGCCACAGCGGCTTCCCAGCAATCTCAAGTGTCGGAAGAAGTGAATCAAAACGTCCAACGTATCGCAGAAAGCACCGTGCAAATGGTAGAGATGGCGAGCAGTGCTGAGAACGCATGTATGGCGTTGGCAGAACAGTGTGAAGCGCTTGATAGCCTTGTTTCTCAGTTTGAAGTTTAATTTTCAAAGCTAAACAGACGAATATGAGCTGATACTGGTTGTTCGTTTGAATTCCATTAATCAGCGCTGAACGACAAAAAAGCCCGTGCTCAATGAGTACGGGCTTTCTTTTAGATGCTAGGTCGGTTTTGAGACCTAATTAATCGTTCGGTATTAGCTGCTACGGCCGTCTTTATATGTGTAACGGTAGTCAACTTTTACGTTCGCTTGGTAGTGGATGTCGCCGCTCATGTTAGTGATTTTCTTCACTTCCATATTCGCATCATCAATCTTGAACGAATCGTATTTGGTTGTTTGTTGGAACTGTGGCAGTTCTCTTGAAAGCTCAAAAGGTGTTTTTGCGCTTAACTCATCCATAAGGTTCGTGCCTGCATCGTATGCTTCCGCTTCAGTAACAAATGTATCAGATTTTAGCGTTGTTTCTTGAATCGTTGTTTTAGTTGCTGCAAACGCTGTAGTGCTGAGAACAAGAGTTGACGCAAGTATGATTAATTTTTTCATAGGAGTACCCCTTACTTTATTGAAGTACCTGTGTTCCGGTACAGAACCAACTTACCAATTAAGTGGTTGGATGAGTGTCAGAGGACAATACGATTTTGTTAGTGTTCAGTAAGGAGTTTTGAGAAATGTCAGGTATTGGTTGGCGTTATTTTAATCAGTTGTGGCTAGCGAATATTTATGCGTAACGCATATCAAGTAAGGTGACACTGATATATATCTTCAATACACTGTATGGGTAACCATCGTTAAACATAGGGTAAAAGTATGGCCAATTGGGAAGGGGTAAGTGAGTTTGTTGCCGTGGCGGAGCGTGAAAGCTTTACGGGAGCGGCGCAGAAGCTTGCTACGTCAGTTGCTCAAATCAGCCGAAGAGTGGCTAACTTAGAAGAGCGCCTAGCGGTCAAACTATTGAATCGAACTACACGTAAAGTCTCTCTAACTGAAGCCGGACAACTTTATTACCAACAATGTAAATTATTGGTTGAAGGATTAGAAATTGCTGAGCTTGCTGTTACTCAAATGCAATCCACCCCAAAAGGGCTTTTGAAAGTCACGGCACCAGTGACTTATGGTGAACGTCAACTGGCTCCGATTCTGCATAAGTTTTTAAAACTGTATCCGCAAGTTGAACTAGAACTTATGTTAACAAACCAAAAGCTTGATCTTATCGACTCAGGTGTTGATGTGGCAATTCGTCTCGGTCGATTAGAAGATTCTAGCCTCGTAGCCAAAAAGCTATCTCAACGACAACTTTATGTGTGTGCTAGCCCTGAGTACATCGAACGCTATGGTGAGCCTCATACACTCTCGGAGCTGAGTAACCACCAATGTCTAGTGGGTGGCTTTGAGCATTGGCGTTTTAAAGAAAACAAACGTCCACGAGCAGTGCGAGTTAATGGACGTATCAAGTGCAATAGTGGTTTGGCTTTGCTAGATGCAGCCAAGCAAAGCATCGGTTTAGTGCAATTACCAGAATATTATGTGAGTGAAGACCTTGAGTCTGGTGAGTTGGTTGAAGTGTTGTCTGATTATCGTGATGACAAAGAGGGTATTTGGGCACTTTATCCACAGAATCGTAACTTATCTTCTAAGGTGCGCTTGCTGGTGGACTTCCTTTCTGAGCAGTTGGATTAGTTTATGACCTAAAGCCTCCACCGATAAAAAACGGGCTTCAGAATAGAGATTCTGAAGCCCGATTACTTTAGAGAGGATAGCTTTGAACGTTGAGGAGTGTTCACCTGCTCGACATTAGACTGTGAAGCGATCCACCAAGTGGTACAGCTCATTGGCACGACTGTTGAGGTTTTGGCTACCTGCACGGTTTTGGTTTGCTAGTGCAGCCGATTGCGAGCTTTGATCTGAAATCACCACAATGCGTTGAGATATCTCTTGGCCCACAATATTTTGCTGTTCAGTTGCTGTAGCAATAAGCGAGTTCATGTCCATGATGGTATCGATTGACTCTTGGATTTTCGCCAGCGCCGCGGCAGCAGCGTTTGCTTCTTCCACCGTTTGAGCACTACGGTTTTGGCTTGAATCCATTGCTTTTACCGCGGCGTCTGAAGCGGCTTTGAGCTGCTCAATCATCTTGTGAATGTCGCCCGTGCTCTCTTGAGTTCGGCTTGCCAGCTTACGAACCTCATCCGCAACAACTGCAAAACCACGACCTTGTTCACCAGCACGAGCAGCCTCAATTGCGGCATTCAATGCAAGTAGGTTAGTTTGTTCTGCAATGTCTTGGATAACCGCCAATGAAGATGAGATATTCTGAACATCGCCTTCTAAACGCGATACCACAGTGTTGGCTTCTGAGACTTCGCTAGCAAGTCCGGCCACCGAATCTGCAGCTGCGTTTACGATTTGTTGTGCTTCTTTTGCGTTGCCTTCTGCAAGCTTCGCTGAATCCGCCGCTTGGCTTGCGTTGCTTGAGATTTCTTGCGCGGTTGTGGTCATCTCAGTCATCGCCGTAGCAACTTGTTCTGTTTCTTCACGTTGGCCTGTGGCAATTTCGTCCACCTGAGCTGCGCGAGAAGACATGCTAGACGTTTCGGCTACCACTTGCTGGCCTACATCACTGACGCTGCGAATGATGGTTTGCAGGCTTGCTACAAAGGCATTGAAGTTCTCGCTGAGCTTAGTGAACTCGGGTGCTTTGAAGGTTTCCATTCGCGCGGTTAAATCGGCTTCACCACTCGCAAACGCGCTGATTGAACGGTCAAACTGTTCAAGTGGCTTCATAATTGTGCGGTTCACTGCGACTGCAAACACGGCAACCACAAGAGCGATTAAGCCACAGAAAATAGCAATGGCAGTGAGTGAGCTTTGCAGCGCAGCGTTCGAGCTCTCTTTCATTTCTGCGATGACCGCATCAATATCGTCAGTATAAAAACCGGTGCCGAGCATCAAATCCCATTGTGGGATGAATATCGAGTAGCTCAGTTTTGGTAAGGCTTCAGATTGACCAAGTTTTGGAAAGTAGTAAGTGGTGAATTCGCCAAGCTTTGAGTTCTTGATGAGGTCACGAATCAGGTAATTGCCTTTTTTGTCTTGTAGGTCGTAATAGTTTTTACCAATGCCATCGTTATTTTGCCCAACAACAACTCGAACGCCTTTAGAGTCATAGCCAAAGATGTAGCCAGATTCGCCATATTCGAGTGTTCTTAACGTTGGTAAGGCTTCTTCTAATGTTGCACCTCTTTCCAAGAACGGGCTGATAGAAGATTGAGCCATTTGCAGATACGCTTTGAGTTCCTTTTCTTTCATCGCCATCATATTGCTACGCGTCGATTCTACTTGTTGTGCGGTTAGCTCGGTGCTCTTCATATACGTCACGCTCATCATCCCAATTGCCATTAGTAGTAGTGGAATGAAAGAGAGAATATAAAGGCGGTTTTTGATGGTTAGGGTCATGTCACGCTTCCTGTGTGATTGTCTCATGCAATTTTCAACACATTATTAATGTGGTTTCAAAATGTAAATGGGCTTGTTGTTTAATTGTTACCCTAGCGTGTTTTTGTTTTATAAATATGATGGCGGTTAGATTTTTTTGGTGAGAAGCCTTGCAACTAGAGGCTTAAGCGCGAAAAAGTGAGTGTGTATCGATGCTTTTGAATTCGACGCTGCTTTGTTAGAATGCGACGCTTTGTAGCACCCTGCTATGTCTATTCGTTAAGTGAGAAAGATTCATGAACAAAAGCCATGTGACTATTGGTTTAACTAACCCAAAGAGCCCGACAAACGTTGGTGCTGTTATGCGCGCGGCTGGTTGTTACCAAGTCGACGAAGTTAAATACACAGGGCAACGCTACGAAAAAGCCGCGAAATTTCACACCGATACTAAGAGTGCTGCGCGTACTATCCCGTTGACTGGTGTTGAGTCGTTTTTAGACAATCTTGATCCAGAAACTAAGATCGTTTGTGTAGAACTAGCAGAAGGTGCAACACCACTGCCACGTTTTAAACACCCAGAAAACGCAATCTATATCTTTGGCCCTGAAGATGGTTCGATTTCTCAAGATGTTGCCGATAGAGCGGATCACGTGGTGTACGTTCCAACGGTAGGTTGCATGAACTTGGCGGCAACAGTGAATGTGCTGCTTTACGATCGCCTTGCAAAATCTGATGAAATGGACGAGAGCAACGAGCTGATTAAGAAAAGCCGTGATAACCGCAACCATTTAGTTATCAAAGAGAAGTAAATCTCTGTTTCTAGTGTTATCTATCTCGTACGCAATCGGATATTATCTTGAGTTCATCGCCAGATAATTGAAGGGGTAGATAACACCATGGAAGACAAGCAATTACTTGCCGCGCTACAACAGCACCCTGTCCTCGATCTATATCAGTTATTCCAAGAAGTTGGTCAAAACAGCTCTCTGTACGTATTGTTAGAGAGGCTATCTTCCCTTAAAGAACATCATCAACTGAGCACACGTCTCAGTCTCTTTAAGCCTCACATCGAAGGGTTACTGGCTCAATTCGATAGCACCACACCTGACAGTGAAATCCTCAAGGCAGTTGCTCTTCAGTCAGAGATTCAGCAACGAGGCCACAGCATGAGCCGTTACATCATGACATCCGACAATCATCGCCATTTTTCACCTCAAGCCGATCTAGTGATGTTTGGCGATTCGATTACTGAGTGGGCGCCATGGGCTGATATTTTCCGTGATATTTCTATGGTTAACCGCGGCTTGGCTGGTGATACCACATCAGGTATGTTGCGACGTATTGACACCACGTTAAACGTGAATCCCCAGTTAGTCTGTTTCATGGCGGGGATAAACGATTTAGCGCAAGGTTATGATGTCGACCATATCTACCAGAACTACATTGATATGCTTGAAGTGTGGCAAGAAAACGATATTCGAATCTTGGTGCAATCAACGCTTTATGTTGGTACTAAGCTGCAAAGCTTAAATCCAAGTGTTGAGTCTTTAAATAGAAAGCTAAAAGGTTACTGTGCGCAGCATGGCATCGAGTTTTTAGATGTGAATGCGGTATTAGCGCCCAATCAACACTTGTCGAATGAATACACGTGTGATGATTTACATTTGAATGGCAAGGCTTATCAGGCGTGGGCTGAGGTTCTGATACCGATGCTAGATAAGTGTCTTCATGAATAGCTAAATAGCAGTGCTTACATACTGTTAAGACTAAAAAGCTCCCTTAATTTGGGAGCTTTTTGCTAGATAGGATAACCAAGCTATTCTGGCTTACACACTTCAATGAGAATGTTTTCGTGTTGAAGGTTTTTGGCTAGAGTGTTTGGTAATGCTTTGTCGGTAAATAACGTTGTTGCTTCACGAATATGGCAAAGCGCTATTGAACCTTTAGGTACAAACTTGGTTGAATCGAGTCCAACGTACATGTGTCTTGCAGACTTCATGACAGTTTGTACTAACTCGGTTTCGTTGAGATCATATTCAAGCAGAGTACCGTCAGTATCAAGTGAGCCGGCACTAGTTAATAGGTAATCAAAACGGAACTTTGAGATAAAATCGATAGCTTCTGTGCCGACAATACCCCCATTTGATGCTTTTACTTTACCGCTAGGTATCAACACATCAAATGATGGATTTGAGTGTAGGATGTTTGCAACGCGTAAACTGTTAGTAATCACCTGTAAGTTGCTCTTTTTTAATAGGTGATTAGCGATAGTTTCAGCCGTTGTACCAATAGTGATGAAGATAGTCGAATTATCAGGAACTAACTCAGCAATACATTTCGCAATTGCATTTTTCTCGTCAGTTTCAGCGCTTCGGCGTAGCTCGTAATCCAAGTTCGTTTTGCTTGCTGGCGAACTAGCGCCGCCGTGATGACGAATCAACAGCTTATCATCACTGAGCTTTTTGATGTCTCGGCGAATGGTTTGGGTAGAGACATTTAGGCTTTCCGCTAAATCTTCAACGGTATAGTAGCCTTCATCAATAACTAACTTTAGTAATTTATCTTGTCTAGGATTAGTCATACTAAACCTTCTTATTATTCATTTATGTGTTTATTCACTGCTGAGCGAGTTGGTATACCTTCTCGGCCACCCAATTTAGTACATTTGATTGCAGCGACAATATTTGAGAATTTGACTGCAGCACGGGTATCCATCCCTTCAGCTACAGCCACAACCAAAGCTCCGTGGAATGTATCGCCCGCTCCGGTTGTGTCGACAACATCAATCACTGGGGCTGCTTCATGTTGCAGCTCGTTGTTTTCTAACCAATAACAGCCGTGTTTTCCTACAGTGACGTATACTTTGCCAGAAGTTTCTTGTTTTGCTAAGCGTAATCCTGCTTCAACCTCTGAATTTTGTACAAAAGTTGACAATCCTTCCTCTGAAAATGCGACATGATCGGCCAATTTGACCAATTCATCGATTGGATCCGGTGATAAATCAGCATCTAGAACTGACGGTATTCCATACTCTTTTGCCTTCTCTAATAGGTACTTAGCGCCTTCAGGCCAGCGTACGTCACACAGCACTGCATCAAATTGACTAAAATCAACATCCATCAACATGCGAATGTCACGGCTTAGCATAGGGTCTTGGTGGTTGATGATCATACGTTCACCTTCATCATCAACAAGAACACTAGAGAAAGATGAAGATGCATTGTTTATATGAACAATATGATTTGTTTTAACACCGTAACTGTTGAGCTCTTCGATCATGGTATTGGCTACGCTATCACTCCCTACACGACCGACAAACTCTACTTCATGCCCTAACTTAGAAACGGCGACAGCCGCTGTTGCCGCTGGGCCTCCGCCAATTTCAAAGTAGTCTTTTGATACATACTTCCCCCCTGTTGTTGGCAGTTTTTCAACAAGCTGAACACGGTCAAGAACGGTAATACCTAGGCAAGCAATTTTCATCTTTCTTCCTTTTTAGCCAATACAGCTATCTAAATATAAGTACAGAGTAAATTATATTTCCTGTGTCACCTAATACTTCGATAATGCTCACAAACTTACATTAAACAACAAAAATAGACAAAGTGTGACATGGTCAACAGTTCAATTTGTTCATTTGTTTATAGTTAACCCACTCAAAGTGTGTTGGTATTTATAAAAGGAAAGGAATTATGAGTCGCGTTGGTTTTATTGGTCTTGGTCAAATGGGAAGCCCAATGGCTTCAAACATTCTAAAAGGTGACCATGAGGTAAAGGTTTTTGACTTAAATGCAGATGCAGTAAACGGACTGGTTGAGTTGGGAGCAACGGCTGCGGAATCAGCGCTAGACGCTGCAAAAGATGTCGACTTTATTATCACTATGCTACCGAATGGCGACTTAGTGCGTCATGTATTGTTTGGTGAGCAGGGGATTGCACAAGTAATGACGCCTGAAACGTTGTTGATTGATATGTCTACTATTCACCCATTCCAAACGGATAAGTTGGTTTCTGATATGGATCAACGAGGTCTACAGATGATGGAAGCTCCGGTAGGGCGCACTTCAGACCACGCGGTTAAAGGCGAGTTACTGATTCTTGCTGGTGGTAGCAAAGCCCAAATAGAGAGAGCACAGCCTCTTTTTGATTGCATGGGTTCCGAGACTGTAGATTGTGGCGGTGCGGGTAAAGGTATTCGCGTAAAAATTATCAATAATTACATGAGTATCGCGCTTAATGCGTTGTCGGCAGAAGCCGCTACTTTATCTGAAGCAATTGGTCTTGAATTCGAAACGGCATTGCAAGTGATGAGTGGTACACCGGCTGGCAAAGGACACTTTACGACAACCTGGCCGGGTAAAGTGCTAGCAGGCGATTTGACTCCGGCATTTATGGTGGATTTAGCGCATAAAGATCTGGGTATCGCTTTGGACTTAGCTAACCAAGTGAATGTACCAATGCCGTGTGGTGCTGCATCTCGTGAGCTTTACAGTATTGCTCGAGCTGCAGGGCGTGGTCGTCAAGACTGGACATCTGTCTTTGAACAACTTCGTGTTACGTCAGGCTTAGAAGCAAAAATAAAACAATAATTAGAATAGAGACAATAACGTGAAACTAGATGTCGAAAACTGGGGGCAAGTAGATGGTCAAGCGATGCCCGTTAAGCTATTTACCCTAGAAAACAGTCAGGGTATGAAGGTACAGCTGACTAATTTCGGTTGTATTGTTACATCGATAGAAACACCGGATAGAGAAGGCAATAAGGCTGACGTGGTATTGGGTTATGAAACCTTAGATAAATACCTTGCCGGGCATCCTTTTTTTGGTGCGGTGGCGGGGCGTTTTGCCAATCGTATTAAAGGCGGGAGTTACGAGCTTGATGGTGAGGTCGTCCAACTTGATACCAATGAGCAGTCGCGTACACACCTGCATGGTGGCATCCGGGGGTTCGACAAATATGTATGGAATTATGCAGTCGAACAACAACCCGAAGCGGTTTATATACATCTAAGCCGAACCTCACCGGATGGTGAAGCTGGTTATGGTGGCACGATGGATGTCACGCATACCATTGGTTTAGATGAATTGAATCAGATTCACTATAACTTCAAAGCAACCACTGACAAGCCTACGGTAGTCAACCTAGTCAATCATGGTTACTACAATCTTGGTGGTCACGATTCCGGCTCAGTCGATAACCATCATCTCACGTTATTCTCTCAATTTTATACACCGGTAACTGAAGATATGATCCCGACAGGGGAAGTGCTGAGTGTTAAAGGTACGGGTTTAGATTTTACGTCTTCGACGGTCATCGGTGACAACAAAAAGAAAGTGCTCGATGGAGCCTATGACCATAACTTTATTCTCGACCAGTCTAATAATGAAGGTGAGTACCATTATGCTGCGGAGCTTTACGACCCAAAAAGCGGCCGAGTAATGACAGTGTTAACTACGCAACCTGCGGTTCAGTTCTACAACGCTTCGAAGTTATCTAATAATACTTGGCTAGGTCGAAATGGTCATCAATATCAATCATTTGAAGGGATGTGTTTAGAAACACAACATTTCCCAGATAGCCCAAATCAACCTCACTTTCCAAGTGTTCGGCTAAACCCTGGTGATGTGTTTGAAGAGAAAACACTTCATCGCTTCTCAGTGAAGTAATACCTCCTTTCAACAACCATATTAGGGTGAACCATCGCCCTTCATTAGGACGCTACTATGGATATGACTGTCATATTAGTCTCCCTGATCATCGCATTAGGGGGCTTTACGCAAGGCTTGACCGGGTTTGGCCTTGCTCTTGTTTCTGTGCCGTTACTCTCGCTCGTTGTCGACGCAAAGATGGCGGTGCCGATCGCGGGGATTTTCGGTTGGTTAGTAACATTCCCTATTGTGTGGAAAATGCGTCACTCGATTCAGTATAAAGCTGGTCTGATTCTCGTAGCGGGTTCGTTACCTGCGTCATTTGTGGGTGCTAAGTTACTGGCTAGCCTGCCATCTCAATACATTTTAATAACGATGGGTATTGTGCTGATTTTATCGAGTATTCACTCCATGCGTAGCACGAAACCAGCGTTCTCCAAAACCTCAGTGCCAGTCACAATGGGAACAGGGTTTGCTTCTGGCGTGCTTGGGGCAAGCGTTGGTGAAGCGGGGCCCCCGGTTATTGCGTATACCTCAATGCAGCCTTGGACTGCTGATCAGGCTAAATCGACATTAGTGTTCTTCTTCATGTTACAGATGATAGGTGCGATAGCCAGTTTTTGGACTGAAGGACTTATTACACCAGAGGTCAGCAGTCTCGTTGGATCGGCAATGCCGGCATTTTTAGTCGGAATGACAAGTGGCATGGTCGGATACCACTTCTTACAGAAATACAAAATTAACTATCACCACATCGTACATGGATTGCTTCTGGTCATTGGTTGTGTGCTGGTGATCAAGAATGTCCAATTTTGATTGGTTTTGTAATAAGTAGAACTTAGCTAACAGAATTCAAATCCGCTGCCTGATAGTTTCAGCAGCAATAAAAAATAATAACGAGGAAAGATCGTATGAAATGGATCAATACCAAATCTCATAACTCTTGGTTGGAAACTGAAACAGATCGTATTTTTGAATTTGGAAGAAAATCTGTCGTACCTAACGGATTTGGTTGGGTAGGCAATAACGGTAATATCCGCGATGAGATGGGAACCCGCCTTTGGATTACCGCGCGCATGCTGCACTGTTATTCGTTAGCTGCTTTGATGGGGAGACCTGGTGCCTATGACCTTGTTGAGCATGGTATTGCTGCCTTAGAAGGACCTTTAAAAGATAACAAGCACGGCGGTTGGTACGCGACCATAGATAATGAAGGTGAAGGTATCGTTGATGCGTCTAAGCAAGGGTATCAACACGCATTCGTACTGTTAGCTGCTGCGAGTGCGGCGACAACAGGTCACCCTCGTGCGCAAGCGTTACTAGATGAAGCGATTAACGTGTACGAAAATCACTTTTGGAGCGAAGAAAAACAGATGTGCTTTGAGTCTTGGGATGAAACGTTCTCAGAGACTGAAGACTACCGAGGGGGTAATGCTGCAATGCACTCGGTTGAAGCATTCCTGATTGTTTACGATGTAACGAAAGACAAAAAATGGTTAGACCGTGCGCTTAATATTACTGAATTCATGATCAATAAAACGGCAAAAGGTCTTCATTACCGCGTAAATGAACACTTTGATTCTGAGTGGAACCCGCTGCCAGATTACAATAAAGAAACGCCAGCAAGCCATTTCCGAGCTTACGGCGGTACGCCGGGTCACTGGATCGAGTGGGGGCGTTTAATCTGCCACCTTCGTGCGACTTTATTAGAGATTGGTGCGAACACCCCGGACTGGCTGCTTGAGGATGCGATAGGCTTATTCGATGCAACCGTCCGTGATGCGTGGTCTGTCGATGGTGCACCAGGTTTTGTTTATTCCGTTGATTGGGACGGAAAACCAGTGGTTCGTGAGCGTATTCGATGGGCACCAGTAGAAGCCATCGGTACAGCTTATGCGCTGTATACAGTGACGGGTGACAAAAAATACGAAGAGTTTTACCAAACTTGGTGGGATTACTGCCGTACATACCTGATTGATTACGAGGGATGCTCATGGTGGCAAGAACTGGACACAAACAATCAAGCTGGGACCAGCAAGGTGTGGGATGGTAAGCAAGATATTTATCATTTAATGCACTGCTTAGTGATCCCTAGGCTTCCATTAACACCTGGCTTAGCACCGGCTCTCGCTGCAGGCTTACTTGACCATGGTGTTAACTAGAGAAAGGTCTAGCGTTTAGGCTAATTAGAAAACTTTTAGAAGGTGATGGCTTTTGGCTGTCACCTTTTTTTTGCTCAAAGACTTTTCACTCATTTTGTTTATTTTTGTCCATTTGTGTTGAAAAGTGATACATAACTAACAGAAATGAAAGCTGGTGGCTGATAATTTAACTACAACAACGAACAAACAAATGAATAAAAAAGGAACAACCTAATGCCTTACGTGTCTGGAAAAACAATGATCAAAGAAGCGTGGAACAATGGCTACGCTATCGGTGCATTCACAGCTCACAACTTAGAAACGATTAAAGCAGTATTGTTGGCAGCTCAAGAAGAACAGTCGCCAATCATGATTCAGATTGGTCAAAAAGCAATTAATGAAATGGGCATGAAACCATTGCGTGATGCAGTAGATTCACTGATTCAACATCATCAAATTTCTGTTCCAATCTGTATCCATTTAGATCACAGCCGTAAATTCGAACAATGTATGGAAGCGGCGACACGTGACTTCCAATCGCTAATGTTTGACGGTTCAGCGCTTCCTTTCGAAGAGAATATCCGTATCACTAAAGCGGTTGTTGATGTTGCTAATGCCTTGGGCCTTGGGGCTGAAGGTGAGATAGGTAAGATTGGTGGAACAGAAGATGACATCACCGTTGATGAGAAGGATGCGATGATCACTACGGTCGAGGAAGCATTAGATTTCTCTGAGCGTACAGGTGTTGATTACTTAGCTGTCTCTATTGGTACTGCTCACGGTGTATATAAAACAACACCTGAGCTTAAGTTTGATCGTTTGTCAGAAATTAAAGAAGCTGTGAAAAAACCGATCGTATTACACGGTGGTTCAGGAGTACCTGATGACCAAGTAATGGAAGCAGTTAAGCGTGGCGTGGCAAAAATAAATGTCGATACTGAATTACGCCAAGGCTTTATCCACGGTGTTCAAGCACATTGGAAAGACAATGAAAAAGACTACATTCTTGCTGACGTTATGAACACAGGTATCTCTTCAATGAAAGAAGTTGTACAACACAAAATCCGTCTGTTTGGTTCAAACGGAAAGGCATAGATTGTCACTTATGTGACATAAACCTTACAAAAACGACACATTATTTATCTGTGTGAAAAATATCACGGTTCTAAATAATTAACTGAGTTATCAATACACACCCAATAAACCGTGTGTCGTTTTATAAATAGACCAATAATAATTATTATGGTGATTCTATGTTAAGAGCCATTGAAAAAGCATTGAATACGATAACAACTCCTCTAGCTAAGTTGCTCCGTCATA
Organism: Vibrio sp. T20; assembly: GCF_007858795.1. NCBI lineage: Bacteria > Pseudomonadati > Pseudomonadota > Gammaproteobacteria > Vibrionales > Vibrionaceae > Vibrio > Vibrio sp. T20. The sequence continues at coordinate 196,097 of NZ_VFEB01000061.1, forward strand.
CGGCGGGTATCTTACTGCTTTTGATGACTGTGATCGTAGTAGCGCAAGTGCTGTTCCGTTATGTATTCAATGTTCCATTAAGTTGGACGGATGAATCTTCTCGATTCCTGATGATCTATATGACTTATCTGTGCCTGCCATTTGTGTACCTAACCGATAAAAATATTGCGATGACTTTTGTGACTGAGATTGTCGAGAAGAAGTCCCCTCGTTTCTTCGCTCTGTTATCTCTTTTAGGTCATATCGCAGCGATTCTTGTGTTCTCCGTTTGGATTAAATTCGGTTGGACGTTCTTCAATACAGGTTCGGTGATGGCAGACAGTTTGCCTATCCAAATGTACTTCGTGTACATCGCACCACCGGTCATGATGGTTGTGACTATGTTGTACGCGCTACAAAAAAGTGTTGCTTGCGTGCGCGCCATCCTGGGTGACTTTGAAGATGTATCTCAGACAAGTAAAACCGCAGAGATGCTGGAATCTTGTCAAACCGAAGATGATTCAGCTGATCAAGAAGAGCAGTTTGAATTGAAATCTGCGTCATAAGGAGTAGGACATGGTTTCCCCAATTTTCTTAGTATATTTTCTTGCGTTATTGATTGTAGGTGTACCTGTTCTGTTCACTCTGGGACTGTCACCAATCATCACACTGTTTCAAAATGATCAAATGCTGTTTGCTAACATGCTCTATCAGCGTTTGTATTCGGGGCTAGACAGCTTTTTACTTTTAGCTCTGCCATTTTTTATGTTAGCTGGCGAATGCATGACGGCTGGTGGCATCACACCACGTATCATTGCTTTTGCTCAAACCATGGTTCAGCACCTTCGTGGAGGCTTAGGGCATGTGGTGATTCTTGCGGCAACTATTTTCGGTGCGCTAACTGGTTCTGCGGTAGCGGCAACTTCTGCGATTGGCGGAATGCTAATCCCAGAAATGAAAAAATATAACTACGACACCGGCTATTCAGCAGCACTGACTGCGGCGGCAACTGTATTAGGCAATATCATCCCGCCTTCTGGCATCATGCTTATTTACGCGTTTGTGATGAACACATCGGTTGCTGCGATGTTCCTAGCGGGTGTTACTCCAGGCATCATTTTCTGTATTGGTTTGATGCTGATGAATCGCTACCAGATTCGCAAGTACCCGGCGGTACAGCCAATGGAGCGAGCACCGGCAATGGAGCGTCACCAAGCGTTCAAACTGGCGATTCTTCCATTGATGACTCCGGTTATTATTTTAGGCGGTATTTATGGGGGTATATTCACTCCAACAGAAGCGGCAGCAGTTGCAGTGGCTTATGCTATCTGTGTGTCTCTGTTTATCATTCGAGTAACCAACGTAAAAGCAACATACGCACTGTTTGCTAAAGTCGCGGTAAATGCAGCGTCTATCTTAATTATTGTTGCGGCCGCGAGTGGTTTTGCTTCACTCATCAGCTTGTCTGGTGTATCGAACATGGTTGCAGATTTTATGAATGGTATTACGGACAACCCGTACTTACTCTTCGCAATTATTAACGTTCTATTGTTCGCTATCGGTATGTTCTTAGATGCGGGTCCTGCAATTCTAATTTTCGCTCCGATATTTGCGCCAATTATGATCAGTGCGGGTATCGATCCAGTTCACTTTGGTGTTGTGATGTGTGCAAACCTATCAATCGGTTTAGCGACCCCCCCAATGGGCTTGGTTTTGTTTGTCGCATCTGGCGTTTCGAAAGTCTCAGTTTCTGAAATTTCTAAGAAGATAATTCCATTCCTAGTTGTAGAGATGGCTCTTATTTTTGTTATCTCATGCTTCCCTCAATTAGTAATTGGTCTCCCTCAATTATTTGGGATTATGTGATAACTGATTAAATATTTTCAATAAAATTACTAACCGATAACAATATAAATGCAGCACTTACTGATGCTGTAAATAAACCCTACACTGGTACATATTATGAAAAAGACAATAATCAACTTAGCAACTACCACTGCATTATTAACATCGGGTGCAGTATATTCAGCAACTGAATTTAATGTGGTTCATCTAACTTCACCTGAAAGTTATAACCACCAATCATTATTGGTGCTTAAAAATCACCTAGAAACACGTTCAAATGGTGAAATTAAAGTAAAAATTTATGGGTCAGGTCAATTATGTGGCTCAGGTAAAGAGTGTATTGCGGGCGTACAAGCTGGCATGTTTGACTACTTCCCAACGACAGTTTCTGAGATTGCTTATTACTGGAAACCGGCAGAGTCATTTGACCTTCCTTACTTACTACCGAATGACCGCGTAGCTGAGTGTGTTTACGGTAATGACAAGTTCATCTCTGACGTTCGCGGTAACGTTCTTAAAAAGGCTCCAAACGTACGCCTGATGATGGTTGCGAACTCTGGTGGCTGGCGTAACTTTGCGACAACGAAGAAGCCAATCAAAACCCCTGAAGATGTAAAAGGCATGAAGATTCGTACGGTTCCTGCAAAAGTACAGCAGGATTTGGTTAAGCAGCTTGACGGCTCACCAACACCAATCGCATGGCCAGAGGTATACACGGCACTATCAACGGGTGTTGTAGAAGGTACTAAGAACGGTATTGTTGATATTATTCAAAGTCGATTCCATGAAAGCCTAGATTACCTAACATTGGACGGCCACGCCTACATGGGCGGTGCATGGCTAATGTCAGATATGAAGTTTAAATCACTTTCTCCTGAATTAAAGAAAGTTGTACTTGATGGTATTCAAGCACAGCAGCAATACCTGATGTCTTACCCTAAACACAATGAATACACGTCTTACGAAGAGTTCAAGAAAGCGGACGGCGAGATCTATAACCCAACAGCTGCGGAAAAACAGGCGTTCAAAGATGCGACTCAACCGGTTGTTGATAACTGGGCAAACAATGCAGATGCTGAAGGCAAACAGTGGCTAGAACGTTTCCAATCTGAAATCCAGACTTGTGAAGCTCAGATCAATGCTTCTTATGAAGTTTCGATGAAGTAACCCCAGTTTAATTTAATAAATATCTTATAGAGCGATACTTGGCTTTTATGTGAAGTATTGCTCTTAAATCATATCGTTTTAACTGTGAGATTAATATGATCAGAGATAAAGGTAACCTGACAGCCAAAGCAAATAAGATAATTTCAGGTCTTGGTGGTGTCGATAATATCGTCGAAGGGCATATTGATAATTGTGCTACTCGATTACGTATACAAGTGAAAGATATTGAAACAGTTAATGAAAGTTTATTGCGACGACAAGGTGCTCTCGGTTTTATCCGACTACCAGATAATCATATCCAAGTTGTATTTTTGAATGTTCATGTTATTGCCGATGAAATAAGAAAAATATCAGGGCAGTAATACATTAACTCGTTATTAAAAACTAAATAAATAGACAGGCGGTAGTTTAATGCTTAAGCCTGAAAGTAAAGTCATACCTAAAATAAGCTCAAAAATAAAAATAGAGCGCCATAAGTAAAAAGGAAGAACAATGAGCGACAACTACGGAATCCCTAAAGTAGGTTTAGGGTTGTGGAAGATTGAAAAAGATCAATGTGCCGAAACGGTTTATAACGCGATTAAAATTGGTTATCGATTACTTGATAGCGCATGTGACTATGGTAACGAGAAAGAAGTGGGCCAGGGTATTAAGCGCGCGATTGAAGATGGCATAGTGAAGCGTGAGGATCTTTGGATAACGTCAAAGCTTTGGAATACCTACCATAAGAAAGAACACGTGCGTCCAGCTCTAGAGCGCACACTTCAAGATCTTGGAGTGGATTACTTAGATTCTTATCTTGTGCATTTTCCAATCGCACAGCCCTATGTTCCATTTGAAACTCGTTACCCGCCAGAGTGGAGCTTTGATCCTCAAGCGGATGAGCCGAAGATGATGATTGAGCCAGTGCCTTTGTTCGAAACTTGGCAAGCAATGGAAGAACTGGCTGAAGCCGGGCTAGCAAAGAACATTGGCGTATGTAACTACAATTCAGGTTTGCTGAATGACTTAATGGCTTACGCAAAGATTAAGCCTAGTGAATTACAAATTGAGTCTCACCCATACTTAACGCAAGAGCGTTTGATCAAGCTTGCGAAAGGCTATGGTATCTCGGTAACAACCTTCTCTCCACTTGGCGCTTTATCGTACCTAGAGCTCAATATGGCAGACAAACTGGAATCTGTTTTGGAGCAAGAAGTTGTAGTAAATGCGGCGAAAGAGCATGGAAAAACACCCGCTCAGGTTGCGTTGCGTTGGGGAGTGCAGCGTGGTTGCACCATTATACCTAAAAGCTCAAAAGTGGAGCGTTTGAAAGAGAATCTTTCTATTTTCGATTTCGAGCTAACAGAGCGCGAAATGGAGTCAATTTCAGCTTTGAACATTAACCGCCGATTCAATGATCCTGGCGATTTCTGCGAAGCTGCATTCAACCACTTTTCACCAATTTACGATTAAGGGACTAATCATGGGTGTATTAAATAAAATCACAGAAACACTAGAGTTTGAAGTAAGCAATTTTCCAACGATCATTGAAAACGATGGCTCAGTGACAACACTAGCAGAAGCGAAAGCATGGATTGAAGAGCACCGTGAGCACTTGGAAGCAGAGCTACTGTGCACAGGGGCTATTCTATTTCGTGGTTTTCCTGTTGTTGATGCTGAAAGCTATGATGCATTTTTTGCATCGTTCGGTTACGAGAACTTTACATATAAAGAGTCATTGTCGAATGCAGTGCGTATCAACTTTACAGAGCTAGTCTTCACAGCCAATGAAGGACCTAAAGAAGTTGCGATTAACTTGCACAACGAAATGGCACAAACACCTATTTATCCAAACCGTATTTCATTGTTTTGTGAGAGTCCTGCAGAGCAGGGCGGAGCAACCGTATTATGTCGTTCAGATATGATCTACAACGAGCTAATCAAAGTTGAGCCTGAACTAACAAATAAGCTAGAAGAAGTTGGAATTAAGTACACAACGACTATGCCGGGTGGTGACAGTGCTGAGTCAGCACAAGGTCGTAGTTGGCTAAGTACCCTAAGCGTGGAAAACGAGCAACAAGCTGAAGCTAAATTGAAAGAGCTAGGTTACACGTGGACATGGCAAGACCATGGTGATTTGCTGGCTCAAACGGGGGCTTTAGCTGGGATCAAAACTGTCGCTGACGGTCGTAAAGTGTTCTTCAACCAAATTATCGCCGCATTTGAGGGTTGGGAAGGTGTTAAAGAAAACCCTGTAAAAGCACTGTGCTTTGGAGATGATTCTGAAATTCCTAAGTCATTTTTAGAGACGATTTCCAAGATCTCCGAAGAGTTGTCATTTGACCTTAACTGGCAGGCTGGCGATGTAGCGCTAGTTGACAATAACCTTGCTATGCATGGTCGCCGTCCTTTCTCTGGAGATAAAAAACGTAAAGTGATGGTTGTTTTGGGGAAATAACCCTTACTTTACTGAGAGGATTTTAAATAAAAATCGCATGGGCGGGGGCCTATGCGATTTTTTGTATTTGGTGTCATTCTATCTGGATGCATACTTGCTATATGCTAGTATCTCTAGCTGCTTAATCTAGCTTTTGAATCCAAAGGATATTGATTTGAACCTAAGACAACTGGAAGTCTTTTACGCCATTATGCAGACAGGCACGGTATCTGGTGCTGCACGTAATCTGCACGTTTCTCAGCCCAACGTTACTCGTATTCTTGCTCATACTGAGCAGCAGCTTGGGTTTGGATTATTCGAACGGGTGAAAGGGCGTTTAGTTCCTACCATTGAAGCCAAAGCGCTACTGCCAGAAGCCGAGAAGGTGTATCAGCAATTGGGGCAATTTCGCTCTCTGACCAATAAAGTTAAACAAGGGCAACAGCACTTACGTATTGGCGCGCCTCCTATCCTTGCTACCAAATTGCTGACTCCGGTAGTAGCCCAGATGTCACGGGCTCAACAGTCCGGCACACAAAGACTTTCGTTTGAGTTGCTGACCGAAAACCGAGATGAGTTGTGTGAAGGTTTACTCAAGCATGAACTTGATATTGCGATTGCTTTTGGTGATGAAACGCCGCCCGCGATATTAAGTGAAGTGTTGTTGGTTCAATCTCTCAAGGTGTTAGCTCCGGCAGGTATGGTTGAATCGTTATCTGAAGCACCGACCCTCGAAGAGCTTATCGAACACCCTTTGCCTATCATTGGGCTTGATAGCAGGGACCCTATTGGTTTGCTTCTCCATCAGAATCTTTCTGCTCGTGATAGCCGTTATCATCACCCTATTTCAGTTCGTAGCTATAGCGCAGCGGCAGAGCTCGTCAAGCATCAAGCGGGGTTTGCGATTGTCGACCCTTGGACTGCGGAGCACTATCAAAACGATGAGTCGATTTGTGTGTTGCCATTGCAACCTGATATTCAATTCTCGGTTTCTATGCTTTGCGCAGAGCATACTCCTCAGTCTATTTCTGTTAAGCAGTTCAGAGCTTCATTGAAGAGCAATATTCACCCTATAACCTAAGGTTATAGGGTGTCGATAAATAGGTATTCGGCAGCCTTTAACTTCTTAATTAAAGTAATTCCATACAAGGACTTATTAATTAGGAATGCTCATGTCTATCGCTCAACCTTACCTTCTTTTTCTTGGGGATGTTACTGACCCATTGGCCGCAAAAACAGCCCGTGGTATTCACCAATGGCGACCAGAAATCTGTCTAGGCCAACTGCGTTTAACAGACGAAACTGTTTCTCTTGGCTTAACCGATATGACCTTGCAAGAGGCACAAACGCAGGGAGCGAAAACGCTAGTGATTGGTACAGCGAACCCTGGCGGTGTTATTCCTGATTCGTGGCAGCCAACCATATTGGCAGCAGCAGAAATGGGATTTGAGATTGCATCTGGAATGCACCAACGACTGAGTGAATTTTCACCGCTTGCTGACATGCAACAGCGAGGATTGACTAAGCTTCATGATGTACGCCATTTTGATGGTGACCTGAACGTGGGTAATGGCAAACCTCGTCAAGGTAAGCGTCTTCTAACGGTAGGAACGGATTGCTCGGTCGGGAAAATGTTTTCGGCGTTGGCCATTGAGAAGTCGCTTAAAGAAGCGGGCACATCAGCCCAGTTTAAAGCGACAGGCCAGACAGGTATCTTGATTGAAGGCAGCGGAATTTCGATTGATGCTGTGGTTGCAGATTTTATTTCCGGCGCGGTCGAAGCGATTAGCCCCGATTTTGCCGACCACGAGTGGGACATCATTGAAGGGCAAGGCTCTTTGTTTAATCCGTCTTTTGCTGGAGTGAGTTTGGGTTTGTTGCATGGTGCACAAGCTGATGCTTTGGTGTTGTGTCACGAAGTAGGGCGACCACATATTCGCAACCTTCCTCACGCGCAATTGCCAACGATTGAACAGACCATTGAAGCTAACTTGCAAGCCGCGAGACTGACAAATCCAGATGTGAAGCTGGTGGGTATCTGCCTGAACACATCGGCGATTAGCGTTGAAGAGGCTGAGATATTGTGCCAAGAATGGACCACACTTTATCAAGTACCAGTGACGGATCCAGTTCGTTTTGGTGTACAACATATTACTGATCATTTGCGACATTCACTTTAACGGTTTCATCATTTCTACGTTTCCATTTGTTAAAGCGAACATCAACCGAGTGAAATTATGAAGATTACAGCAGAACCCATTACTATCGCGATGCAAACGCCTTTCCGAATATCTCGAGGCAGCCGTACTGAGTGTCACGTTGTTCGTGTTTACATTGAACATGACGGCAAACAAGCGCAAGGCGAGTGTACGCCTTACCCACGCTATGGCGAGTCATCGGAGTCTGTGCTGGCGCAAATCCAACAGGCGTCTAGCGCACTTGAAGCCATGTTTGAGCGAGGCATGACCGATCCCGCAGAGCTAAGAGAGCACCTTCTGTCTTTATTACCTGGAGGGGCGGCGCGTAATGCTGTCGATTGTGCGCTTTGGGAATTTGAAGCGAAGCAAAATGATCAGTTATTCCCAAATAGCTTGTTTGAGTTGCCAGAGCAAATGGTTACCGCAATGACGGTCTCTATTGGCACACCAGAAGCCATGGCAATACAAGCGCATGATTATGTCGAGAATGGCGCGAAATTACTGAAAGTAAAGCTAGATGGCGAGCAGGTGATTGAACGTGTTCGTGCGGTACGAGAAGCTGCCGAAGGTGTTCAAATTGTTCTGGATGCCAATGAAGCGTGGACAGGGCTCAACCTTGAAGAGCTGTTTAATCAACTGGCAGAGTTTGACATTGCGATGATCGAACAGCCTCTGCCACAGCAGCATGATGCCTCGTTGGCACACATCAAGCATCCGATTCCGTTGTGTGCTGATGAAAGCTGCCATACCACTTCACAACTGTCATCGTTGGTAGGTAAGTATGAAATGGTCAACATCAAGCTAGATAAAACCGGTGGTTTAACAGAGGCATTAGCACTCGCCGAAGAAGCGAAAAGGCTCGGATTTACTTTGATGTCGGGCTGTATGCTTGGTACCTCATTGGCGATGCGTGCTGCGCTGCCTATCGCGGTTCAATCTGAAATTGTCGACCTCGACGGCCCTGTATTACTTGGGCAAGATGTTTCGCCAGCACTGACTTATCGAGATGGGATGATCATTCTCTGAGATGGTTTAGCACTGTCTAGTTGGAGCAACAATCTAAATGAAATCGCATGAGTGAAAGCTTGTGCGATTTTTTTTTGGCGTCAATAATCCTTAACTGACTAACTACATGAGAGTTTTATTATTTGATCGAGAGTTATTAATTATCCTCTACTGGTTAGTATTGATAGAGTAATCACGTTTCTGTCGGTGCGGTCACTTTCTATTATCGCAAAATAGACCATGCAAGCTTTATAAAATAATTGTTATGATATCTTATGTGAAATGTTAATGATTAATCTTCATTTAATAGTTTCACTAAAGCTATTCGATGCAAGCCTAAGTAAGGTTCATGCCATAACTAATTGAATCATTGACCTTTCCTAATGGTTTTTGATGAGAAAAAGGTGGGGCGAGTGAGTAGTCGTGTCTCAGAGGTGATAGATAGCAAGGATCGTTTTGAACGTCCATTTCCGATCAAAATTCCGCGTCGTAGGTGGTTTGGTTGGAAAGGTATAGAGCTACGGTTAGTGTTGGCATTGGCCATGCTATCGATGACTACCATCTTTCTCTCTGTTGTCTCCAGCTTCACCTTTGACAACCTAAATCAAAGGCTTGTCGAATTAAAAGAGAGTGAAATCCCTGCTTTAGATAACGCTGCTCGCCTGAATGATATGGTGCGAGTGATTATCACAACGTCTTCTCAGCTCAGTGATGCGGAATCGAATTTAGAACGCAAACAAGCGATGCTAAAAATCGAAGACGCTATTTCCGTGATGAATAGCGTTATGGTGCAATTCCCTGATTATCACGCCTACTTTAAAGATCTTATCGCCCAAGTTAATAATAGTCTGAGCCTGTTGTATCAAAGTGAGATTGAGTCAGAACAACTCAATCAAGAACTTCGTAATTTGCTTGAAGGCTTTTATCCTCTATTGCAACAAGCCAGTGATTCACTCGATAGCTTACCTGAATCAGCCAAAGACCAGATCCAATACACGCAGTTAAAATCCCTGCTGTATTACCAATTAGGCTTGGTCGAAAAGCTGTATAACGACTCTAGCTTTAATGAGTTGGATTACACCAGCTTACGACTAGGGCAGGTTGGAGAAGAGTGGTGGCAGCTTTGGGTAAATGGTGATTTAAGAAGCAAATTTCCCCAATTAGATCACCAACTCACCGTAATTTACAACCTAGCCTCAAGTGATAGCAGCTTGTATGGGTTGAAAAACAAAGCGCTCGATCATCTTTACCAAGAGCAGTATTTCCTGCAAAACAGCCGTGAACATCTTAACCAATTAACTGTGCAGATCGAGCGCAATACTAGCCAAGTGAACCGCAATATTGATCAGTCGATTCAGCAGGCTCAGCTGTCGTTACAATCGAACCAACAACTCTCTCTTTTCCTTTCTTTGTTCAGCGTACTGGCTGCAGCGGCTATTTCATGGTTCTACGTGCGTAAGAGCATTTTGGAAAGGCTTTTACAGCTTAAAGACAACATGTTTGCAATTTCTACCGGCCATTTAGATACCGAAGTTTCGATTCGTGGCAAAGACGAAGTGACACAAATGGCCAAGTACTTAAAGGTATTCCAGACAACGGCCAAAGTCGTGAAACAAACAAATCGAAAATTAGAGGCCGAAGTAGAAGAGCGAACCCTAGCCGAAGCCAAACTGCGTGTTACTCAAGATGAGTTAATCCAAGCAGGAAAACTGGCAGCGTTGGGGCAATTAAGTGTTGGAATCACTCACGAGATCAATCAACCATTAACTGCGGTAAACAGCCATGTTCGAAGCGCTCAATTGTGGTTAGGTAAGCAAAGACCAGATAGAGCCGAAGAGAATCTTCAAAAGATTGAAGTCCTGCTAGATAAGGTGGCGGCCATCACCCGTCACTTGAAAGCCTTCTCACGTAAGAGCGATGGCAAGATTGATAACGTAAAACTGGTAAAGGTGATTGGTGATGCTATCGACTTGTTTGAAACTAGGCAAAGTAGGGTCTCGATTCAGTACTCCCCACATAGTGACCAAATGGTTCGTGCCAACAGCATTCGCTTGGAGCAGGTACTGGTGAATTTGATCAGCAATGCTTTAGACGCCGTTGAACATAGGGAGCAGCCTCTGCTCAGCATCTCCACCCAAGAGCATCCGAACACTATTCAAATTGCAGTTAAGGACAATGGATTGGGGATACCCGAAGAGGACATCCCTTATCTGTTCGACCCATTTTATACCCGTAAGACAACAGGTAAGGGGCTCGGGCTCGGTTTGTCTATCGCATACAACATAATTAAAGACTTTGGCGGCTCGATTCACGTGGAATCAGTTGAACACCAAGGCACCACCTTTATCGTCACTCTACCAAAAGGCACTGACTCATGACTTCAGAAAAACATATAGTTCTTATCGACGATGAAACAGACGTTGTTGAAGCAGTGAGTGAAATGTTGGAGCTCGAAGGGTTTAGCGTCACTAGCTTTACCGACCCAAACCTTGGCCTTAAATCACTCAAAGCAAACAGTCAGTCGGTGGTGTTGTGTGATGTGAGAATGCCACAAGTAGACGGCTTGACTCTACTTAGCTCAATCCAGCATAGGGCAGCTAACGTTCCTGTGTTGCTGATGAGCGGGCATGGTGATATTCCGATGGCGATAGAGGCGATGAAGTTGGGTGCTTTCGATTTTCTGGAAAAGCCGCTTAATGCCAGTGAGTTGGTGGAGAAGTTAGATTTGGCGTTGACACAGTGTCAGCACAACAGCCCTGCAACGTTAGACGACGATCAGGATACAGAACTACCCATTGAATCTGTGGTTATCGGCCAATCCAAAGCGATGGACACCATACGTAAGCAGGTGCTCGCGCTGTCTCATACTGGGGTTGATACCATTATTAATGGTGAGACTGGAACTGGAAAAGAGGTGATTGCTCGTGCGTTGCACCAATTTAGCCGTCGCAAGGCAAAGCCGTTTGTCGCGATAAACTGTGGTGGTATGACCGAGAGTATTATTGAGAGTGAACTTTTTGGTCACGAAGCGGGCTCATTTACCAGTGCCAACAAGAAACGCATTGGCAAAATAGAACAAGCCAATGGCGGAACTCTGTTTCTTGATGAAATAGAAAGCATGCCGATTGCTGTGCAAATTAAACTGTTGCGCGTCATTCAAGAGCGAATGATTGAGCGCGTTGGTGGTAACGAGTTAATCCCGGTTGATATCGTGGTGGTAGCCGCCAGCAAAGCTGATCTCGCGAGCTTGAGTGAAACGGGTGAGTTCAGAGCCGACCTCTTCTATCGCCTCAATATTGCTAGCTTAAACCTTCCCGCATTGCGCCAACGTAAAGAGGATATTCAGGTGCTGTTCCGTCACTTTGTGATTCAAGCGAGTCACAAATATAAGACGCGTCCATCAACGATTTATCCCGAACAGATACAGCAGTTGTGTCGACACGAATGGCCTGGGAACGTACGTGAATTACGCAATGTTGCCGATCGATTTGTGCTCGGTATTGTGGGAGATGGCTTTGATCTTCAATCGCCAATTTGTGAATCAACAGGAGAAGACTTCGCCTTTGAAAAGCAGATGGAGCAGTACGAGAGAAATGTACTGACCGAAGCGTTGATAGAGAGTGCTGGCAATATCAATGAGGTATCGAGCAAGCTGAATCTACCACGTAAAACGCTTTATCGAAAAATGAAGAAACATCAATTAGATAAAGAGAGCTTCAAGGCTTAACTCGCGAAGTTGGTTATCAAGTAGCAAATTAAAGCCAAAACCAGAAGAAAAAAGCACAAGACAACAATGACCCATTTATCATTTAGTTGAATGACTAACGGTTTCAAGTAATTGTAATAAAAGAGTTTTAATATTTGGCACAAAGCGTGCAATCCCTACATTGTGGCATCAGCCCACATGAGGTCATCTAACAGAAAGTAGAAATGACCGGATTAAGGAAATTAGAAAAATAATTGCTTGTTGCAAGGAGATATAAACATGAAGCAAATACTGAAAGGTTCGATTGCTCTGATAATTGGCGTTAGCTCAATGACAGCATGGGCAGCTACAGAGTCAGCAAACCTAGGACCTCGTCCCCTCTTTTTAGTCAACAATATGGATGAGAGCCCTTTGAAAACCAAGCTGCTGAGTTGTAGCGAAGGGCCTTTTCATCGTAGCGATTTTTCTATTGGGCACCGCGGAGCTGCAATGCAGTTTCCTGAGCACACTAAGGAATCTTACTTAGCGGCGATTCAGATGGGGGCGGGTGTCGTTGAGTGTGATGTCACTTTTACTAAAGATAAAGCGTTGGTATGCCGTCACTCGCAAAGTGATCTGCACACCACAACAGATGTCTTGGCACACCCTGATCTCGCTAAGAAATGTTCAGTTCCATTTAAACCAGCGAACCCAGCGACAGGTGAAGATGCTCAGGTTGAGTGTCGTACTTCTGATTTCACGTTGGCAGAGTTTAAGGCGCTCAAAGGGAAAATGGATGGCGCGAATCCGAAAGCGACCACTGTCGAAGAGTACATGAATGGCACACCGGGTTGGAGAACTGACCTTTACAGCCAAACAGGGACACTGATGACGCACGCAGAAAGTGCAGCACTATTTAAAGAGCACGGCGTGAAGGTAACGCCTGAATTGAAATCAGCAGCGGTCGAAATGCCTTTCAATGGTTTCAGCCAAGAAATGTACGCGCAAAAGCTGGTGGATGAACTGAAAGAGGCAGGTTTTGAGCCTTCAGAGACTTACCTACAGTCATTCAACTTGGATGATGTGAAGTATTGGATCAAAGAAACACCGAAGTTCGGAAAACAAGCCGTTTATCTTGATGACCGTGTTTATGAGCAAGCGGACTTTGTTGCGTCTGTGGAGAACATGAAAGAGCTGCACGATGCGGGTGTGAATATCATCGCGCCACCTCTGTTTGCTTTGGTTGAGCTAGACAAGAATAACGAATTGGTTGCGTCAAACTACGCGAAGCTTGCTAAAGATGCAGATCTTGAGATTATCGCATGGACACTTGAGCGTTCAGGCCCACTCGCGCAAGGAGGCGGTTGGTACTACAAGAGTGTGAAAGATGGCATAAACAATGATGGCGATATGATGAAAATGCTCGATGTACTGGCACAAGATGTAGGTGTGATGGGCGTATTCAGTGACTGGCCTGCAACGGTAACTTACTACGCAAACTGCATGGACAGCGACGCCTAAGTTATCTGGATTATTGAAGAATAATAAGAGAAAAAGTAGTGAACCAAAGAGCCTCCGGGCTCTTTTTTTACCGTTAAAATTGATGGGACAGAAATGACCCAAATGTAATCTTTTGGGTTGGACATGAATGACTCAAAATAGATTGTTGAATTTGACTTCTTCATTAAGTTGTTGAATTTAAATAAATAAAAATATGGCATAAAGGCTGCAATAGTGAAAGCGACTTTCAACAATAAGTAAAAGTAAGGTTTGAATATGAAAATCAGTGTTAAAGGACTGTTAATCGTTAGCTCATTGCTACTTCCTTCAATGGCTATGGCAAGCGACTGCTCTAGCCGTGGTGTGTTAGACGATCGATACTGTGATGAAAACCAAGATTTGGTGGCAGATTCACCAAAAAATCCAGACGAGTGGAATGACCCAAGTACGCTTGTGTTCACCTACACACCAGTAGAAGACCCTGCGCTATACAAAGATGCGTTTGCCGACTTCCAAGCTCACCTAAGTAAAATCACAGGTAAGCGAGTGATTTACTACACGGTGCACTCGAACTCTGCACAAGTAGAAGCGATGCGTTCTGGTCGTTTGCACGTAGCTGGTTTCTCTACGGGCCCAACTGGCTACGCGGTTAACCTAGCGGGTTACGTTCCTATTGCTGTGAAGGGCGATGAGTCTGGCTTCCAAGGCTACAACCTGATCACCATTGTGCGCAAAGACAGCGGTATCAATACTATGGCTGATCTAAAAGGCAAAAAGGTTGCACACACTTCTGCATCATCAAACTCTGGCAACCTAGCTCCTCGTGCACTATTCCCTGCTAAAGGGTTAGTGCCAGATGAAGACTACAAAGTACTTTACTCGGGTAAGCATGACCAGTCGATTCTCGGTGTATTCAACGGAGACTATGATGCAGCACCTGTGGCATCTGATGTATACGATCGTATGGTGGCTGCTGGCCGTGTCGACGATTCTGAACTGAAGATCATCTACCGTAGCCCACGCTTCCCAACGTCTGCTTTCGGTTACGCTTATAACTTAAAGCCAGAGCTAGTAGAGAAGATCAACGAAGCCTTCTTTAGCTACCGCTTTACTCCAGAGATGAGTGAATCATTCAAAGGTGCAGACCGTTTCTCGCCAATCAGCTACAAAGAAGAGTGGGACGTGATTCGTGACATTGCCCACGCGACAGGTACGGCTTATACCAAAGCAGGTCTGAAAAAACTGGCTGAAAAAGACGCCGCTAAACGCGCAAAGAAAAAAGCCGCTGAGCTAGCGAAGCAAGCAAACAACGGTTAATTCTTCTCTCTGTTAAAAGATTAAGTTTTAGAAAGACTTAGTCCTTTAAAAGCACTTACCTAAACTAAAAATCTATGCCCTCGCGGGTAGGGCATAGATCATTCTAAAATTCGCACAAGGAAATGCAGTATGGCCGTAGCAAGCTATGAAGGAATAAAGATAAACAACCTTTTCCACGAGTATGTGGCAGGCAAGCCAATCCTTAAAGGCATTAATATAGATATCGATGAGCCGGGTATTATCGCGATTATTGGCCCATCGGGCACCGGTAAAAGTACGCTTCTGCGTTGTATCAACCGACTTAACGATCCAAGCCAAGGCGAAATCATTTTTGATGGCGCAGACCTGACTCAACTAAAAGGCCAAGCACTTCGTAAACAGCGCCGTCATATCGGCATGGTATTTCAAGAGTACAACTTGGTAGAGCGTTTAACGGTTATCGAGAACGTGTTAAGTGGCCGTTTAGGCTATATGACCGCTTGGAGTGCGTGGCGCCGTAACTACTCTGCTGAGGACTTAGCGAAGGCTTTTGAGTTACTGGAGTTTGTTGGACTGCAAGACTTTGCAAATCAACGTGCAGACAGCTTGTCGGGCGGTCAAAGACAGCGTGTTGGCATTGCGCGCGCAGTTATGCAAGACCCTTATATTCTTCTTGCTGATGAACCTACTTCATCACTTGACCCGAAAACCGCGGTTGAGATCATGGAGTTGATGGAGACATTTGCAGAACAGAAAAACATTCCTGTATTGGTGAATATCCACGATGTGAACCTAGCTAAGCGTTATGCTAAACGTATCATTGGCATGTGTAATGGTAAGGTACATTATGACGGTAGCCCTGAAGGTATTTCTGAGGAAGATCTAAAAATTATCTATGGGGGTGAATCATGGCTGGATTAAACCCAAGTTCATCGCCAAGCGTACCGTCAAACCAGTCGCCAGCGAAGCACGAAAACCCGTTCAAGGTGTCATGGACGAACCGTGCGATTATCGCTGGCATTATTGCTTACCTGTTCTACAGCTTTTCGACATTAGGGCTAACGTTTGATCGTTTGATCATCGGCTTTGGTGAAAGTGAGCGATTACTATCTAGAATGTTTCCGCCTGATTTTTCGCGTACTAGTTTGCTGTTAAGTGGTTTAGCAGAGAGCTTACAGATCGCGATTATCTCAAGTTTCTTCGGCATCGTTATCTCGCTATTTTTAGGCTTGCTTGCAGCGAGAAACATGATGCCGTCAATTGTATCAACACCAATCCGTGGTTTTATTGCATTGTGCCGTTCTTTTCACCCAGTGATCATCGCCATCTTGTTTGTGAAAGCGGTGGGCTTTGGTGCTCTGGCTGGGATCTTGACCTTGGTGTTCGCATCGATTGGCTTTATCGCCAAGTTGTTTGCAGAAGCGATTGAGGAGATTTCTTTTAAACCGGTTGAAGCAATTAAAGCGACCGGCGCTAACTTCATCAGTGTGATTCTGTATGCCGTGATGCCGCAGGTGTTTACTCGTTTTATTGGCTTCGCTAGCTACCAGTTGGACTCGAATTTACGTAACTCAACCATGGTGGGCATCGTAGGTGCGGGCGGCCTTGGCGGGACACTTTTCTCTGCCTTCCAACGTTTCGATTACGACTTCGTTGCCGCTATCTTGATCACCATTATCGCACTGATTCTGGTCGGTGAATTTCTTTCCAACATTGTTAGGAGAATCTTCTAATGACAACTGCATCTATCGATAGAGAGTGGCAGCGCTTTACACCCAACGAACGTGTGGCTCGATTTGCCGTTTACCTTAGTCTTGTGTGTGCCATCGTGTGGTCTTGGCAGACGGTGGAAGTGATTCCTGAGTTCCTTTATGACGCGCCCGCTCAATTTGCGGATATGTTCGAGCGAATGGTGCCAATGGACTACGGCTTCTACCCAGAATCGATCCACGCTGCAATGATTGAAACCTTACATATCGCGACGTTGGGCACACTGTTTACTTTGGTGTTTGCGATTCCTTTGGCGTTGTTGAATGCACCAAACATTACTCCAAATAAAGCGTTGAACTGGGTTGCTCAATTCTTCCTCGTGTCTTCACGTTCCGTGAATTCATTGGTATGGGCACTACTGTTTATCGCACTGTTTGGCCCCGGTGTTCTCGCAGGCATCATGGCAATTGCAATTCGCAGTATCGGCTTTGTAGGGAAGCTGTTAGCGGAAGCCATTGCCGAAGTGAACATGGGGCCTATTGAAGCTTTACGCGCAACGGGCGCTTCGTGGATGAGTATTCTGCTGAAAGGGTATTGGCCACAAGTGATGCCTGCGTTCTACTCAATCGTGTTATTCCGTTGGGACATCAACGTGCGTGAGTCTGCGGTACTAGGTTTGGTGGGCGCTGGTGGTATTGGTGTGGTGCTAAACGATGCGCAGAACCTTTTCGAGTGGCAAAAAGTGTCGATGGTATTGGTGAGTATTTTTGCAGTGGTTATCGTTGCAGAAGCGGCGGTGATCCACATCCGTAACAAGCTTATTTAGACAGATGGTGCAATGCAGCGTGTTTTGTGTGATGCGTCAAAGTTAAGAGCTTATCTAGCATTTTGAAGCTCAAACGACCCTAGGTACTTCGGTCTACCTAGCGGTCGTTTTTTTATGTCTATTGAGTGACCTGAGACCTTGTTAGAAGGGCGTAACTCGTTTTTAAGGGGTTAGCTTTTTAACTGCCAGTAGCGCATCCACAAATTCTGCAAACCCATAGCCACCAGGCTGCGACATGACCTTGCTTGGATGATACTCTAGTTTATCCCAATAATGCTTAATGTTTGCCACGCCAACGGTAAGTGGAAGTGATTCGAACATCTGCTGATCATTCATTGAATCGCCGACATAGCAGGCTTGATTGTGGATTTGTTCGAGCGATAAGCCTTTATTAGTCAGAAACCGGTGCACTGCGTTTTTCTTTGAGTGCTCGCCATACCAAGCGTTGATATGAATCGAACTTGCCGTTGCGTACGCACCTAAAGCGTGTATTCTTTCGAGTACCGCTTGCACTATTTCAGGATCAACAGGCTTACGGTTTTGGCCGATATCAATTGCGACCTCGCACAAGCGGTAAGATTGATCCAGAGTTAGGGATAGGTCTGGGTAACTCAGCAAGATAGCTTCAACTTGTTGTTTGAGTTTGGCTTGATTCTGGCGTACTTGCTCTAGCGGCGTTTCAAATGAGAGCTGTAATGCATTATCTTGTTTCTCTAGTAAGAAAGCGCCGTTCTCTCCAAGTACTGCATCGACAGGCCAAAGCTGCGCAATATGATCACACCAACCTGCACAGGCGCCCGTCACCGCGACCACCTTAATTCCATTATCTCGTAGTTTTTGTAATGCAATTAGGGTTTCTGGAGGCAATGAGCCTTGCCAAGTAAGGGTGTCGTCAACGTCGGTTAATAGCCATTCGATACGTTTCCAGTCATTACTTAGTTGGTGTTCCATCCTCAAACTCACTTATTCGGGGTTATTGTGTTGCGTGGAGTGCTCAGTTCGTCGTTGCACGTCTTTCACTTAGTGTCGTCAATTAACGCTTAGCAGTGTTTAGAAAACACAATGCTTAGCAAAATCACCGGCTTCATTGGCTGTCCAGTCACCTTTCGGCTTTTCTTTCATATCGGCACACCAAGCTTCACTGCCCACTTCTGTACAAGCCATTAGTTGAGTTGCCAGAAATACAATTAGCGCGATTTTTTTCATAATAAACACTCCGTTGTGGTCTAAATTTCAGTTTATAACTGTATCAAATACTACAAGTGATTGTTATAGCTGCTAAGAACTTAACGGAATTAAAAATGATGTGGGTTTGCTCTAAGTTCGAGAGGAGCAAAGAGGGAATAATTATTTGGCTTTTAGATCGAAAAAGCCAGCAACGTGTGCTGGCTTTGCAATTCTTGATAAGCTTCTATTCGTTAGTAAGCTCGAGCTACTTGAGTAATTATACCAGTTTCATCTCTTGGATGATGTCCGAAGCAATCTCTGGCTTGGTGCTTGTTGGTTTCTCGTGTAGGTCGGCTTTCAATTGTCCCTTACGGTTACTTAGGCCTGCTTCAAGTTTCTTGAGTGCTGAAGCGATAGCTGGGTACATAACATCGTCTGTAGATTTTGCTGTTACTCGTACACCTTCGTAGTTGGTGAATACTTCAACCTGATGTTGACCATGTTCTTTTGTAATGATGATGTCGCAGCTAATCAGTGATGGAAAATGGTTAGATATCTTTTCGAATTTACCTTCGATGTCTTTACGTGAGTCGTCGTTAATTGATACGTGATGTGTTTGAACGTTTATTTTCATAAATCATACCTTTCCAATGACTGTGTCATTTAAACGTAGCAAACATCGGATAGATTAACCAATAGAGAAAGTACACATGTGTGATTGACTTCAGTGTTATCAAATAATCTCTCCTTCCTCCCTTGAAAGTCCGAATAACTGATCGCATATTATGTTTCGTGTTTTCGAGACATGTTCAAAAATACTCCATCCTTGATAATTTGCTCTAACGTAGCGCTCAATTCCAGTGAATCTCTCTTTATCGGTTTTATAATTCCGAACTTGTCACTTGGCTAACCTCTTTCGTTTTTGATAAATAAGTTACCGATAGACTTTAATTTATAGACACTCAGCAGCCCACTTCATATTGAGGTTTGTCTCTAAACTCAAATAGATCCTAGTAACACACTAACTACTGATGATTTCGTCACTCATTATCACAATTACTAATATAGGCAGCAGTGGTTAATTGAGGTATTTGTTAGTGCGGGGTACTCTAACGCCTTCGTTAAACTTGGATTCGTTACCATGAAAATGCCTGTTAAATTTTCTGCGATCGCGGCTTCACTTTCTTTTGCCTTTAATGCTTTCGCTGCACCTGTTGAGTTTCAGAAAATTCCGGAGATCATGCAGCAATTTGAAACTGCAGAACTTTACGTTAAGAAGTCGGTGACGTTAGGCCGTTTGCCTGCTGATTCTGAAATTGGCGATGATTTTCCTACCTACGTTTCAGATGGAAAGGGTGGTTACAGTTTAGAAACCAATAATGTAATGACAGACGATGTGGTTATTGCAAGCATGCCGAAAGCGATTGTTGATGATGTTTTCAACCAATGGTTGGTGCCCAAAGAGACGTGGATCAGTAGCTATGGCTCACTGCCAACGTCGACCACTGAGTTCACGCCGTTTAAGCGTATTAAAACCATCAAAGCCATTAAGATTGATGCAGAAATGCTTGAGCTGTTAGGCAGTGAAGATGGCAATACAGCGATGATCAAAGTGAGCTGGGATGAGAATGGAATGAAGGTCTATAAGGATGGCTACTTAGGGGATTATGAGTACGGGATTGCCCCTCATGAGATGCAAGAAAACTACGAGTTAGCACCTAAGTAGTTCGATTCAATTTAGAAAAGCGCCCTGTTTTTATGGGGCGCTTTTTTGTAGGTAAAGGGGTTGTTACTGAAGAATGTTGAGTGACCAGTATTAGAGTTAAGACTCATTAAACTCATAAGAAGATGGCACCACAATCACGCCTTGTTTTGATATGTGGAAGTGTTTCGCATCGGCAAGGCTATCAACACCGATCTGGGTTCCGTCAGGCACCTTAACATTCTTATCGATGATGCAGTTTTGTATGTGGCAATTTTTTCCAATCTCAACATCTTCAAACAGGATACTATCAATCACAATCGCCGCATTGTTCACTTTTACCTTCGGGAAGAAGATGGAGTTTTGCGCTGAACCACCTTCAATCACTACGCCATTCGCGATCATTGAATTGATGAAGATCCCTTGGTTACCTTCGACCGAAGCAATGGTTCGTGCGGGCGGCAGTTGCGGCTCATAGGTACGAATTGCCCAATCTGGTTGGTACAAATCGATAGGTGAGGCCGGTTTCAACAGGTCCATATTCGATTGGTAATAAGAGTCGATCGTACCCACATCTCTCCAGTAAGTATCTTGGGTTACGCGTCCTTCTTCATCACCAAATTTGTAAGCGTAAACACTGTTGTTGCCGACCAATTTAGGAATGATGTCTTTACCAAAATCGTGGCTTGAGTTCGGATCTTCTGCATCCGCCAATAATGCCTGTGTCAGTATTTCTTTATCAAAGATGTAAATCCCCATTGAAGCCATGCTTCGTGTCGGCCTACCAGGTACACATGCAGGGTAACGTGGTTTCTCTGTGAAGTTATTTATCTGATGCGATTCGTTAATTTCCATCACGCCAAACTCTTTAGCTTCATCAATCGACACCTCCATACAGGCTACCGTTAAGTCGGCTTCATTCTGCTTATGTTGCTTGAGCATTGGGGCGTAATCCATGCGATAGATATGGTCGCCAGATAACACCACTACATGCTTAGCTTCACTACGAGACAGCAAATACAAGTTTTGATAAATCGCATCGGCCGTGCCGCTATACCAGCTGTCACCTGTTCGCATTTGCGGGGGAACATTGGTGATGTATTCGCCGAGCTCGGGGTTAAGCACCGACCAACCATCACGTAAGTGTTTTTGCAAAGAGTGAGACTTGTACTGAGTCAGCACCAGTATTTGGCGAAGCCCAGAATGCAAGCAGTTCGCTAGTGTGAAATCGATGATTCGATATTTGCCACCAAACGGGACCGCAGGTTTTGCGCGGTTATCGGTGAGGGGGGAAAGCCGAGAGCCAACACCGCCGGCCAGAACGATTGTTAGAGTGTCTTGCATAGTCAGAACCTCAATGTATTTATGATTATGAACATAGACTTGCAAGCACCACGCCAAATGTAACTCATTGAATATTAAACGAGGTGATAATGAACTCTGCGAGACTGCACCAAATTGATGCGTACGGGATGTTGGGTTGCTCTATTTTGATCCAAAGAGATTAGAGCAAAGTGAAAAGGCAGAGTTAACAAAATGATGCACGGAAAAGTTGCATTACAAAACTGTCAATAAAATGAAGAAATAAAGTGATCGGGTCGATATAAATTTACACAAATAATCATAACCTTTCACAAATTGATTTCCATCAATAAAGTAGGGTTATTGTATGTTACCTTGCACGCAAAATAAGAAATGATTACTCATTCACCAATAAAGAATAAGCCCTCAAAAGGAAATAATAATGAAAAAAACAGTATGTGGTATTGCGGTTATTGCGGCTCTTATGTCAACGAATGTTCTTGCTCATAAAGAAGGTGATTTCATCATCCGTGCAGGTGCAGCAACGGTATCTCCAAACGACAGCAGTGACGCTGTACTTAACAATCCTGACCTAGAATTCTCAGTTGATTCTAATACTCAACTTGGTCTAACTTTCGGTTACATGTTCACTGACAACATCAGTTTTGAAGTCCTAGCTGCAAGCCCATTTTCTCATAGCATTTCTGTCAACGGTCTAGGCAAAATTGCTGATACTAAACACCTTCCGCCAACGTTCATGGTTCAATATTACTTTGGTGAAGCGAACAGCGACTTCCGTCCTTACGTAGGTGCGGGCATCAACTACACTGTGTTCTTTGACGAAGGATTGAATGCTAACGGCAAAAATGCAGGCCTAACGGATGTGTCTTTGGATGATTCTTGGGGCCTTGCTGCAAACATTGGTATTGACTACATGATCAATGAGGACTGGTTCCTAAACGCATCGGTTTGGTACGCAGACATCGGTACTACAGCGACATACAAAACGGCTACAGACACGTTCAAAACAGACGTTGATATCGACCCATGGGTATTCATGATCGGTGGTGGTTACAACTTCTAACCCACCTATTCAGTTTACTAAAGGCGCTCAAGCACCAGCCAGCTTGGGCGCTTTTTTTTGCTTGCTTGTTAATGAAACGCTCATTCCAACTTGCTGTTGTTATAGGTAAGTGGAACCGATTGTCGTCACCTATTGTTAACAAAAGGTAAAGATAACTGTCATAAGCGGCCTCTATGATCGCGATTCAAATTATGGAGGATATATGAATCGTAAATTTAATAAGCTGACTTTATTACTACCTATCGCAGTAAGCTCGGCTCTCGTTGGTTGTTCTCAATCAACTTCAAAGCCTGCAACATCATCTCAAACATCACTTGATGCTTTTAGCCTTCAATGCCAATCCATCCAGAAACCTATCGCGAACGATGCTGTGGTAACTGGGCTTATTCTGGTGGGTAGCTCTATTGCAGACGCCCCGTTTGATACTTCTGCAGCCGAAATCGTCAGCTACGATTCATGTACCGATAAGCTTTATGTGGTTAACGCTCAAGCGCAGAAAGTCGATGTGTTATCGATGAATGCCGATAGCGCACCGACATCTGAGGGCTCTATCGACCTTCAATCAGCCGCTGCAGCTTCGGGTATTAATATCGGTGCTGCGAACAGTGTATCGACTCATCAGGGCTTAGTTGCTGTCGCGATCGAAAATGCTGACAAGCAACAAAATGGCATAATTGCGCTTTATCGCTCAGATACACTAGAGTTGATTACCACATACGCTGCTGGCGCATTGCCAGACATGGTGAGCTTCTCGAAAGACGGCCGTTACATCGCATCAGCAAACGAAGGTGAGCCGAATGCGGATTACAGCATTGATCCGGAAGGCTCTGTGACGCTGGTTGATTTAGCTAATGGTCCTTTACAAGCAAAAGTGACTCAAATTGATTTCAAGGCATTCAATCAAGGTCAGCCTCGCCATGCAGAACTGACCGACAAGGTTCGAATCTCGGCTCCGAATGCTACCGTTGCTCAAGATCTAGAGCCGGAATACCTGACGTTTGCTAATTACGGCAAACTCTATGTTGCCCTGCAAGAGAACAATGCGCTAGCAGCTATTGATGTAGAAACCACAGAGGTGGATGCGATTCTTGGATTAGGCGGCAAACCTTGGGATACCGCTCAATTGGATGCATCAAACAAAGACAAAAACATCGGCAATCTGCAAAGCTACGCAATGTTAGAAGGACTTTACATGCCAGACAGCATCACTAGCTACAGTGTTGATGGCAACACCTACATCGTGACGGCGAACGAAGGTGATGGCCGCGAGTATGGCATCAAGACAACGCAAAAAGTGTGTGATGATAAAGGCTTTGAGTGGGATGGTGATGACTATCAAGGCACCGAAAACTACACCACAGAAAAAGACTTTTGTATCGCTTATGTTGATGAAGTACGTGGCAAGAAGCTAGATGTTGATGCTAACCACCCATTGGCTGGTGCATTGAAAGACAACAAACAACTGGCTCGTCTTAAGGTGATTAAGCCACAAGGAACACTTGCTGCTGACCAAAAAGTTCAAGCATTCGGTAGCCGTTCTTTCTCTATTTGGGATGAATCTGGCGAATTAGTGTTTGATAGTGGTGATGACTTTGCTCGAATCGTTCTTGATCAAGATCCTGCAAACTTCAACAGCACCAATGATAACAACCAAAGTGGTGACGATCGCAGCGATGACAAAGGGGTTGAACCTGAGGCTATCGAAGTGGCTGAGATTAACGGTAAGCAGTATGCCTTTATTGGTCTTGAGCGCCAAGGTGGCATCATGGTTTACGACGTAACACAGCCTAAAAACGCGAGTTTCATCAGTTACTTGAACAACCGAGACTTTACACAACCAGTGTGTACCAAAGTTGATGAAGACGGTGATTGCGACAACGATACTTACAACTCAAAAGCGGGTGACCTAGGCCCAGAGTCAATCAAGTATTTCACTCGCTCTGGTAACCACTTTATTGCGGTTGGCAACGAAGTGAGTGGTAGCACATCAGTTTACCGCGTTGAGTTTTAATCACGGTTACTGCTTGTAGCTAGACTCAATAAAAACAACAGCGCCACTACTGAATAAGTAGTGGCGTTTTCTATTTATGCATCACAAAGGTATGCGTGATAATTAGCTTCTATGGTTGTTGCTTAGTTGGTGCTAGAGCAATCTCACGGATACAAACGTTCTGTGGTTGTTGGTAAGCGAATGATACAGCGCGTGCAATGTCGTCAGCTGCCAATACGCCGCCCATGTCTTCTTTCCAAGAATCGTAACCGTCTTTGATCTCTTGAGATGTAGTGTGAGACAGAAGCTCAGTTTCTACAGCACCCGGTGCGATAGTAGTAACACGCACATTTGAAGCAGCAACTTCTTCACGAACGTTCTCAGAAATAGCGTGTACCGCGAACTTAGTACCACAGTAAGCTGCGTGGCTTGGGAATGTTTTCTTACCCGCGATAGAGCTGATGTTGATGATAGTACCTGTGTTGCGTTCCATCATCGGAGCAAGTACAGATTGCATGCCGTTTAGAAGACCAATCACGTTCACATCGAACATTGTCTTCCACTCTTGAGCGTCTTGAGTATCGATTTGACCAAGAAGCATTGCACCAGCGTTGTTGATAAGCGCGTCTACAGGGCCAAATTTCGCTTCACCTTGTGCGATTGCTGCATCAAAAGACGCTTTGTCTGTTACGTCTACTTTTACTGATAGAGAGTTTGGTAGGTTCAGCGCTTCAAGGCGGTCAACACGACGAGCTAAAAGTAGCAGAGGGTGACCTTCATCGCTTAGACGACGAGCGATTGCTTCACCAATACCAGAGCTTGCACCAGTAATTACGATTAGTTTTTTCATTTTATTTCCTCTGTACTTTTATTGCGTCGGTTGGCTACGACGTGTTGTTTAAGTGCCTTCGAATCAAGTGCTTGTTGCCTTGCTTCGTTGCGATGGAGGTATATTAAGGAAAATAGCATTGTTGATATATAGCGCTTTACTTGAAACACTGTTGCTGTGGTGCAACAATAAAGGTGTTCACTTTATAGCGTCATAACTCTATAGCTTCATCACTTTTAAATTTCACAAGTAAGCTGGCGACCATGCTCAATCAAATTAACCTGTCTGACATTCGTTCTTTCGTGCTTATCGCTCGTTTAGGTAACTTCACTAAAGCAGCGGAGGAGCTTGATGTGTCGCGCTCCCACGTGTCACGCCAAGTAAGTAGCCTAGAAAAGCAAATGGGAGTCACTCTGTTTATCCGCACTACTCGAACCTTAAGGCTGACTCACGCGGGGCAAGATCTGTACGCGAGATGTGAACAAGCCTTAGATAATATAGACCAAGCTCTGATTGCTGCAGTGGATGATGTCGAAGAAGTACGTGGCGATATAAAAGTAAACTGTGTCGGTGGTTATCTTGGTGAGGTGATCATCGCGGATCTGGTCAATGAGTTTATGCAGCTCTACCCAGACATCAGCATCAGTCTTGATTTTAGTAGTAACCGAGTTGATCTGATTGAAGACGCTTTCGATATCGCTTTTCGCATGGGGAGCTTGGAAGATGCAGGGTTTATCGCAAGAAAGCTTCTGGACATTGAGATGGGAACACTCGCGAGCCCAGAGTACTTTGCTCGTAAAGGAAAGCCTAGTCACCCCAAAGACCTCATCCATCATGATTGCTTAACCGGCTCGGTGCGTAAGTGGAGCTTTCAAGCGCTAGATGACACCAAGAAAACCGTCGATGTGCATGTGACGGGCAGACTGCAATGTAAAAATGGCCGAGTGTTGGTGCAAGGCGCGAAGTCGGGTAATGGGATTATTCGTGTTCCAACCATCTATTGCTTACAAGAACTGAACGACGGGCAATTGCTGCAAGTGTTTGATGAGTGGGTGGTGCCTAAAGTCGATTTTTCAGCGATCTACCATCGAGACCGCTATCAACCAAGCCGAATTCGAACCTTCATTGATTTCGTAAAAGGTCGCTTTGAGCAAATGCCAGTCAGTTAAGTGCTGCGTGCTGTTTTCCGTCTTCCTTCTTTTGTCTTCCGTTTTTTGACAATAGTTGGACTGGTTCGAACTTACATCTCGTCGATTTCGTTTTGTAGGTTTTCCAGCTGGTCCAAAATCAGTAAGAATTTCTCGCCGAACGGCGTCACTTGGTATTCAACTCTTGGTGGCAGTTCGTTGAACATTTGCTTATCTAAAATCCCGAATTCTACATTTCGCTTCAAACATTCATTCAACACCTTGGTCGATAGCCCTTCTACTGAGCGCACCATTTCACCGGGGCGATTAATGCCATTTGCCAGTAATTGGTAAACTGTTAGCGACCATTTACAACCATAGATGGTTTCCACCATACGAGCTGAGCGCTCTGGTGCTGATTTTCTTGAAAAAAAGTTTTCCTGATTTTTCATAAAGATGTACCAATAAGTACCTACCTAACCGATTTGTACTTACTATTCATAGTGTTAGTTCAAGGCCTAAGATTACCACGTTCACATGACTTAGGAGATAACAAAATGAACTTCACTAAAAATGGTATTGCAGTAGTAATCGGTGGCACAAGTGGTATGGGCTTTGAAACAGCGAAGCAGTTAGTCGCTCAAAACATCCATGTGTTGGTTGTCGGCAATAACCCAACTAAGTTAGATAAAGCGGTGTCAGAACTACAATCGCTCGGTCACGCTTCGGGTTGGCAAGCTAACCTTTATGATGATGCGAGTGTAGCTAATCTCATTGCGCATCTAGAGTCGCTTGAAGAGGGTATTGGTTACCTTGTTAATGCGGCTGGCTACTTCAACCCTAAAGCGTTTATCGAGCATCAAGAATCTGATTACGAGCAATACATGCAGCTCAATAAAGCAACCTTCTTCATCACTCAAGCGATAAGTAAATTGATGATCAAGAACGGCGGTGGCAGTGTGGTTAACGTTGGCTCTATGTGGGGTAAGCAGGCAATCAAAGCGACGCCATCTTCTGCCTATTCAATGGCTAAAGCTGGCTTACACGCATTAACACAGCACATGGCAATGGAACTGGCTGAATACAACATTCGTGTAAATGCGGTGTCTCCGGCTGTGGTTAAAACGCCGATTTACGAATCTTTCATTAAACCGGAAGAAGTGGATCAAGCGTTAGAAGGCTTTAATGCGTTCCACCCTATTGGTCGAGTAGGTTTGCCGAAAGACATCGCCAATAGCATCTCTTTCTTATTGTCAGACAGTGCAGATTGGGTAACGGGTGCAATCTGGGATGTTGATGGCGGCGTGATTGCTGGTCGCAATTAATTAGGATTCTTTTAGGTGGCTGTCGCGTAGGAAAAATAGCAGCGAGATGGCCTCCTTGATGAGTATTCGCGTAGAATAAAAGCTAGAAAGATAATAAGAACAATTAAAACGATAACAAGAGTAAGGTCGCCATTATGTTCAACATGGACTTTTCAGAAAAGCTGGTTATTGAAACCGAATCATTAGACTGGATTGCAAGCCCTGCCAAAGGGGTTTGGCGTAAGCCGCTTGAAAGAGAAGAGAAAGAATCGGGCCACACGACCAGTGTTGTGAAGTACGATCCTGAATCTTCGTTTTCTGAGCATCCGCATCCGCAAGGCGAAGAGATATTCGTATTAGAGGGTGTGTTCTCAGATGAAACTGGAGATTTCCCTGCGGGAACTTATATCCGTAATCCCCCGGGCAGTGCGCATTCTCCATCAAGCAAAGATGGCTGCACGATCTTGGTGAAGCTTAATCAGTTTGATGCGAGAGACTTAACTCAAGTTCGTATCAATACCCTAGAAACGGAATGGCTTCCGGGCATCGGTGGCTTACAAGTGATGCCGCTACATGGTTTTGAGCACGAAAATGTGGCCTTGGTGAAATGGCCCGTTGGTGAGCGCTTTCAGCCACACCGTCATTTTGGTGGTGAAGAGATCTTTGTGTTGTCAGGCACTTTTAAAGATGAACATGGCGTGTATCCAAAACACACTTGGATGCGTAGCCCTCATATGAGCGAGCATTTCCCTTATGTGGAAGAAGAGACGGTTATCCTAGTGAAAACGGGTCACTTGCCATTGGATTAAAGGAATGCTCAATATAAAGATGAGAAAGCCGCATTGTTGTGAACAAGCGGCTTTTTTAGTTTTTATATATGAATTGACTAGTAAGCGACACCAATACGTTGACGTGGGAACTTGCCAACTTCGAGCTCATCAATCATCGCAATCGCGTAGTCGCTGACTGAAATTTTGCTGTTGCCATCTTCGTCGGTGAGCAGCTGATCACCACCTGTGCGGTAGGTTGATAGCTTATCGCCCGGGAAAATTTCTGCTGCAGGGCTAACAAACGTCCAGTTAACCTCGCTGTTTGATTGCTTGAACACTTCAAGAGCTTCACCCTGTGCTAGTGCTTCGTTTTTGTAATCTGCTGGGAAGTCAGGAACGGTCACTAACGGTACGTTTGGTGCCACTTCTAATGAACCTGCACCGCCAACCCAAAGTAGGCGCTCGATACCAATGCTTGGCAGTGTCTCAAGCAGCTTAGTTGCTGTGTTTTTTACGATGTCGTGATTACCCAAAGTACGTCCGCCAATCGAAGTGATTACTGCATCAACGCCGGATAGTGCGGTTGCAAGGCTTGCTGCTTCATCTTGTAAATCAAATGAACGAACCTCAACATTGTTCATTTCTACACGGCTTGCATCTCTTACAACAGCAACCACGTCGTGACCACGAGATTGAGCTTCTTGAGCAATGTTATTACCAATCCAACCTGATGCGCCTAATACTGCAATTTTCATAATGTCTCTCCAATTATCTAATTTATTGAGTCGTTTTCTCGACAGCCATTGCAGTCTAATAGCTCACTAGGTTGCGATAAATATCGAAAAATGATGTAGATTGTATCTATATAGTTACCTAATAGGCTTGGTTCAGTGGATAAGGGAAAGTGTGATGGATAGATTGACGGCGATGCGCAGTTTTGTTGAAGTCGCAAATTGTGCCAGTTTCACTCAAGCAGCAGAGCATTTGGACATGAGCCGATTACAGGTTTCACGTCATGTTCAAGAGATCGAAGGGTGGCTAAAACAAAGGCTACTGCACAGGACCACTCGTAAGGTAAGTTTGACTGCGGCAGGAGAGATTGCGTTGCAACGTTGCGAAAAAATTCTCCATGAAACCGCAGAGCTAGAAGTCACTTCACTCAATCAAATCGACGATCTTTCAGGGGTAATTCGAATTGCAGCGCCGATTGGTTTAACTCAAAACATGCTGTTGGATGTGGTTGAGCAATTCACTGAGCTTCACCCTAATATCACGGTCGAGCTGTTTGCCTCAGACCGTTTTGCGCAGCTGGTGGATGAAAGAATCGATATTGCCCTTCGCTATACGGATCAACCTGACGATAACTTGATTGCTCGAAAGCTAATGGAAATTGATTCAGTGGTGTGTGCCTCTCAAGTCTACCTAGACAAGCACGGAGAACCTGAAACGGTCGAAGCACTTCGACAGCATAACTGCTTTCGCCATTTGAGTGTTTCTAAGTGGGATTTCGTTAAGGATAACCAGCACTATTCGGTTGAGGTGTCTGGCACCATTAAGGCCAATGATGTTGGAGTATTAACTCGCGCCGCACAGCATGGAAAAGGGATAGTTCGCTTACCTTGTGATTTAGCGAATCCATTGATTGCAGATGGTAAATTGAAACGAGTTTTGGATGATTTTGTTTCACCGAGTAGCGTGCTTTGGGCAGTGTACCTATCTCGCAGTTATCAGCTTCCTATTGTTCGTCAGTTCATTGATTTTGCAGCAGAAGCTTGGTCTAGCGATATTAAGTCTGGGGATGTTTGAGGTCATATATCTTAAGTACACAAGTACACAAGTACACAAGGCATAAACATATAAATACAAAAATCCGATATCAAAGGTGATATCGGATTTGAACTCAATAATTCAGAGTTCCAGCACGCTCTCCTCTCACGAAGTCTTTAAATGTAATGATGTACGGATAATCGGGTATTTATCACCTTTTCATTGGTGTCTGGTAAAGGCTGATACAAGCTTCTAGTAATGTCGGATAATACTTGGTCATAGACTTGCGACACGACGCTAGAGATATCACTGGTTAATTCGTACATGCTATCTGCCGGTTGGGTCGCTTCGTTGCTTGATGCGATCTCTGTGAGTGCATGCATCGCACGTGTACAAATCGGTGAGCCACTGCTAATCGGGCAGATAATCGATAATTGGTTGAGTTTTCTGTGTGTCTGAGAGGCGTAGAATTTGAATCTCGCATACTCCTCAGGCTTCTCCATATCTGCCTTTTCTATTCCAGGGATAGACATTCGTAACTTGGTCAGAATATCCATGCAGTCTAAGATCTGTTGCCAATTCATGTGGTATTCACGGCTCATGTCTTCGCGTTCAGACTGAATCAGCCAGATGATCATCACTTCATCCATCAAGAACATGCTGTGACGAATCGTTTTGCCATGAATTGATTGGTTACGTACCAAGCTACGGTTTTGCCAGTCGCTGTGCATGGCGATGAGCTTGAGGTGATAGATGCGATACATAGGACGGCTATCGAACGACACATGGGATTGAAGCAGTTCAGACACCTCAAGTATGTTGTCGTAAATTTTATTCACTTTGCGAATCGAGTCGCTAGATAATTTATAAGCCAGAGCGTAATGCGTTGCCGCGCGATGTTTGCGTGATAACAACAATAACTTTCTCAGCAGAACCAAGGTTTCGAACCTATGTGATAGTGCTGTTTGTCTCTTTTTTGAAAAGTGAAACAGTGCAGCAAGCACTGCAATCGATAAACCTACTGAAATAACTACAAACATATCCAACTCCTAATATCTGCATACCTACTTAGTGGTAGTGCAGACACCGTGCCAAAATCAATAAGTGTTATATTTCAGTGAGTTATGTTTTTTTTGTAATTATGAATGACCAATAATGGTGCATGACTTCACCATTCGAGTGAATGTTTCTCATATTTTGCAGAATTTTTTGAGAGGTTACGCTTTTCTAAGTGATTAAACTGGGAAGGTTCCGATAAGTAGAGAGATCCATCGTTGACTCGTCTCAAAATACGGAAATGAAAAAGGCCTCACCCTTTATGCTTTTAACTAGAAAAAGCAGTAAGAATGAAGCCTTTCAATATTCATTTCTGAGTTTCTTTACCTTCAGTGCTAAGTGTTTAGCATTGAGGGTTAAACGTTAAGCAAGCTTGAGGTCGAACTCAGTGCGGTACATCACCATATCTTCAATGGTCAGTACTGGCATGTTGTGCATTTTACCGAAAGCCACGATCTCTGGCGCTTTTGCCATCGTGCCGTCTGGGTTGGTTACTTCACACAGTACGCCTGCTGATTGAAGACCAGCCATTTGCATAAGATCCACAGTGCCTTCGGTGTGACCGCGGCGAGCAAGTACGCCACCTTTACGCGCACGTAATGGGAATACGTGGCCAGGGCGAGCAAGGTCAGTAGGCTTAGCTGTTGGGTTTGCAGCTGTCTTGATCGTTGTTACACGGTCAGCGGCAGAAACACCTGTTGTTACGCCAACTTTTGCTTCGATAGTGACAGTAAACGCAGTTTGGTTTGCGCTGTTGTTATCAACAACCATAGGTGGAAGTTCAAGTTGGTTTGCTTGCTCATCGGTTAGACATAGGCACACAATGCCGCTGCATTCGCGGATCATAAGCGCCATTTGAGCATTCGTTAGGTGTTCTACTGAGTAGATGATGTCGCCTTCGTTCTCGCGATCTTCATCATCGAGTAAAAGTACGCCACGACCTTCGCGTAGAGCTTGCAGTGCGTTTTCAACGCGAGTGATTGGTTCGCCAAATTCGGCAAGTAGTGAAGACTGATTCATGGTTAAACTCCTAAAATATCACCAGAATCAGGGCTGTATGAGGGATCTCAACCGAGCACAACAAAGCCTACTCATTACAAGAGGCTTTAGCTCATTATGGTTTTATCCAAAACGAAATGCACCCGTCTAAGTTGGAGGCATGAACCCAATAAATGGGCGCGCCTTTCCAACTTAAACGAGTGTGTTTTCATTCTCTCTCATCCGGACTATGACCGTCGGCTCTGGCATCTCACCAGATCTGCTGACCTCGACGAATCGAGCGCTCGCGGGCTTATCTTTAGATTTTGCTAAGGACATACCGCCGGTGGGGAATTTCGCCCCGCCCTGAGAATAAAAATTAATAATCTGTTTTGCTTTTGAAAGCAGACCAGATGGTAATCCTTTCAATAGTGGATTTAAAGGACTGACAGCAAAGTTTTTAAGATTCTGGCCGTATAACCCGGTAAGTGTTCACTTTATCAGCAGAACGCGTCAGGCAGTCTTTAGTGGGGTGATGCCTTTGTCTCGTCTGGTTTCAGTGGCCTTTGCTTTCTCTATGAACATAAGTGGATGTTGAATGTTATTGGTGTTGGCGTGGCTGTTCACCGAATCAATACTCGATAGGTCTATTAATCGAATATCGTTACACCATGACGGCTTACTGACCGTTTTGACATAAAATTGATATTGACGATGCTAAGCTGCGATAGCATCCGACCACTTCATCTAAAAGATTTTAGCCATGACTTCTCTGTTCTCTAACAAATCCAAAGGCTTATTACTGCTTGTTCTAAGCTTGTATTCCCTCGTACCCTTTTTGATCTTTGGATCCGACTTCGACCTTGGAAGTGCGGTTTTGCCTTTCTATGGCGCCTTTATGACGTTCGTGACTTACTCAGCAGGTAATCAAGGGTTCTTGGTAACGCTAGCTGTTTTGTCTTTAGTTTTGCTCACGATGAAATTTTCCAAAGCTAAGCTGATCAGCCTTTGTTTGCAGCTCGGCTTGTTGTTGGTTCTCAGCTTTGCAGCAAAAACCTTCTTAAAGCATTCTACAGAAAGCCCCCGTCCTTATTCTGAGTATTTGGTGACGCAAGAAGTTGTTGAAATGCCAGAGCTGTTTTACGAACTGCCATTGGTAGAAAAGAACGCAGCGATTGCATCTGTGCAAGATAAGGTGAGTGAGTGGCGAACGCGTCACTGGTTGGGTGAAACTGACTATTCTTTCCCATCTGGGCACATGATTTTCGTTGGCGTGTGTCTGGTGTTCTTTGGCGGCTTGTTCCTAGAAGCGAAACGTTTTTACTTAGTGGGCGGTTTGCTGGTTTGGGCTGGTGGCGTTGCTTATAGCCGAGTTTGGCTTGGCATGCATCGACCTGAAGACTTGGCGGCGTCTATCGCCTTTGCTGGTCTTATCTATCTATTGGTGCCAGTGGTTCCAACGCAGAAAATCGAGCCTTTATTGCCTAAGTTCTTAAGATCGACCTAAGTTCAAAGAGCAGTGTTTTTAATATCTGCTTCGCTCTTAAGCCGCATTTGAATCTGAAGTAAGCGTTTAACAAGCAGAAATTTTGGCTACTGATTGAGCCCGAGTTCTGCTTGTTTCTTTTTGGTTAGTCCTAAAGAGACAATTCGGTGTGACTCCGTGAGGTAGTATCTCAGCTCCTCGTCCCTTTCTGGTGTGCTTTCAAAAAGTTGAATCCATTTCATACCACGTGAAGCAAAGTAGGGCGCAGGTTTATAGCCTGGCTCTTCTTTGAGAAAATCGAAATTCTGATCGGACGCCTTGAAGATAAATGCAGGCTCGTCGTTCGGCCCCCAACCACCAATCGCAAACACTTTCCCACCCACTTTCCAAACGTGAGAGTTATTCCACTGCATTACATAGCTGGTGGCAGGTTGTGACTCGCAGAAGGCATTGAATTCGTCGTAAGTCATAGAACGTCCTTTTATCGATTGGGTGTTTGTGTTGGTTTTCTAAGATGTCTTTGTTCTTCTCGTCTTTATCGCCAATAACTAGCCAGCTAAACCCTGCCAGATTGCCGTAAAGCCACTGATAGAACATAGCAACAAAGAACCAATGCGTATCTTTTCTTTAGGAATGCTTTGCGTGGTCATTAACGCCACTTTGTAACCCAGCCAAGCCGCAGGCAGTAACGGGATTGTGATGATCAAATGGTGCATCGTGAAGAAGCCAATGGGGATCTGTACCAGTAATGAAATGATAGAACTAAACACAAAGAATGCAGAAAGGTTGCCGCGAAGCTGATTCGCATCTTGGTGTTGAAGAAGGAGTGCCATAGGTGGACCACCAATGCCTGAACTAGTACCGAAGAAGCCTGAGAAGAACCCAGCGATGCCCATTTTAGTAGGCGTCGGTTCTAACCTAAACGGAAGCAAACTAACAATCACCGCGAATACAACCAACAAGCCTAACCACAGTGACAAAACGCTTGTTGATACCATCACCAACAAAGCACCGCCTACCAGTGAACCGGGAATTCGGCCTAATAGTGCGATTTTCAATCCACCAATAGAGATATTTGCTCGGTGTTTAAACGCGTTGAATACAGAAATGAACAGACCAACAAGGCAGATAGGCGCGGGTACATAGTCAGGTGAGACCAAAAACAACAACGGGGCAGCCACAATAGCCAAGCCAAAGCCGATTGCTGTTTGTACAAACGAGCCGACAAAAATGAGTGCCATCGCGATAAGAGCGGTCTGATCTAGGTATTCCATAAGCCTGCGGATAAGTTCAAAAGGGGAGAACGAATACTATAAAGTAAAATGGCAGGAATAGTCTTATTATTCATTGAGGTTTATGCAAGTTTCGCTAGTTATAATTTCGATTTCAACGCCCAATAAAAAAGAGAGTGAATATCTCGGGATGCGCTCCTTTCAATATCCACTCTCTTATTGGATTGCTTATCGTTTTCGCTGCTGGGGGAGTCAGCGTTAAATGTTAAGCCATTGCCAATTTGATGCGCTCAATCGGCTTGTCATTGATTGGTAAATGGATAAGCGCTGCTGCAAATGCCAATACCACCGTCGACCACCAAATTGGCTCGTAAGAACCGTAGTAATCGTAAATACGACCACCAACCCAAGCGCCTAAGAAGCTACCCACTTGGTGAGTAAAGAACACCAAGCCATACAAAGTCGATAGGTAGCGTGCACCGAAGATCTGACGAACTAAGCCAGAAGTTAGCGGTACTGTACCTAGCCAACAGAAACCAATGGCCGCACCAAAGATTGCTGCGGTTGATTCCGTTACTGGCAGAGTCACAAACGCACCAATAACCACAGTGCGCACTAAATACAGTGCTGACATTACGTGACGCTTGCTGAACTTATCGCCCATTACACCCCAGAAGTAAGATCCGAAGATGTTGAAGATACCGACATAAGCTAGTGCCATCGCTGCACTGCTCGCAGGCAAGTTCTTATCCGCTAAGTAACTTGGTAAGTGCGTTGCGATAAACATCACGTGGAAGCCACACACGAAGAAGCCAGCGTGAATCAACCAGTAACTCTTGTTAGAGAACGCTTCAGACAGCGCTTCTTTCAATGTTTGATTGTCTTCTGCTTGTGCCTGTTTGTTTGATGCCACTTTTGGCGCACGCATGAACAGTGCAAAAGAGATCATCAAGCAACACAATACGCCAAACACTTGCATTGCACTCTGCCAGTCAAATTCGTTCAACATGTATTGCGCGCCCGGAATCACCG
Organism: Vibrio sp. T20; assembly: GCF_007858795.1. Classification (NCBI taxonomy): domain Bacteria; kingdom Pseudomonadati; phylum Pseudomonadota; class Gammaproteobacteria; order Vibrionales; family Vibrionaceae; genus Vibrio; species Vibrio sp. T20. Next base: position 232,553 of record NZ_VFEB01000061.1, read on the forward strand.
CGAACATACCAAATGAACCGGCAGCCGTGGTTAAACCAAACGCCTTAGCCGCGTGCTCCGCAGGTACTACTTTTGCTACTGCGCCCAACACGATCACGTAACTTGTCGCACTTAATCCAAGGCCAACCAGTGCGCCTAGTGAAACGTAAAGCATGCTTGATTCGGTAGAAATTGAGGTAAGAAGTAAACCCAAACCGTAAGCACATGCGCCAGCAATAATGATGCGTCTTGCTCCCCATTTGTCAGCGGCCATACCAACAAAAGGTTGGAACACACCAAACAACAGGTTTTGTAGAGCTATAGCGAAACTGAAAAACTCTCGACCCGTGCCGAAGTGCTCTGAAATAGGCATCATGAAAATGCCGAATGATTGTCTGATCCCTAGACTGATAATAAGTGTGCCGATCCCAAGCCATACCAGTAAAGGAAAACGGAAAATGCTCATTCTAATACTCTTAAATTAATGGTGGTGATGTGAGTGGTCTTGCGCTGAAATGTGTTGGTCAGTCATCTCATGGTGGTGTTCGTGCCCAGAATGATCATGCCCTGACTGCTGGTGGCAACCACTGCTTACGGCATGCTGAGCCAAGAGATCAATCAATGGCTGACTGTGATGCACAATAACCAAACTAATGACGAGGAATAACGTCATTCTAGCCAGTTGGGCAAAAAGAGATTGTGAAAACATAAGGTGTTTACATGCGCTCTGTGTTGTAAGAAGTCGCGCATCATAATGACGAGTGAGATATGTATCAAATGACCATTTGTGATTTAGTCTATGCGTTTTATGCATAGATATATGCACGGTTTTATGTGTCGCTGGAATTGGGATGAAACATGACCAATAAATAGGAAAACGCTAAGCTAACTGATTCAGCGATAGAAGCCTATAATTCAGAATTGATACTTAATTTCATGTTCGTAACTGATTGCTTTATTGAGGTATTTCACAAAACTGTAAAAACTAATATACAAACTAATCACCTCACAAGTTCGGCTGTTCACTCGACTTATCTGTCAAACATCGTAAATTTGGGCGTAAATCGTTTCAACTGACTGAAACGCGATGTTAAAAGATTCAGGGAGAGTCATTCACATGGATAAAGACCATAACCTTCGCGAAAACTTACTGGCGCTGATCTTAGGTAGCGCATTGGTATCACTCGGCGTTATCTTTTTCAATCAGGTCGGTCTGCTTACCGGAGGCACGGCTGGTCTAGCTATCTTCATTACCAAAGTGACAGACTTGAGCTTTGGCCAAGTGTTCTTCGCACTTAACTTACCTTTCTATATTTTGTCGGTCGCTCGTATGGGGTGGCGCTTCACTATCAATACCTTTATTGCCGTTTCGATTGTTTCGTTCGCTGTGGATCATTTGTATCACGTGATTCAGATTGCCGAAATCCATGCATTGTATGCAGCATTACTTGGCGGCGGATTAATTGGTACGGGCATGTTGGTGATCTTCCGTCACAAGATGAGCTTGGGTGGCTTCAATATTCTGGCGTTGTTCTTACAAGAACGTTTTGGAATTCGAGCGGGTAAGGTTCAGATGGCACTAGACTGTACGATTGTTGTGCTGTCACTGTTTATCGTTGATGTGTCATTGGTTCTGTTGTCTGTACTGGGTGCGATAGTCACCAACTTGATTTTGGCGATGAACCATAAACCGGGGCGCTATCAACCGGTCGTCAAAGCGGAAGCCGCGTAGCTAAGTTCACATAAGCACTAGTTTCGCTCAAACACTAGGCTAGCTTAAGCAAAGTGACTTACAGATTATGAATAGAACAAAGCCAGCATCAATTGCTGGCTTTGTTCTATTCAAATAATGGGTTTGAGCTAGTTCCTATCAGTACTTCTATTGGCACTTACCGCAATCGGCGTCCGACTTGAGCTCACAATCAATCACATTGCCTTGCTTATCCAGTGACAAATTGCAGCACTGTTCGAATAGGTTCTTAAGATCGCCACGACTTTTCTGAACGCGAGACTTCACCGTTGAATAGCTTATGTTTTGTGCTTCTGCGATCTCTTTCTGGCTCTGGCCTTTGATATCAACAGCAAGCAGTAGCGATGAACTTTGTTCTGGTAATGCTTGAATAAACGGCTCAATACACAACGACAGCTTTTGTTTAAACTCAGAGTCATGGTCTAAATCGGCAAACCAGAGATCTTCAGCATCAATTTGGCTGTCACGCTGTTGGCGAGCATGTTTACGGTAGAAGTCGATGATCGTGTGATTAGCTAATTGGAATAGCCATGATTTCACACTGCTTGCATCTTGGACTTTGTCTAAATTTTGATACGTCTTAATCAAGATCTCTTGAAGCAAGTCGTCGACGTCAGCAGCGTTGTTGACCTTAGAGTGCAAAAAAGACTTTAACGCTTGTTGGTACTCAGCCCAAACCTGTTCTAAGTCCAAAGAAGCCCTATTCAAAGGTGTCCCGTTCAAAGGTGCATCAGTTGCACTGTTCATTCACGCAACACTCGTCTTGTAAGAAATCAATCACGCCTTCTAGGCATTCATACTCTGCCACGCAGAATAAGGTTCTTCCCTCACGTCTTTGGCTGATTAGGCCTGCCGACGCTAGGCTTGAAATGTGGTGAGACAAGGTAGAACCGGGGATACCGAGTTCTTCTTGTAGGCCGCCAACTGCAATGCCTTGGTAGCCAGCTTTAACGACACTCTTATAGATAGTTAGGCGGATAGGGTGCCCCAACTCTTTAAGTGCTTTCGCAACGACTTCTAAGTTCATATTAACTCCTCAAGATTTAATTTCGATAATAGTCGAAATGTATCCCAAATACAAATGTAAAAAGCGTGATTATGTAAGTCATTGAAAATCCGTTCTTTTGAAATTCAATTCGATTTTTATCGAAATAAAGCTTGATCTGTTACTAAATATTTCTATAATTCGAGAATATTCGAAATTAAGGGTTGGTTACTTTCCTCATAGAGTCCGGCCTTCAATCCAGTTTGGAGTTAATTATGAGCAATGAAATGTTAACAATGCTAAAAGACGCACTTGATATGTTCGCTTTCTTAGCAGTAGAGCTAATCATCCTTTTCTTGGCGATCAGCTACATTGTTGGGATTCTCCAAGAGTTTCTTACACCAGAGAAGATTCAATCTATTCTGAGCTCGCGTAACGGTAAGGGTTATGTGGTTGCAGCGCTACTGGGTGCGATTACACCTTTCTGTTCATGTTCGACCATTCCTTTCTTAAAAGGATTGCTGCGTGCTCGAGCGGGTTTCGGTCCAATGATGGTGTTCCTATTCGGTAGCCCACTATTGAACCCTGTGATCATTGGTTTGTTCGTGATTACGTTCGGCTGGCAAGTGGCGGTGTTCTACTTCCTAGTAGCAATGACGGTATCGGTAGTGGCAGGTTACGCACTAGAAAAACTAGGTTTTGAGCGTTACGTAAAAGCAGAAGCGTATGAATCAACAGGTTCTTCTTCAAGCTGTGGTACTAGCTGCGGTGACTCTGCTCCTAAGAAAGCAGCACCAGTAAAAGCTGAATCTTCATGTGGCACAAGTGCATGTGGTGAGCCTGCACCGGTAATGGCGAAAGAGACATCTTGCTGCGATTCTAAAAAAGAAGAGCCACAAGTTACTGTTTCATGCTGCTCAGCGGGTGGAAGCGCAACTGCTGAAATCGTAGAGAAGAAAGAGCCTAGCCGTTGGATGAGAATTTGGTTCTCAACTTGGAAAGACTTCAAACAAGTTTTCCCTTACCTAATGATGGGTATCGCGATTGGTTCATTCATCTATGGCTTCATTCCTACAGACCTAATTGCAGAGTACGCTGGTGAAGGTATGTGGTACGCGATTCCCGTAGCGGCTGTGATTGGTATTCCACTGTACATTCGTGCTGAAGCGGTCATCCCACTAAGTGCTGCTCTAGTTCAGAAAGGTATGGCGTTAGGTTCGGTAATGGCATTGATCATTGGTAGTGCGGGTGCAAGTTTGACTGAAGTTATCCTGCTTAAATCAATCTTCAAAAACCAAATGATTGCAGCATTCCTATTCGTTATCCTAAGCATGGCGATGGGTGCAGGCTTCCTATACAGCTTCATCTTTGGTTAATCAGGTCTGATTCCTCGATAACCCGATTGATAACAAGATACAGATAATAAAAAAGAGCTCACTTAGTTGAGCTCTTTTTTTGTTTGGGTTGTCCCGACCTGAAATGAGTTTAACAAACCATACGTATCAGACTGGGTTTGGTAGTGCCGCCGAAGTACCGTGTGCTGCGAAAGCATTAGTCGCTAATACATCACAGTGGTGACGATTAATCGCATCGCCGTAGTTGTTGGTTATGCCGGGAAACTGAAAACGATACATTGGAATACCGTAGCGGCGTTCTCTCTGCTGACCGATTCGATCTTTGCTTGTCCATAACAGTCGGTTTTTCGCAGTGTAAGTCATGCCGTGCATTTTATTGAAGTACTCTTCGTGACTGCGCATCTGCTCGTATAACTCGATGATGCGTTGTCGGGAGAAGTTCAATGTTGTACTCGCTTTAAGCTGGGTTCCCCAACCTGTTAAGACCTTCTCCATGAAGTCTCTTGTGACAAGGCCGGGGCCAGTGAGTAATCCTGCACCTTTGCTTCCGCCAGAGGTATTGGCATTACCTACCAAAGTGCCGTGTCGACCAGGCATGTAGGTTGTGTAGTATTTAGTTGAAGGGGACAAGCGGGGCATTCTTGCTTTAAAAGCGAGTGAGCGTTCGTCTTCCGAGAAAACACATACTATTTGTTTAACGTTTTTACCGAGTGATTTGTAATCCTTGAATGCGTTCATCCCTCCGGGTACGGGATCACAAGCAAAGATGTTAACTGGGATGTGGCTAAGTTCGGGATCTTTGAGCATACGGTTCGCCAATTCAAAGCAACTTACACCACCTCGGCTCCAGCCCACGATGTTCACTTGGCTAATCGGTTTACTTTGGCGCTCAATCGCGATGTTCTGTTGGCGCGCTGCCATACCGTGTTTTAGGTCAGCGGCTAATTCTTGTGAATCTTTCAACCAATCTTGGTATTTCTGGTTGGTTGCAAAAGGCCAAGCCGATTTTGCAGGGCGAGATTCACTGAGCAGTCCTTTCGCTCGCTTCATATAGTCATTCTTATCTTGTTGGTTTCCACGCAAGATATTCAGAACATGGCGCATATTGCTATCAATGCCTTTGCCCAGCAGTGTTCCTCTCACTGCAGAGTAGGTGTCATCTTTGCCTTGCTTCAACCATTCGTTCTGATTGCCACTACCAACCCCATCCACTTGAATGTAGTCAATCATGTCTCTGCCCGTTGCATTCTTTGCTAACGTCGAAATCAATTCGCCAGAAACATAGTTTTTGTGATTGTTGTCTTCTGAGTTGGATCCTGTTCCACAGAAGAATACGGTAAAAATTGACATACATTCCCTTAAATTAATTCACCGGATTTATCGGAAGTATAACTGTCGAATCAAAAGGTTGGAGAGAAATGTCTATTTATTCGCAAAGGTCAGACCAACAGACAGTAGAAATGGAACGAAGCGCAAGTTTTATAAATTGGTTGTTTGGTCATTTCTATTAGGCTCTTGAGCTCAGGTATACCCGTCAAGAAAGATCAATCGAAGTGTCACAATACTCAACACTATTTTGTCTAGTATCAAACAGCAGGCTGATTTTGCTCTAGTACCGAAATCTGAAGCCTACACTTTGTATAGATACTTGCTGTTCAGTGGCAACCTTTGAATTGCGGGTAACTTATAACAGATCGCTTACGAGCTTAGATTGAAGTTTATAGGAGGGAGTATATTCGCAATACATAGGGAATATGAGTTACAGAATCAGCAACATTTTCATGCCCACATTCAAGTAAAGCCAACCGGAAATTTAGAGTTTGAGATTTTAGAGTCTCATGAACATCATGATACCGACTTTAATCACTTGTACTTTGAAGCTGAAAAAGGGAAGACTAAAGTGCTTGGGCGAGATGAAAGTGGTCAACAGGCAGATTGGCAACTTTTATTGGCAGAGGAAGATGCAAAAGAGCTTAATCATCTGGTGTTATTGGTGTCTGAACAATATGAGACGTTAATGCGAGATCTGATGTGACGGGTCAAGCTAGTGATAAACTAGAAGTGATTCTCTGTATCCAAAAAATCAAAAGCCCGGCGCATAACCGGGCTTTGTTCACTTTGTTTTGTTAAATGTGATTGTGTCTTTCGAGTTAGAAACCGCGAATATCAAGCTCATTGTTGATCAACACGACACACTGAGAAGCGAACAACATGTTTGGACCTAAACTGATTTTCTCTGTTCCCAGACGCTTTAAGCTGTTGTAGCTCTTCTTCGGCATAGGGATGTGGTCAGTCAGAAGGAAACATGGGTTTTCAGCAATCTCTGCATCACGGATAAAGTCACCTTTCTTATCCATCATGTACAGCTGGTGGTCTTCAGCTAGCTCTTTAACCAGCTTTTCAAAACTCATCGTACGAACAGTGATGCCCGGTTCAACCTGACGTGTCTGTTCTTTTGTCATACCTTGAGATGCATCAACCGCTCTTACTACCGCTGACAACAATGCCGACTCGTGGAAGCCACCAATGTTGGTGATCTCGTTTGAATCAAATGTAATCGTACGTGAAAAGTCTTTAGTACTTTCTAATACAAGGTGTACGGTGACATTCTCACGGTGAGATTGAGCAACGAAGATCGTGTTCATCAGAGTATGAGCCAGAATCTCAGTATGAGCATCTTGCCCAACACCTTCTAAGATAAGTTTGCTCTCTGTAGGGGCTGCGCGAGCGCGTAATACAAATGAACGCATGGAATGTACCTTGTCAGTATGTGATAAAGCGAAACGGGCTTTATCAACATGAATTGATGAATAACCAAAATTGTGGCGGTATGTAACTCTTTTCTATTAATGAAGTCAAATAGAGTTGCGTACAGCGCCAACCAGAAGAACTCTGCGTATTAAATAGAGAATGACCACATTACAAGATGGTAAGGGTTGAAGCGACCCAATGTTTACGTAGATAGTATGCGCAAATTATTAGGTGGCTTGCAGAAGGAAGTAGTCGATGAAGTTACAGAAGATCAATAAAGAAGAATACAGAAAGAAGATGAACCTGCTGTTGGTTTCGTTGGTTGGTTCACTCGCCGTGTTCGCCATTGTATTCGGAACCATACTGATTGACCTATTCGGTTCAGGACAATCAATCGCAGGCGAATCGACAGGTAATTTCCACTTAAACGTATTAGGTGTGATCTTATCAGTCGCATTGAATGCATTTATCGCGAGTCGTGTAAAAGGGCATGATTACTTCAAAGAAGCACTTTATGTGTGGAACCTTAAACAAATCCATAATCAAATCTATCGCAAGCTCAAGCGTATTCAACCCAAAGCTGAGCAAGGCGACCAAGACGCATTAACCATCCTTTACTTCTATTACACCACGCAAAAACAGGTATACGACCTAGACAACAACACATTGACGATAAAAACAGTTCAGCAATCGCTAGATAACATCTTAGAACTGAGTGAGAAATGGAGCATCGAGCTAGATATAGAGGATTTTTCGAAAGATCTAATCGCAAAATTTTAAGTGATATGCCCACTTTTGTATGAGCTTTGAGCGACGAAAGAGCCTTTTGACGTAAAAGTAGCCACTTAAGCAAGTTTTTTGAATTTTTATCAAAAAAGGGGTTGCCATGTTTTCGATGATCTCTATAATGCCGCCTCACTGACACGGCAGACGCCACAAGGCTTCAGCGGTAGTCAGTAAGACGGAAAGTTCGAAAGAAATTAATTTTAAAAAGTGTTTGACACTTAAGATTAAATCGCTAGAATTCACGTCCGCTTTCAAGGGTTTCTTTGTAAAAAGAAAGTTTCGATAAGCAAAGCTCTTTAACAATTTAAACCTATCAATCTGTGTGGGCACTCGTTGATGAATATCAAAACGTTATTCTTAGGAATAACAGTTACTTCGGTAACAAATTGATTTCAATGAACTGAGTGACCAATACAAGTCTTAGGACTTGGCACAGTCAATTCATTACCATTCTGTTGGAATGGTAATAGCTTTAGAATTACATCTTAGTTTACAGTGAGAATTGGTTTTGAAGTCAGTATTCGTTGAGTCACACCTATTAATTTAGGTAATCAAAACTTTAAATTGAAGAGTTTGATCA